>DBFADZ010000017.1:0-12463 GCA_048195375.1 Collinsella sp.
CTGCTCTACAGTCCTGCGCAAGACGGAAAGCACATTAAGTGCTTTCCTTTGCGTGCGGAACTCGCGATAAACTTAATCACGCGCCGCTCCCCGCCCACGCCGGGCAAACATCGTTGGACTTATCACTGACATGAAATGGGCGCTTGCATATCGCCCGCTGGCTTGGCACGGTACAATGCTTGCAGCTTTTAATTCATGAATTAGTGGAGTTATTGATGGCAGAATCTCGTGCGGAGCGTAAGGCTCGTCGTGCTTTGATCGAGGCGGCTGAGGGGTCAGAGGAGAAAAAATCTTCTCAGAAATCCAAGTCGTCTCAGGACGCGAAGGGTAAGTCGGCCAAGGGCAAGGCTAAGGCCAAGCGTCCCGGCTCTCGTCGGAACGAGGATAAGACATCTCAGACTCGCTCCAAGCACTCGCATAAAGATCGGGTTTCGTCTGCGCGTAAGGCTGTGGACCCCAAGTCCCCCTGTTCCATCATGAAAGCTTGCGGTGGGTGTACGGCGCTCAATCGTCCTTATAAGAAGCAACTCGCCGCCAAGCAGGCTGCTATGGAGGAGCTTTTTGCTTCGCTTTGTGAGCGTGAGGGCATTGCTGTAGATCCTATTCGCGGTATGGGAGTCACCCTGGGCGACCCGGGTAAATATCCTGCGCCGCGTGGCTTTCGTCATAAGGCCGCCACTCCCTTTGCTCCCGGTAAGGAGGGCGCCGTCCGCTGCGGTTTCTTTGAGCGCGGCACGCACAAGATCGTTGCCGTACCCGAATGCCCCGTCGAGGCACCGGGCGCCCGTCAGATTCTCAACGGCATCGCACGCGAAGCTGAGCGGCTGCATATTCCCGCCTTTAATGAGGACAAGCATCTTGGTTTGCTTCGCTATGCCGTCGTCCGCTGCGGTTGGCATACCGACCAGGTCATGGTCACGCTCGTGACCGCTCAGCGCGACTTGCCGCATGCGCAGGAGTTCTTTGAGGCTGTCGCCGCACTCAATCCGCACATCGTCACCGTCGCCCAAAACATCAACGGACGTCCCGGCAACGCCATCCTCGGCGAGGAAACCCGCATTGTATATGGCGCCGAGTGCATGCGCGACCAGCTGCTCGGCTGCGAGTTCGATATCTCCCCCACCGCGTTCTACCAGACCAACCCGCAGCAGACCGAGCTGCTCTATCAGCTCGCGATTGACGGCATGGACCTGCAGCAGGGCGACGTACTCATGGATGCCTATTGCGGTAGCGGAACTATCGGTCTGTGCGCCGCGAAGGATGCCCAGGACAGAGGCGTCGGCATTATGCTGCTCGGCGTGGAGCGCAACCCGGCGGGCGTTGCCGACGCACGCCGCAATGCCGAGCTCAACGGCCTCACCCGCAGCGCCTGGTTTATGGCCGACGATGCGACCGACTATATCCTCGATGCCGCCGACAACAACGAACGCGTCGACATTCTTTCCATCGACCCGCCGCGCGCCGGCTCCACGCCCGAGTTCCTCGAAGCTGCCTGCGCACTTAAACCGCGCCGCATCACCTATATCAGCTGCAACCCCGTGACTCAAGAGCGCGACCTGCATCAGCTCCTCGACGGAGGCTACCGACTGCTCAAGATCACGCCCGTCGACATGTTCCCTCACACCGACCACACCGAAACCGTAGCGGTCCTCGAACGCCGCTAACCAACCTCAGTAGATTTTTGGGACAAGAAAGGGGGCGACCCGCCTGGGCCGCCCCCTTCGCTTGGTTTATAAATTCCGCTACATCCCATTGCGCAGATCGCACACGCCGGCTGCCGCCATCTCGCGCAGCAGCGTCTCGCGATCGCGCGTCACGATCAGATCCAACGGGAAGTGAATCTCGTCGAGCATCTTGCGAGCGTAATCGAGCTTACCAATTGCCATGCCAATGTGCGCATCGGTCGAAACGCCAATGCCCACGCCCAGCTCGGCGCAGCGCTCGGCAATCTTGCGGCATACGGCCCAATGCTCAGTGTCGACACCGTGTTCAAGACTATGGTTGTTGATCTCGATAATCTTGTGCTTGGCCTTAGCTGCCAACAGCACCTCGTCGATATCGAACGGCACGCCCGAACGCCCCGTGTGACCCAGCATGAACACCTTGGGGTGCTCCAGGGCATTGATATACATCTCGGTCGTCTGGGCCAGCGTCGCGCCCTCAGCAATCTGTGGATTATGCACGCTTGCAACCAAATAATCCAAATTACGCGTAACCAAATCGAACAGTGAATGCTGACGGCTGTACGAATCGCCGGCGATATCGAGCGTGACAGGAGTGTCCTCGCCAAACAGGCTTCCGTCCAGCGAAACGATATCGGCCTCGGCACCACGCAGCACCAGCACGCCGCTCCAAATGCGCGGCCAGATATCCTGGTTGATAAAGAATTGGTAACTGCGCAGGTCATTGGGGCAAGCCGTAACCATAGAGCTCAGATGGTCGGCAGATCCGAGCACCTGCAGGCCACGCTCTGCCGCCCAGTACACATTCTCCTCAATGGTCGAATATGCATGCGCAGAGAACATCGTATGGGTATGAATGTCACAAGAAAGCAGGTAGGGCATCAGGTCTCCTTATCTGGCACGGCCGTCGCTTATATTCATTGTACGCATAGCCTTCGATAGTCGTAAAACCACTCCATCCCAAAGACACAACGTCCATGACAACGGGGCCTGGCTTAACACCAAACCCCGTTTCACGTAAAACATTGTAGGCAGAGCGCTTTACTTTTAACGATACTCGTCCGCCAACTGTTTCCAAGCGGGTAGCGAATTGACAATCGTTTCGTAACTCACGCAATAGCCCAGGCGGAACCAACCCGGCATACCAAAGCTGTCCGAGGGGACCGCAAGCAACTCATACTTCTTTGCGCGCTCGCAAAACGCATTCGCATCGGGCTCCAACGCTTTCACCCATAGGTAGAACGCGCCATCCGGCTCAACATAGGTGTAGCCATACTCCGCTAGTGCGTCGGTAAGCGCGGTGCGGTTGCGTGCATAGGCCTCAACGTCACTCGGCTCATCGATGCAGTCGATAATTACGCGCTGGAAGAGTGCCGGTGCGCATACAAAACCCAGCGTACGGGCAGCACCCGCAACAGCCGACATCAGACGGGCAGCCTGCGGATTGGTGTTGGGAACCAAGATCCACCCCACGCGCTCACCCGGCAGCGACAGCGACTTGGAATACGAGTAGCACACGATGGTGTGCTCGTAGATCGAGGGCACCCAAGGCACCTCGGCACCGTACACGATTTCGCGGTACGGCTCATCCGAGATGAGCATAATCGGATTCTCGGGATCGCGCTGAGCGTTGGCCTCGCGCAGAACATTGGCCAGTCGCGTCAGCGTGTCGCGCGTATATACGGCACCGGTCGGGTTGTTGGGAGAGTCGATGATGACGGCCGCCGTCTTATCGCTAATCGCCTTGAGCACGTTGTCCACGCTCAGCTGGAACGTATCCTCATCGGCGAGCGCCTCAACACACGTACAGCCGGCCTTCTCAATCCAAACGCGATACTCCGGAAAGTATGGGGCGATAACAATAACCTCGTCGCCCGGGTTCGTAACGGCGTTGAGCGTGCAGGTAAGCGAAGCCGCGGCACCCACCGTCATAAAGACGTCTTTGCCCTCATAGTTCGTTCCAAAGCGGCGGTTGAGCGATTCGGCGACGGCTGCTCGACATTGCGGCAGGCCCGGAGCGGGGGTGTAGCCGTGCAACTGGTCACTCGGCAGCTCCAGGGCCTTCTTAATCGACTCAGCCACAGCAGCGGGCGCCGGAACACTCGGGTTGCCCAGCGAAAAATCGAATACGTTCTCCGCACCGATCTGTGCCTTGCGCTCAAGACCATAGCTAAAGATCTCGCGAATGATGGAGCTTTCCGCACCGCGAGCATACATAGTTTCGTTGATCATCTGTTCCCCTTTCGCATAGGCGCTATTGTACGCTTTAGCCGAGCAAAGTGCCGCAGCAATGTTGATTGGGGACAGACTTAAATGCGTGACCTTGATTATCGACTTTATCCGAACACCTCCCACATTCATCCGCACATGTGCGGATGAATGTGGGAACCCGATACCCTGAGGGCCGGGCCGGCCGGCCCCGGGAGATCGGAGGACGGCATGTCCGGAAAGAGGAAGAAGGGCCCCGCGAGGGCGGTCCCGAGGTCCTACGGAAGGCTCACGAGGCACGAGCGGGACACGGTCCAGAGGATGCTGGAGCGCAGGGCGTCGTGCAGGGAGATCGCGAGGGAGCTGGGCAGGTCGCCCTCGACGGTGAGCGCCGAGGTGGCGTCGCACAGGTTCGTGACGGCGCCGAAGGCCAGGCGCGGCGAGCGCGTGGACGCCTCCGCCGACCTGTCGGCGGCCTGCCCGCGCCTGGCCGCGTGGCCGCGATGCTGCAACGGGTGCGGGCGGTACCGCGCGATCGGCTGCAAGCGCCGCCCCCACGTCTTCTACGAGGCCCGGGCCGCGCAGCTGTGCGCCGACTCGGTCCTCGTCTCGTCCAGGCGCGGGATAGACGCCGACGAGCCGGCCGCGGCGGCCAGGCTGGAGGCCATCAGGGACTGCCTGCGCCGGGGGCTCTCGCCCGAGCAGATGGCGGCGCGCAACGGCGGCCCGGTGGACCTGTCGCCGTCGACCATCTACCGCTGGGTCTCGGCGGGCTACGACGGCATGACCAACATGGAGCTCAGGCGCAAGGTCGGCTACAGGCCGAGGAAGCGCGCCGCGGGCCGTGCGGCGACCCGCCACTCCGCCCGCAGGTCGCATGCCGCGTTCCTCGCCCTCGGGGAGGACGCGTGCGCCGCTGCCTGGGAGATGGACACCGTCGAGGGGGCCCGGGAGGACTCCGCCTGCCTGCTCACGCTGCTGCACCGCCCCAGCAGGCTCCAGCTCGCGCTGCCGCTGGAGGAGAAGACCGCCGGGCGCGTCGCGGACGCCCTGGAGGGCGTCCGGGCCATCCTCGGCGCCGACGGGACGCGCCGCGTGTTCCGCGCCGTGCTCACCGACAACGGCGCCGAGTTCTCCGACGAGGGCGCCATCGCGGCGCTCATCGGCGAGGGGCCGGGCGAGACGAGGCTGTTCTACTGCGACCCGAGGCGCAGCGACCAGAAGGGCGCCTGCGAGCGAAACCACGTCGAGATCAGGAAGCTGCTGCCCAAGGGCTCCGGGCTCAGGTTCGACCGGCTCGCCCCGGCGGACCTGGCGCTGGCCATGTCGCACGTGAACTCCGAGCCCCGCGGCGCGCTCGGCTTCTCGACGCCCGCGCGCCTTCAGGGCGATGCTCAGGGAGGACGCGGCGGCGCTGCTGGACGCCTACGGCGTGGAGGAGGTGCCCATCGGCGACCTCGACCTGACGCCGGGGCTCATCGAGAGGGCGCGCGCAGAGAGGGGCGATGCCCCGCTGGCCTAGCCTGGAAGAAAAACGGAATAGACGGACCGACCGTCCGGCTGAGTCTGGGAAGAGGTGCCGGGCGGCGGGCGGAGCATGGCCACCGGGCCTATCGAAACACATCTCCTCCGTTCCTTCAACTGGGAAAACGGCGCCCCCGGACCCCAGGAGGGGCCGCGGGGGCGTTCAGCTAACTGCGGGAATGGCCTATCCGCTCAATGTGTTCGGCTGAGATCGGAAATCAACCCTTAAATGCGTGAAAACGCTCATTTAAGTCTGTCCCCAATCAACAGACGGCCCAATATCGCTTAAAAGAAAAAGCCTCCGCAGGTTTCCCCGCGGAGGCTTTCGCCACAAAGACTATTTGTCGGCGTCGGTGTCGGCATCGGCGTCGGTGTCGGCATCGGCATCGACGACGGCATGGTCATCGTCAGCGTCGGATGCCACTTCGGCATCCTCCTGCATGGCCGCCTGCGCAAAGGCCGCGGCATCTGCCGCAAGTTCTTCCTCGCTCATGCGAGGCGCACGCTTCTTGGTCGGCATGCCGGCCGCCTTGGCGTTGCGCTCCTCCTTGGCCGCCAGGATATCGCCCTCGCGCTCAAGGTAGGCATCCCACTCGTTGTCGAGCAGGGCGTTCACGGCGTCGCCTTCGACGGTCTCGCGCTCAAGCAGCACCTTCGCCATCAGATCGAGCTGATCGCGACGGGCGTCCAGGATCTCGACCGCACGACGATGGGCCTCACGCATAATGCGCTGAACCTCGATATCGATGCGGCGCGCCGTCTCCTCGGAGTAATCCTGGTGATCGGCGTAATCGCGACCAAGGAACACCTGATGCTGCGCCTCGCCAAACACTTGCGTGCCCAGCTCCTCGATCATGCCCAGACGCGTAACCATCTCGCGCGCCATCTTGGTCGCACGCTCCAGGTCGTTGCTCGCGCCCGACGTGATGTCATCGCACATGAGCTCCTCGGCAACGCGACCGCCCAAGAACACGGCAAGCTCGTCGAGCATCTCGTTCTTGGTCTTGAGGAAGTGGTCCTCCTGCGGAAGCTGCAGCGTGTAGCCCAGGGCCTGACCGCGGCTGACGATCGAGATCTTATGAACCGGATCGGAGTGCTCCAGGATGTGGCCCACCAAAGCGTGACCGCTCTCGTGGTAGGCAATCGTGGTGCGCTCGGCCTCGGTCATCACGCGACCCTTGCGTTGCGGTCCGGCAATCACGCGCTCCATCGACTCCTCGACCTCGTCCATCGAGATCACGGAACGATGGCGGCGGGCAGCCAGCAGCGCAGACTCGTTGAGCAGATTTGCCAGATCGGCGCCGGTGAAGCCAACGGTCATCTGGGCGAGCTTCTCAAACTTCACGTCCTCGTCCATCGGCTTGTTCTCGGCATGCACGCGCAAGATCTGCTCGCGGCCCTTCACATCCGGACGGTCGACCGTGACCTGACGGTCAAAACGACCGGGACGCAGCAATGCCGGATCCAGGATGTCAGGACGGTTGGTCGCAGCGATCAGAATGACCGACTCGCTCTCCTCAAAACCGTCCATCTCGACCAGCAGCTGGTTGAGCGTCTGCTCGCGCTCGTCGTGACCGCCGCCCAAGCCAGCTCCGCGCTGACGTCCCACGGCATCGATCTCATCGATGAAGATAATCGACGGAGCCTGGGACTTGGCCTCCTTAAAGAGGTCGCGCACACGGCTGGCGCCGACACCCACAAACATCTCGACAAAGTCGGAACCAGAGATGCTAAAGAACGGCACACCCGCCTCGCCGGCAACGGCCTTGGCCAGCAGCGTTTTACCGGTGCCCGGAGGGCCCACCAGCAACACGCCACGCGGGATCTTGGCGCCCAGTTTGCGATAGCGATCCGGATCGCTCAAAAAGTCACGGATCTCCTCGAGCTCCTCGACTGCCTCGTCCACGCCGGCAACATCTTCAAACTTGACCTTGGGGCGCGTGGCCTCGTTGGTCTTGGCGTTGGTCTTGCCAAACTGCATGTTCCTGTTGTTGGCGCCCATCATCTGGCGCATAAAGTAGAACATAATGGCGATCAGGGCGATCGTCGGAAGCACGCTCATCGCCAAGTCGCCCCAAAAATCGGGATCGTTGGTGTTGACGATGTACTTAGTATCGGGGTGCTCCGCCATAAGCTCGGCAAGCGAATCGGAGCCGACATAGGTCGAGGAGAAGCTCTTGAGCTCGCTCGTATCGCCCTTGTCCTTCTTCGTCTTCCAGTAATGACCCGTCACGCTTCCGTCTTGAACCGTATAGGTCAGATCTTCGACGCGATCCTGCTTGATGGCACTCACCATCTCGCTCGTCGCGAGCTTAACGGTATTGCTGGAATTGGCAAAGCCGGAGCCCATGTTAAAGAAGGCGTAGCCCAGGAGCGCGCAAGCCAAAATAAAATACAGCCAGCCCGTACGCGTGGGCTTCTTGCCTCCGGGCACCCCCGGGATCTTAGGCTCCCGGGGAGTCTGGGAATTGTTATCGTTACGGTCGTCGGGCATCTTACGAATAAACCTCCGGTTTCAAAATGCCCAGATACGGAAGGTTACGATAGCGCTCGGCATAGTCGAGGCCGTAGCCCACCACAAAGGCATCGGGGCAATGGGTTCCAACATACTTGGGCGTGATGGCCGAGGTACGGTCCTCAACGTCCTTCCACAGGAAGGCGGCGACCTCCAGAGAAGCGGGCTTGCGGCTCTCGAGGTTCTTCATCAGATACTTGAGCGTCAGGCCCGAGTCCAGAATGTCCTCGACGATCAGCACGTCGCGACCGCGGATGTCGATATCCAGGTCCTTAATGATACGCACGATACCCGAGGACTTCACACCGTCACCATAGCTCGAAACAGCCATGAAATCGATGTTGGTCGGCAGCTCGATCTTGCGCATCAGGTCGCCCATAAAGACCACGGCGCCGCGCAGGACCGCAATCAGCACCAGATCCTTACCCGCGTAGTCGCGAGTAATCTGCTCGCCTAGGCGAGAGACGATACCGTCGATATCCTCCTGCGTAAACAGAACCTTCTCGATATCCGGATGTTGAGAAGCCATGACAACCCTTTCTTGTGCTTATCGCCCACACACCGCCGTATGGACGCGAACTTCACATTCTAGCAGCGCACGGGGTATATTTTCCAGCCCGTACGCCATCAGCGCGGGAATACCGTCAACGTCGCACAGAATAGCTGGCGTGGGACGCTATTCCGCATCGACCACACGAAGCAGATACGCCACGCGCGTTGCGGCCGTGCATTTAAAACGCTCGTCCGCGCGAACGCCTGCGACCCATACCACGGCACCTCCCGGAGCCGTTCTCACTACAGGAACGCCCGCGCGCTCAGAAACGGGAATACGAGCCTCGTTGAGCAGGTCGGACACCTTCTTACTTCGCCCACTCATGCCCAACGGACACATCACATCCCCCGGCACGGGACCGTCTACCCACAGACGCGCCAAACGCGCCTCGGCGGGAATCTCCCCGCGCGAGCCGGCGAGCATCCGTTCGCTATCGCGATCGGCAAAGCCCAGCGTCGCGGCATCCACCATAGCGGCCACCCCTCCGGCACCCGCGAGTTCGCGGGCACGGCGCACAATATCGCACCCCGGCTCGACGGCCATCGTCTCTGCCACCAGGATGCGGCCCGCCCCCAGCGGCAATCGACCGGGAATGGTGACCCAATCGGCAACTAACCCCTCGCGCGCCGCCGGGGCCTTGAATGACAGCATGCCAAACTCCACGCGCGCATCGATTCCCGCCGGCAGCGTGACCGAACCCGAGCCTTCGGCGACACAGGCGAGCACGCGCTCCACATGCCGCATCTCCGGGCGAGCGTCGGGGTCGATACGCTTAATTGCCAGTCGCACCATGCGCCGAGCAATCACCACCTCGGCCGCGGCCAGTCGGCGAGCGTCAAGGACCAGCGCACCCGCCGCCTCCTTACGCAGGCAGCTTCGAAACGCCTGCGCGGAAAGCTGGGAAAGAAAGGCGTCCTCATCGCCCAGAATTTCGCAAGCGGCGCCAATCGTCTTACAGACGCTCGCGTTGCGTTGCGCCACCACCGGCATCACCCGATGGCGCACGTAGTTACGCAAGTACGACACGTCCTCGTTGCTCTCGTCCTCTCGCCACGGCTGACCATGCACCTGCAGATAGCCCACGAGCTCATCATGAGTCAGGTCGAGCAAGGGACGCACCACGATATTCCTTCGGCGGGGAATGCTCGATAGACCAGCGGGCCCCGAACCCTTAATCGCGTTCATCAAAAACGTTTCCGCGCGATCCGAAGACGTGTGCGCGGTGCAGATACGAGCCGCCGTTCGCGGTGCCCCCGTCTGGGCGCAGAGCTCGCGAACATACCTCCGCGCCGCGGCATAGCGCACCTCGCGAGCAGCCGCCTCGATATTGCCCGATTCATCATCAAAATAGGCATGCTCGACACACAGCGGCAAGCCATATTGTGCGCATAGGCCGCGCACAAAGGCCTCGTCGCCATCGGATGCCTCGCCGCGCAGATGATGGTTCACATGCAGCACGTGCAGTCGCTCGCGCGCGATGGGGGCTACACCACGCCCATCCAGAATATCCAACTTTGATGTGCACGCCATAAGGAGCAAAGCCGTCGAGTCCGCACCACCTGATACCATGAGCACGACGGGGGCAGCCGTCTGCCGCGTTGCCGGGGCTTTATCATCGACCCACGATGCAGCATGGTGTCCATAATGCTGAGATACCGTTGGCATTTGCTTCCTCCTCTATTCGTTCGCACCCATTGTATCCTTTGGAATCTTATGTCTCGTCTGCACCTTCATATCCTTGGCAGCGGCTCAAAAGGCAACTGCGCGCTCATCGAAGGCCCCCGGGGGCTCATCATGATTGACGACGGTCTTTCTCGCCGCGAGACATTAAAGCGCATGACAGAACTGGGGCTCTCGGCAGACAAGGTCTCGGCTCTTCTCATTACTCATGAGCATACCGATCACATCAAGGGCCTCGATGTCTGGTGCAAGCACTGGCACGGCCCCCTCTTTGCCAGCAGGGGCACACTTTCGAGCAAAGAAAATCTTTCGCATCTGCCTGTCGAGGAATTCGATCCCGGTGACACCCTATCCATTGCCGGCATCCAGGTGCAAACCTACTCAACATCACACGATGTCATAAATCCAGTCGGCTATCGATTCGACGCCCTCGATGATTCCATCGGCTTTGCCACCGACACCGGAGAGCTATCGAGCCAGGCCATGAACACCCTCAAAGATTGTCGAGTCCTCGCGCTCGAAAGCAACCACGAAGTGACCATGCTGCGCGAGGGAGAATATCCCCGCTTTCTTCAGGAGCGCATCCTATCTACAAAAGGGCATCTGTCCAACGATCAGGCCGCCGAAGCCGCACGCGAGCTTGTTACCGATCGCACCGAACAGCTCATTGCCATGCATATCAGCCAAGATAACAATCGCCCGAGTCTTACCGTCAAAAGCTATGCCAAAGCTCTAGCCGCAACCCTAGATGACGAGGTCGGCAGCTCCGCCACCCTTCTCCAAGGATCGCGAAAACTCTCGATACGCCCCGCAAGCCAGTATCAGCCAGCAACCATTCAATAGACTGTCCTAGACAGCAAAAGGGGCCGGGAATCGCTTCCCAGCCCCTTCTGTTGTCTTTTATTAGCGCAAAACACCAACGAAGTTAGTCGATGGAGATCTTCGTAACGTTCTTCTTCTCAACGATCTTGGGAACCGTAACGGTCAGGATGCCGTCGGCGTACTTAGCCGAGAGGCCCTCGCTCGAAGCGTCCTTAAGATACACGCCACGCGTCGCGCTGTACGAGCTGAACTCCTTCTGCAGGAAGTTCTTGCCCTCGTTCTCCTCGTCTTCCTCGACATTCACGCTAATGGACAGACGGCCCTCGTTAAGCTCGACATCGATATCGTCCTTGGCGACGCCGGTCAGATAAGCCTTGACCTCATAGCCATCGCCCTTATCCTCAACGTCAACGGGGAACGCCTTAGAGGCAATCGAGCTGTTCGCTAGGTCGCTCATATCATCAAACAGATCGAACAGCGAGCTAGCAGAAGGACGAACGCCAAAAACCGAACGATAAGGAACCATGCTTGCCATGTTTACCACTCCTTTTAAGGACTGCCGAGCCATCTTCTAGGTGACTGGGACTTCTTTTGACGCTCTTATATATGCCCACACAGTGCTTATATATACATCGACTATAAAGTTTTTTGAGTCCTGTACTATAAGCATATCTAAGTGTGTATGACTCAGGTTTAAATAAGGTTAAGGTTCTTTGAACCAGAGCTTAAATAACAAGTATGTTCGCAGCTACAAATAACAAGGGGCATACAATGAGCGCGTACACGTTGTTGGTAACGAGCTAAAGGGCATCATGGACGACCAGAACCAGAACAAAATATTTATGCCGACGCAGGGGGAAGATACTTCCACGCAGCCGCCACGGTTCCATCGCCCCCACATCTCGCAAGAGCCCATTAATGATCCTGAGCCCGAGTATGTGACGAGAAATCGATATCAAACACTCGAGGATGCCCAAACGGGACGTAAACATATGGGCGTGGCCTCGGGAGACCCTGTATATCTGAAAGACGCACCATTATCTAAAAACAGCGCAGCTAGTGAGGAGCCACTGAAAGCATTCGCCGCCAATCAACATAGAGGTCCTCGACCAAAGCAAACCTTGACGCATTCGGCTCGCTATCTCGAAACGCCAAAACAGGGAAAATCAATCTTCGTTTCGTCAAGTAAACGACGCAAGCAGCATCGACTCCAATTCCTGCTTTTGATCATTGTGGCCATAGCAGTTGCCCTTGTTATTCGATTTATCTTCTTTAAATAAAGGCTCAATACCAAAAACGATAAGATCGTCTGGTGTAATAGAGTCATTTACGCCCTGTAAACGCAAAAAGGGGGAGGCCGCGAGGCCTCCCCCTTCTCAGTTCAAGCGTACGGCTCGGTGCCGTCCACCGGTCAGCGGCGCCCTGGCCTCCCACGGGCTGACCCCGCAGTACTCTCGGCGCGATGGGGCTTAGCTTCCG
>DBFADZ010000009.1:0-53033 GCA_048195375.1 Collinsella sp.
CCTCGGCCCAAGAAGGGCCACTCAGGCAGAACAGTCCGAGCAGCATCATTACCAACAAAAGAAAACCCTTAGTTCTTTTCATCTATATCCCCAACGTCTCTCGACATTTGTATATCGTGACTACTTTAGATCTATATGGCCGATTCGAGCCCTCACCATGGCAATTGTTGCAGCTGGGTTTCTTTTCATTAAAATTTCACTTTGGTAAATCCCCGCCCCTAAGCATTAAACGCGAAGTCCACCGAGTGGGCGAAAAAACAGAAAGCCCCGCCAACCGTAATTCCCCTAGGGAAACACGGTTGGCGGGGTCCTAGCGTGATTTCCCTAGGGGAATCACGCCATCAAACGAACAGCTCAGCCGAGCAGTGCGCTACTCCTCCCAGTAAGCATCTGCAAGCAGCTTAAAGCAGATCTTCTTGACCGGCTGCGCGCCATCGCCCGGGAACTCGAGCGTGGGCATATGAGGCTCACCGGCAACAAACAGCGCAAACTTGTCGTCAGCAAGATCGCCGGCGATCGAAGCGTCGGAATCGACCAGGTCGTAGTCGTCCTTCTCGTCAAACTCCTGGACCAGCGTCAGGCTGCCCGTGGCAACCTTAAAGGCCTCACGACCCTCGACGTCAATCTGCAGGTCGTGATAGCGCTGATGCGTCTCGTAGTGGGCCTCGGCCTCGGGACGCGTCGTGGGAGCCATGACGTTCGCAAAGACCTTGTCGCCCAGAATCGGATGGCTACCGACCTCGAGGTCCGCCGGATCGTTCTCCTCGAGCCAGTCAATCAGCACGTCGAGGCCCTTGAGCATTCCGCGATACTCCTCGATATCGCCCAATGCACCGTAAATCATCTAAATCCCCTTTCGGATCGCTTCTTTGGCGGCTGCTCGGCAAACGCGTTACCGACGCTGTTGCCACCCACATACGCCTCGACCAGGGTAAGGTCGGGATTGAACACGACAAACTCGGCGTCGCGCCCCAGCATAATGCTACCGCACTTGTCGTCGACATGAGCTAGCAAGCAATGCCGGGGCCGACGCCCAGGCTTTTACAGCTCGGTCACGACAACGCCGTTGTAGACCTCGTCCCAACGGTCCATGACCAGATGGCCGGTCATGGGATCCATGGCGTTGAGCTTGCCGCAGGTGTTGGCGGTACGCAGCACCGTCTCGTCGTCTGCGCCAGCAGCGATGGCATGCGCGAAGCCTGCGATAGTGGAGTCACCAGAGCCCGTAGCGTTAACGGCGGGGATATCGGGCGTCTTCGCGCGGAACGCACGGCCATTGTGGAAGCCAACGGAGCCGGCAGCGCCCATGGATACGACGACCCAGGGGATATCGGAGAAGCGGGCATCAGAGGCGAGCGCGGCGCGGAGCTCGTCCACATCGTCGGTGGTAAAACTCGTGCCCAGAAGGCCGTTAATCTCGGTCAGGTTAGGCTTGACCAGCTCGGGCTTAATTTCGGACTTAAGAGCGGCCTCGAGCGAAGCACCCGAGGTATCGAGCAGCACCTTGGCGCCTGCGTTCTCGGCAATGCCTGTGATCTTGGCGTAGTAGTCCGCCTCGACGCCGCGGGGCAGCGAACCCGAGATGGTGACGACGTCGGCCTTGCCCGCAAGCTCAGTAAACTTGGCGGTAAAGGCATCGAGCTCCTCGGGGGCAATTGTCGGGCCGCTCTCGAGCAGCTCGGTCTGGTTGCCGGCGTGGAGGATGTTGAGGCAAATGCGAGTCTCTCCCTTGATGGGCACAAAGTCGTTGTTAATACCGTTGGCGTCCATGAGCTCAGCCATGTAAGCGCCCATGTGGCCGCCGAGCAGACCGGTTGCCACAACGTCGTCGCCCAGCTGACCCAGCACACGGGCCACGTTAAGGCCCTTGCCGCCGGCGGTCTTTTCGGGCGTCACGCGGTTGACGTCATCGATAACGAGCTCATCGAGCTGATAGCGCGTATCGACGGACGGGTTCATCGTAACGGTGAGGATCATTTTTAGCTCCTTATCTCGCAGGCTCCCTGTGCCTCGCGATACGAGTCGACAAAACGGAATTACAGAATCTCAATCGTGAACGAGCGAACGATGGTCTCCTTGGGCTTGGCGACAAGGCAGCCGCGCTTATGCTCAAGTACGTCGTCCTCATCGGAGCAGGTCGAGAGGCCGCCCCAAGGTTCAACTGCCACAAAATCGCCCTCGGGCTTGCTCCACACAATGAGATATGGGAAGCCCTCAAAGCTCAGGCGGACGCCCTTGTCCTCGCCCTTTTTGGAAAGCGTGACTTGACGGCTCTCGAGCACGTCAAAGATGGTCTCCGCAAAATCGAAGAGCTCATGCGACAGGGGCAGCGTCTTTCCCACCATGGGGTTCTTGGAGCGGTTGGTCACGTCAATCAAGCCAGTCGAGGGGACGGCGGTGCAAAGCTCCGCAGCCTCATCTTTCTCGAAGCGCAGCTCGTAGTCCGTATAGGCCTCGCCCTCATCGAGCGGGCACCTAAAGCCGGGATGACCGCCAATAAAGAACGGCATGTCCTCGGTGCCCTCGTTGGTAACCTCATAGGAAACGCGCACGGCAGCGTCCTCGAGCGTATAACGAGCGACAAGCTTAAACGGGTAGGGATAATCGCTCAGCAGCGCCGCGTTATCCTCCGAAGCCAGGCACATCGCCAGCTCGTTCTCGCCTTGGCTCAGCAGCTTCCACTCCTGCTTGCGCGCAAACCCGTGGCGAGCGAGCTTTACATGATGCCCGGCAAACGTCATGGCGCTGTTGTCACGCAAGCCTCCGCAAATCGGGAAGCAAATCGGCGCCTGGCCGGACCACACTGCGGGATCGCCCTGCCACAAATACTCGCGACCGTCGGCCTCAATCGAGGTAAACGAACCACCAGCCGTGGACACCTTAATAGAAATCGAATCGTTGGAGAGAGCGTATTCCATTGCCCATCCTTTCGAACAACTACTTTTTGCTCGCAAGAACCCGTCTCGGCCCTGACCAAAGGACAAACCCGCACGTTCATCGATGCGTCCGGTATCCCAGCCATGCAACGGGGTACCATACAGACATTGATGCAATTACAGCTGAAAGGCCTTCTTATGCGAACCATCATCCTCTACGCCTCGCGCCATCACGGCAATACGAAAAAGCTCGTGGACGCCATCGTCGAGGCACACCCCGAGATCGATACCCTCGACGTCAAGGCGCTCGGTAAAAACGAGTACCCCGACCTGCACGAATATCATCTGATTGGTGTCGCCACGGGCATCTATTACTCCGAGATCGACAAGGACATGGCACGCGTGCTCACGAACGTGCTGCAGCCGCAGGATAAGGTGTTTGGCCTTATGACCTACGGTGGCAAAAACAAGTGGTACGGCAAGGATATCGATGGCATCTGCCGCATGAGGCAGGCCATCTTTATGGGTGTCTACGGCTGCCCCGGCTTTGATACGTGGGGGCCGTTCAAACTCGCCGGCGGTGTCCAAAAGGGACACCCGACCGCTGAGGAAATTAAGGGCGCCGTCGACTTCTTCGACAAGATCGAAGACGAGTACGGCGACATCATCGTCGAAGAGTATGCCAAGCGCGAGAAGCGTCTAGCCTACGAGAAGGAGCATCCTGCGGGAGGTCTTGTGGCCGGCGTCAAGCGCACGGCAAAGAAGATCGCTAACAAGCTGTAACTGTGAAGGTGCTTTTGAGCGTTTAACCCATACGGCGGGTCCGAGCAGATTCGGGCCCGCCGTCTTTTTCTATCGTTACTCGGTAAAGGCGTTGCCGACGCTCTGGCCGCCAACATACGTCTCGACGAGGGTGAGCTCATGGTCGAACACGACAAAGTCGGCGTCGCGACCCGGCATGATGCTGCCGCACTTACCCTCGATGTGCGCGGAGCGTGCCGGCACCTCGGTTGCCATGCGAATGGCGATATCGGCGCTGGCGATGCCCCAGTCGACGATGTTCTTGACGCCCTGGGCAAGCGTGAGCACCGAGCCGGCAATGCTCTTGCCGTCGGCGAGCCAGCACAGGTTGTCCTTCATGATGACGTCCATGCCACCACTGGTGTAGCTGCCCTCGGGCATGCCGCCGCAACCCAGGCAGTCGGTGATGAGCACCGTGTGCTGCCAGCCCTTTGCCTGCAGCAGCGCCTTGATGGCGGCAGGGTTTACGTGCTTGCCGTCACAGATGATCTCGGCGTAGGTCTCGGGCGTGGACATGGCTGCACCCACGACACCGGGCTCGCGGTGATGCAGCCCGCGCTGGCCGTTATAGGTATGCGTAAAGCAGCTGGCACCGGCGTTGATGGCGGCGATGCACTCATCGTAGGTGGCGTCGGAGTGACCGATGCTGGTCACCACACCCTTGGCGTTCAGAGCAGCCGCATAAGCAGCGGCACCGTCGCGCTCGGCCGCCATGGCGCTCTTAACGATGCGCCCACCCGCAGCCTCCTGCCACTGATCGAAGACCTCCTCGGAGGGATCGATAAGATAAGCGGGGTTCTGCGCGCCCACGTGCTTCATGGTAAAGAAGGGGCCCTCCAGGTAGATGCCCTGAATGCGAGCACCGCAGAAGTCGGGGCCGCGGCCCTCGTCCGCCTTGGCGATAGCGGCGCAGGCGTCCTTGATCTGCTCGACGCCATCGGTGAACGTCGTGGGCAGCCAGCTGGTGGTACCGCGACGGGCGAGCTCGGTTGAGCTGATATCGATGCCCTCGGGATCGTTATCGGTAGTTGAGTGGTTGTAGAAGCCATGGATGTGAGTATCGACCATACCCGGTGCGATCCACGATCCCGTGTAGTCCTTAATCTCGCAAGAGGGCTCGTCGGCCTGCCAGGCGCCAAAGACGCCGTCCTCGACCATAAGATAGCCGCCCAGTTGCGGGGCTGCCGGCAAGAAGAACTTGTCAGCCTTAATTGCGTATGTGCTCATATGCACTCCTTGCTTCTTGAAGCAGTTGACCGTGGTGATACTTATACCCGGTCCATGTAAAAACAAAAAGCGCCCGCCCGCCGTTATGAGCGGACGGGCGCCCTTACAGGGGGACGCGATTAAGCGGTGAAGGGGTGAATCGTCACGCCCTTAACCACGCGGTTGACCGTGCCGGTGGGGCTCGGCGTATCGGGCGTGTTGCCCACGCGCACGGAGTTGAGCAGGCTGATAGCCTGGGCAAACATCACGAACGGCAGAGCAAGGTAGCCCTCGGGAAGTGCCTCGTAACCCTTAAAGGTGAAGGACTCACCCTCATAGACGGTAGCACCTTCCTGCTGAACGGCGATGGTGTGCTGAGCGATCTCGTCGCCACCGATCTCGTTGAGGATGTCGATGTCGTACTGACGGGTGTAGGCGTCGTTGTTGACGAACACGAAGACGAGCGTCTTATCGTCGACGAAGGACTTAGGTCCGTGACGATAGCCCATGGAGGTGTCGTAGGAAGTAGCGACCAGACCGTGAGCGAGCTCGAGGATCTTGAGCTGGCTCTCCTGGGCAAGGCCACCGAAGGAGCCAGAACCCAAGTAGGTCACGCGGTTGAAGTCGCCAGCCAGGTAATCGGCGATCTCGGGCTCACGGGAGATGACCTCCTCGCCCATCTTGGCGATGGTCTCGACCCACTCGGCCTTCTGCTCGTCAGAGGCAGTGTCGAAAATAAGGGTGGAGAGCAGGGTCATGCAGGAATAAGAACCGGTCATGGCGAAGCCCTTGTCGTTGGCACGCGGGATGAGCAGCGTCAGCGCATTGGGATCATCGGCAGACTCGACGGCGAGCTTGCCCTCGGGAGCGCAGGTGATGTTGAGGAACTTGACGTTGTGGACGAGCTCCTTGGCAACGGCAACGGCGGCAAGGCTCTCGGGGCTGTTGCCAGAGCGGGCAAAGGAAACCACGAGCGTGGGATCCTCGGCGCGCAGGAAGTCGCGCGGGGCGCTCACGATGTCGGTCGTGGCGATGGGCTTAAAGTCGTAGAGATCAGTGTTGCCAGCGTGACGCAGGTACGGGGCGCAGGTATCGCCAACGTAGTCGGACGTACCGGCACCGGTGAAGACAACAGACAGACGGCCCTCGCCCATAGCGCGAGCCTCGGCCAGGAAGGCCTCGATGGCCTCCTTGTTCTCGCGATAGATGTTGAGCGTATCACGCCAAAGCTCGGGCTGCTGAGCAATCTCGGCCGTGGTGATCTGGGCGCCGAGCTCGGTGAGCTCCTCGACACTCTTCTCGAACATTTCTAATACCTCTCTCTAGAAGTAAACCTCTGACGTGCAATTATACACTTCGGTTGGTTATCTGGTAGTAACCAGTTAAATGCAAAGAATCATCATATGGATACGATGCGAACACTAGTCGCTACGCTGGTGGTAAACCTTGTATTTAAACTGATCGGCACGAGCAACCGAGAGCGTATACTCCACAACCTCGTTTGACTCGTTATACGTAGTCCTGACCAAATCGAGCACAGGCGAGCCCTCGACAATTCCCAAAAGGTGGGCATCGGTGGGACGGGCTATGCTCGCATAGAACTCCTCTTCGGCCACGCGTATCTTTTGCTGAAAGTCTTGCTCAATCACATCATAAAGCGGCTTACGCTCCAGTAGCGGTCGCTTTAGGGACAGAAATTGACGAACCGGTAGATAGCTGCGTTCGACCATCATGGGCATGTTGTCGGCAGAACGAAGGCGCTTGAGCTTAAAAATGCGATCACCGATACGCAATCCCATATGCTCGGCCAGATTCTTATCGGCCTCCATCTCGCAAAACTCGAGAATCGTGGTCTCGGGGTCGCGACCCATCGCACGCATCTGTTCGGTAAAGCTGTAGGACTGCATAAGATTGGTTGCCTTTGCCGAACGGTCGGTCACAAAGGTACCGCGACCGTGCTGCCGAACCACCAGTCCTAAACGCTCCAGCTCCTGCAGAGCCAGGCGCACCGTGGTGCGCGAGAGACCATAGCGCTCCGAAAGTTCGCGCTCGGAAGGAATCATGTCACCGGCATGATATTCATGGTCAATCTTTTCGGTCAGAATATCGACCAGCTGATCGTAAAGGGGCTGTTTGCGCGCTCCGATCGCCATCCTATCCTCCCTTTTGCTCGAATTCGGCTAACTACCTAGGGTGTTAAGCATTATCGGTCTGCAACACCCGACTCATCAAGAAAACAAAAGCCGCGCGCTCTTTCGAGCACGCGGCTTTTAACATACACATGGCTTAAGGGGTCGGGGTGTGAGCCGCGTAGGGACACACCCCTCAAGCTAGAGCCTTACCAGATGCTCGGCCAGAGACCAAGCGGGCCAGCGCCCAGGATGCCAAGGACGAAGAGCAGGAGAATGCCCTTGGTCGGGGTCCAGCTGTGCTTAGCGAACATGTAGTAAAGCAGCAGCGTAAGCATAAGCGGGACAAGCTTCGGGACGATGGTGTTGAGGGTGTCGGCAACGGAGAAGTTGACCGGATCCTCGGTGACGGTGCCATAGGTAACGGACTCCATGCCATTGCCCAGATCGGTGACGCCGCACTCGACAGCGTTGCCGTCGGCATCGGAAGCGGTGAGGGCGTTGCCGTCCTCATCGGTCATGGCGATGGTACCGGCCTCAGCGGTCTCGGTATCGATGCCCTCCATACCGGTGAAGTTCTCGGCCTCCTTCTCGGAGACGATCACGGTAGTGGCGGAGAGGCCACGGGTGGTGCCGTTGGGGATCTGGAGGTTGATCTGGGTGCCACCCATGGTGACGACCAGGCAACCGACGACGAAGACGCCCATGATGGAAGCGGCACGCGTGAAGGCCTGCATGTTGGCAGTCAGAGCGTCAATAGCGCTGGTGCCAAGCTTGTAGGACCAGTTCATGAGCCAGAAGCGCAGAGCGAACTGGACGACGTTGAAGATCACCAGGAAGATGATCGGTGCAGCGGCGTTGCCGTTGATGGCCATGTTGGAGGTGATGCCGGCCGTGATAGGCACAAGCGTCAGCCAGAACAGGGCGTCACCGATACCACCGAGCGGGCCCATTGCGGCAACGCGGACGGCGCGGATCGTGGGGATGTCAACCTTGTTCTGCTCGAGCGAAAGCACGATACCCATAACAAAGGTGACGAGGAACGGGTGGGTGTTGAAGAACTCCAGGTTGTGGCTCATGGAAGCCGCGAGGTCGTTCTTGTTGGTGTGGATCTTCTCCAGACCGGGGATGATGGAGTAGAGCCAGCCAGCGGCCTGCATACGCTCGTAGTTGAACGAGGCCTGCAGGAAGCAGGAGCGCCAAGCCATCTTGTTGAGGGTCTTCTGGTCGAGCTGCGGAGCAGGAGTGAGATCCTCGTAGTGCTCCGGGATCACATACTCATTAGATGCCATCTTCGAAGTCACCTCCGTCAGAAACAGCTGCACCCTTCAGCTCGGTCTGCTGCTGGAAGTCCCAGAAAGCGATGCCGAAGCCGATGAGAGCGAGGATGAGCAGAGCAGGGGTTGCCAGAGAATCGTTGGCAACGGTGATGAGCGCGAGGCCAAAGCCCATGAGGAAGAAGCCCCACATATCGCGGTTCATCATAACCTTGAGCAGGACGGCGAAGCCGACGAAGCGCATCATGCCGCCTGCAGCGGAGAGACCGGTCTGCAGCCAAGTCGGGATGGCGGAAGCGATGGTCTGACCGATGGTAGCGCCAGCGATGAAGAACAGGGTGACGACGACAGCGAAGATCAGGCCGAGCAGAGCCATGGCGAAGTAGTTCAGACGCTCGATACCCTTGGTGTCAGCGTTGTGAGCCATGTTGTCCGCGGAGGACATGAGCGGCGACATAAGCGTGAAGACCAGGGTAACGCCGAGCTGACCAAGCAGAGCGAACGGAATGGCAAGGCCGACTGCCGCGTTGGGCTCGAGGCCCGTAGCGATAGCGAGAATGGCTGCCATGATGCCGCCGATAACAGCGTTAGGCGGCTGAGCACCTCCGATCGGCATGTTGCCGATCGTCATGAGCTGATAAGTACCACCCACGAGAAGACCGGTGTTGAGGTCGCCAAGGATAAGACCGATGACGGCGCCGGTGACGATGGGCTGATAGAGAGACTCGAGGAAGTTAAACTGGTCGATTGCCGCGACGAACGTGACGATGAAGACCAGAGCGACCTGGAAGATCGTGTATTCCATCTTGCTCCTCCTTTCAAAATGTATGTACGCACTTTGGATTTCACGTACAGAATGTCAGGGTTTCACTCCTGACAACGTGGATCACGAGGATTACGAGAAGAGCTTGCTCGTGTCCTCAACAGGCGTGCTCGGAACGCGCCTGATCTCCAACTCCACCCCCAATTCCTGCAGCTCTTTAAACGCAGCGACATCCTCGTCGTTAACTGCGACGGAGGTGGCGACTTGGCGCTTTCCTTCCGACATGTGCATGTTGCCGATGTTTACCTTCTTTATAGGCACACCGCCCTTGACGAGCGTAAGCACGTCTTCCGGTGTTTCGGCCACGATGAAGATCTTCTGGCGCGGGCTCGCCTTGCCGATGACGTCGATGGTCTTCTGCAGGGAGAAGAAACGCGTAGCGACGCCGGTGGGAGCGGCCATCTTCATGAGGTTCTGACGCATGGTGTTGGTCGACACGTCGTCGTTGGCGACGAGGATGAGGTTGGAGCCCAGGGTGGAGTTCCACTGGGTAGCGACCTGACCATGGACCAGTCGGTTATCGATGCGGGTAAGAAGAATGTTGGGTTCTGCCATGTTGATCAGCTTCCTTTCGTTATTTGCTGACGACAGTTACTTGATCTCCTGAATCGCGTAACGCGAAACATCTACGACGGCTCCGGATCGGACTTTGATCTGGACCTTTTCGCCTTCGATGCCTTTGACGGTTCCGTAGATACCGCCGGCGAAAAGAACCTCCTGACCCGGCTTGAGCTCAGTGTGCAGCTCCTTGAAGTACTTCTGCTTCTTCTTCATGTTGATTTGCGACCAGATGGTGTAAATCAAGCCCATGATGACAAGCAGGCCCAAAAGAGCGACCGAAGAGCTCAGGACGTTGGCTCCGAAATCGGCCATTAGATGCCGTCCTCGTCGCCGAAGATATCCTCTTCCTCGGCTCCAGCAACAGAAGCGACCGTCTGGGCGGTAATGCCCGTCTGGCCAACGGTCACTGCCTGCTCGCCAAGCTCGGCGAGCGTGGCATTGCCGCGGAGGAACAGAAGCTCAATAACCATGGGAAGGTTGGTGCCGGTCAGAACCTCGACGTTGTCGACATCCTGGGCAATCATCATCGATTGGTTGAACGGGGTGCCGCCAAGCAGGTCGGTAAAGACGAGCACACCATCGCACTCCTCGCGCATGGCGGTAATAGCGGCGCGGAGATCCTCACCGTAGGAAGCAGCCTGGTCGCCCTCAAAAGGAACGACGGTAAAAGCGGGCTGGTCGCCGGCAACCATAGCGATAGCGCTTGCAAGGCCGGGTGCGAACTGTCCATGACCGGTAAGAATAAAGCCAACCATTCAAATTTCCCTTCCGAAGGTGTGTACGATCTGAGTCCGATGATTTTCGGAAGCCAGCGGGCAATCGCCCTTAAAGCTTCTTGGAAAGCGTTCTTTGAAGACCAGTGGTTTCTAAACTGGTAGTAACCACGTGATGTGTTGTTGTCACTATATCACCCCAGAAGAGGCCGCTTTCGTTGATTCATACGGTAAAACGTTTTTGCACCGCTCACGGTGATATTTCGACCGTTTACCGCTCGTTAACACTTCTACCTGCGGTTTTGAAACCGTTTCGAAATGCTTTGGCAAAAGATCGGAACTTTTCCTGTCCCTAAACAACGCAGGGCGGCTAAAAATAGCGTGTAGAAAAATTGCAGGTCATTGTGAAGATATGTGAATTGGTCTTTTTGACTTAATACCAGTTAGAACCAGTTTTGAGATTATCGGTGAACGGTAGTTTTCGACCGTTCACCGATTACTTGTAATCGTTTGCAGCTGTTTTCCCATATGAATTAGGGGAACCCGGTGGAGCGCTTGCGCGATCAAAGGAAATTTTGGCATTTGTCCTTATCCCCCGCGCGTCAAACTCCCGCATCCATAAGTGAGCCAATAGCTCACGCTAATCGTTTTCAATCATTACTTACTCAGTATCCGTAATTATTTATCGTTTATCGTTAATTCTGATATGATACAAGTATCATCCAAAACGCCGATTGGAGGGGTTATGGTCCATCGAAACGCGTCTATATCGAATGACACCATCAGCCGCGAACAGATGGTAGCCAAACTGAGGAAGCTCGCTCGCATCTGCAAATGGGCCACGATCTGCATTACCACCGCGCTCGCTCTGGGGCTCCTCGCAGTCATTGCGATTGACCTTCTACTCATATTGCCTGGCCTCTCCCAAGGCTCGTGTCTCCAATCCGTAGAACTTCAAGCCGGCGAAGGGCCGTGCCTTGCTATCGTCGGCACCGATGCGCAGGCCCCACTTATGCTCGTCGCACACGATGGTCACACTGCCATAGGGAGCCTCTTGATGACATGTCTCGCGCTTACCATCGCGCTAAGCGTGCGCAGGCTTTTCTTCAACATTGAAAAGGAAGGCAGGCCCTTTGACCTTGAATGTAACCAGACACTTCGTCGAGTAGGACATTTATTCCTTATCGGCGGCGTTGCCGTGAGGCTTCTTGGCGCCGTAATCACGGGAATGATACTCTCAGGATTTGGCGGCAGCTTTACGGATGCGTTCGTCGGCCAGTTATTCGAGCCCTCCATGCTCTTTGCAGGCCTGATTATTTGCCTGATTGCCAGCATCTTCCGCTACGGGTATATCCTGCAAAAACAAGATGACGAGTTGCTCTAGGGGGAATCCATGATTATTCTGCGGCTTGACCGCATGCTCGCCGAACGCAAGATTTCATCCAAAGAGCTTGCGGAACGTGTGGGCATCTCCCAGGTTAATATGTCACGCATTAAGACGGGCAAGGTTTCTGCCATACGTTTTTCAACTCTTGACGCGATATGCCGAGCACTCGACTGCCAACCAGGCGATGTACTGGAATATATATCCGACGATGAAGCCGATAGCCTTTTTGGGCTTAAAGATGAATAGTCATAATTAAGCCGTCAATCACGCCCTCAACGCAAAAAGCCCGCTAGAACGTTGTCCGTTCTAGCGGGCTCAATCAGGTGGATCGGTTAGCGCGCAGTAGTGCAGGCAAACCTTACGCAAACAGGCCGTAGATGCTGATGTTGGCCTTGGCATAGAGGCCGTTAGCATACTCGGTCCACTTGGAGCTGGCGCTCGAAGCCTGCGAGGAATACTGCTGATAAGCAGTATAGTAGGCGGTCATGGCCTGCTTGTAGGTGGCACTATCGGCCGTAAAGGCATCGTCAGCGAAGGCCTTAGCGTAGGTGCTATCGGCGTCCTTCCAAGTGCCCTTTGAGCTATCCCACTCGTCGCCGGCAAGGTTGATGATGTAGTCGGCGTAATCCTTGCTCGCGGTGTCCTCGTTGCCGTCAGCAGGCTCGGTCGGGGCGGTCGGCATGCTTGCGGAGCTGTCGCCGACCTTCTTCTTGTAGAGCTTCTGCAGCGTCGCGGACTGGCGGACGATCTGCTTGGCCTGGTCCTTGGACACGCCGTACTGCGTGGCCATGGTCTTGTAGTCGGAGGTGCCGATGGAATCCTCAGCGTACTTCTTCATTTCCTTGGAAGAAACGGTAATGCCCTCGTCCTCGGCGGCGTCGAGCAGGATCTTGTTGCGCACGTAGGACAGGATAACGTCGGCAGACGGAGCGGTGTAGTTGCCATCGCTATCCTTGACGGTATCAAGGCTGTACTGGCTCTCGATGGCCTCGCGCGCGGTGATGTCGCTCTTCTTGCCGTTGTAGCTGTAGCTTGCCACGGTCGAATCGAGCTGGTCCTCGGTGAGGGTCGCCGAGCCGACGCCCTTGCCCCCAAAGCCGCCATTGCCAATAAAGAAGCCGACCACCGCAGCGATCACGACTGCAACCACGAAGGCGGCAATCATCGTCTTCTTGTGCTTGGATGCATGGTCGTCTTCGTCGGAACCCAGGATATCGTTGTCCTCATCCTGCTCCTCGGGCATCAGATTCTCGTCAGCGGCATCCGCGGCAATCTGAGCCTCCAGGCGGGCGTCCTCCTCCTCGGCGGTCGTGCCGGCAGCAATGTGCTCGGCAGACGTACCGGCGACCAGATCGATCTTCTCGTCCTCGTCACCGTCGGGGCCTTCGCCGCGCTCGATGATCTGGATGCCGTCGATCTCGTCCTTCTCGTCCTTCTTTTGAATCAGACCCATATCAGTTACTCCTTGTTAGGAAACATAGTCCGCAATAGAATACGCCCGACAGAGCGCCGGGCGTATTGATTCTCAGGTTATACGCAAACACTTAAGTACTATTTAGGCGTTTGCAGCGTGCATACCTTAGGCCAGGTGCGCGATAACGGCATCGGCAAAGGCCTGCGTGCCCACAGCACCCTCAACGGAGCCGGTCTGGGCACGACGAACGTCGCCGGTAACCTGCTCACCCTCGTCGAGCGTGGCAGAAACGGCGGCGCGAATGCGATTGGCCGCGTCGTTCTCGCCCAGGTGATCGAGCATCATAGCCGCAGACAGAATCTCGGCCGTGGGGTTAGCGATATCCTGGCCAGCGATATCGGGCGCGGAGCCGTGCGTTGCCTCGAAGATGGCGCAGTCGGCACCGATGTTGGAGCCGGGAGCCATCCCTAAGCCACCCACGAGGCCGGCGCACAGGTCGCTCACGATGTCTCCGTACAGGTTGGGCAGCACCAGGACATCGAAGTCGTTGGGGTTCTGGACCAGGCCCATGCAGATGGCGTCGACAATCTTGTCGTTGAACTCGATATCGGGATAGTTGGCGGCCACCTCGCGCGCCACGCGCAGGAACAGACCGTCGGTCGCCTTCATGATGTTGGCCTTATGCACGGCCGTCACCTTTTTGCGGCCGCAGCGGCGAGCATACTCAAAGGCATACTCCACAATGCGGCGGCTCTTGGCGATGGAGATCGGCTTGATTGAAATGGCGGAATCAGCGGCGAAGGTCTTCTGACCCGAGCGCTCGACAAGCTGCGAGAGCTCCTCGACCTCGGCAGCGCCCTCATCGAACTCGATGCCGGCGTAGAGGTCCTCGGTGTTCTCGCGCACGATGACCAGGTCGACGTCGCGGAAGCGCGAGCCGTCGCCCGGCTGCGACAGGCAGGGGCGCACGCAAGCGTACAGGTCGAAGTGCTTGCGCAGGGCCACGTTAACGCTGCGGAAACCCGTGCCGACCGGCGTGGTGATGGGGCCCTTGATGGCAACCTTGGTCTCGGCGACCGCATCGAGCACATGCTGGGGCAGCGGCGTGCCAAACTCGTCCATGACGCCGGCGCCGGCCTCCTGGACATTCCAGTTGATCTGGACACCGGTGGCCTCGACCACGCGGCGCATGGCCTGCGTAATCTCGGGACCGATACCGTCACCGGGAATCAGGACTACATCGTGCGCCATAATCTGTTACTCCTCGTCTTCGGCGTCGTCAGATTTTTTAACGCTAGCACGCTTCTTCTTTTTGGAGAGATCCAGGCCAAAACGTTTAACAAGCATTTCGCAAATCTCGCTCGAACGGGCCTTGAGATAGCTGCCCTTGCCGTTTTCGGCGTCGAACTTAAGGCGCAGCGCGAGCTTCTCGGCGACCTCGGCGTCGATCTCGCCCTGGCCAAACTCGTACAGGCAACCGAGCATGTCGCGATACTCAAGGTCGCCGTGGTAGCACTGGATGGCCTCGTCCAGGATGGGCCAAGCCTCGCGCGAACGCTCGACGCTCGTGGCGCCCCACACGCACAGCAGGCGGAAGGCGGCATAGCGCAGCGTGGAGGAAATCTCGTCGAACAGCGCAGTCTCGGCGCCCTCAAAGGCATCGCCCAGCTGCTCGGGGCAGGTGGTGGCGAGCGCCGCCAGGGCATCGAGAGCCTCCCAGCGGGTCTGAGCCTCGGGGCGGTCGAGCGCCTCGATCAGCGCGGGCACGCAGGGCACGACGCGCTGCGGATCGCGCTCGGCAAGCAGGTGCAGCACGCGGGCGGCAAACTGACGGATGCGGCGCGTGGGGCAGCCGAGCTCCTTGACCAGACGGTCGACGGCGTTCTCGTTCTCCTCTGCCAGCTGAAGTTGTGCCAGCTCCTCGTCGGTGAGCTGTTCTTCCTTGTTTTCTGCCATAGTTACCTCTTCTTACTATTTCTTAGCGTGCTTGCCAGCACCCTTGCTGTCATCGGTGACCGAGATGAGCTGTCGGTCGGCCGCGCCATTGCGGCGTGCGCGGCGACGCTCCTCGGCATCGCCCGCGTCGGCGGCGGCGCGGTGGGCCTTGTTGACGTTAAAGACCTCGTCGTGCTTGCGCCACGGACCGACGGACTCGCCAAAGCTCATCTTAAGGCCGGCGATAAAGCCGCCGAGCCAGCCGATCGGCGCAAACTGCACCAGCGGGAACAGCGAGAACACCCAGGTCAGCAGGACGACTGCCGCCGCACCCGCAAAGTTGGCAACCCAGTAGTCGCGCTTGGTGATCACACGCTTTTCGCAGGCCCACTGGCCGCACAAAAAGCCAATGTAGATCGCAAAGAGAAAGAGCACCAGCGCAAGCACCACGAACGTCCAGCTCATGGGCGCTACTCCCCGTGATGGTGGCCGCAGCAGCACTCGTGGCCGTCGTCATGGCCGTGGCCGCCGCAGCACTCGTGGTCCTCGCCATGGTGGTGGCCACAACCGCACTCGTGGTCGTCGCCGTGCTCGCCGCAACCGCAGCCTTCCTCGTGAGCACCGTGCTCTTCGGGACGATACTGCGACCAGTCCAGACCGGCGGCGATGGCGTCGGCCTCCTCCTTATAGAGGACCGTGATGGCCTGGGTGCCCAGCTTGGCACCACCGATGGCGTCGAGCATGTCGTAGAGCGTAAAGGCCACGTCGGCGCCGGGCAGCGCAAGCTCGCGGTCGTCGGCATAGGCGAGCGCCAAGCGCAGGTCCTTGATGAAGTGCTCGACCATAAAGCCGGGCTTGTAGTCGCCGTCGAGCGCCTTGGGAGCCAGGCTCTCCATGGCGCCGGACTTGCCGGTACCGCCCAGGATCATCTGGCGGGTCTTCTCCAGGTCAAGGCCGCTCAGCTCGGCAAATGCCATGGCGTCTGCCATGCCGACCATGCAGGCGCCCAGCGACACCTGGTTGGCGAGCTTGGCAGCCTGGCCCTTGCCGGCGCCGTCGAAGCAGCAGATGGTTGCCGCAAAGGTGGAAAGGATATCGCGGACCGGGGCAATGTCATTCTCGGTGGCGCCCACGATAGCCGTAAGGGTGCCGGCGATAGCACCCGACTCGCCGCCGGTGACGGGGCAGTCAAACGCCATGCGACCGGAAACCTGGGCGGCCTCGGCAATGTCGCGCGCCACCTCGGGCGAGCTCGTGGTGAGGTCGATCAGGACCGCGCCGGGCTTAGTGCACGAGAGCAGGCCGTCGCCCGCCAGGTAGAGCTCCTCGACCTCGGAGGGATAGCCCACCATGGTAAAGACGACATCGGCGTTAGCCACGGCATCGGCCGGCGTATCGGCCCAAGCGGCACCGCGCTCGATAAGCGCGGCAGCCTTGGACTTGGTGCGGTTGTTGACCGTGACGGGATAGCCGGCATCCAGGATGTGACCGGCGATGGGGGCACCCATGATTCCGGTGCCGATAAATGCGACAGAGAGCTTGTTTGCCATGAAACCTTTCCTTTTGAGTTGGGTGTTATTACCAGGTTGAATACTCGGTGCCAGCGTTTGGGCTGTGAGTCGAGGGCGATTACGGACGCAGCGCTTGCCTACTGGCCGCGCACGCGGCGGGCGATGCGGTCGGAAAGCGACGCCTTGTCGGCGCGGTTCTTGCCCCAAAACGCGCAGGCCACCATGCCGGGACCCACGTGCGAGCCGATGGTGGGACCCACGGAGCTGCGAATGATCGTGACGTCGGCGCAGCCCTCCTCCTTGCGGATGGCGGCTTCGAGCCAGTCACCGTCCTTTTCGGCATCGGCCGTCATGATGGCGATGGGCATGGTGCGGTCGGGCACGTAGTTCTCGCGGAACGACTTGAGGATGGACTTGAGCGCCTTCTTGCGGCCGCGGTTGACGCCGATCAGTGACAGCGAGCCGGCAAGGTCGTAGGAGAGCTCGGGCTTGACATCGAGCTTTGCCGTGAGCTGCGCCGCCGCGGGCGGAATGCGGCCGCCGGCAGCCAGTGCGTCGAAGCTCTCGAGCGTAAAGTAGCCGTGGACGTAGGTCTTTGCCTCGTTTGCCCAATCGACCAGCTGCTTGGCGGTCAGTCCCGCCGAACGCTGGCGCACGGCCTCGAGCGCCAAGAGCGCGCCGGTCGCGCAGGGCAGAGCGTTGTCGACCACGTAGAGCTCAAAGTTGGGATACTCGGCGCGCACGGCATCTGCCGCCTGGCACGCGGAGTTGTAGCTCGACGACAGCGCCGAGGTAAAGCACAGGTAGACCGTAGGCGTACCCTCTTTGGCGCACTCGGTAAAGAACTCGATATAGCGACCGAGCGACACAGCCGAGGTGGACACGCGGGCACCGGCGCGCATGCGATCGTAGAACTCCTTGGGTGTGATGCTCGACCAGATGTCATCCGTGCGCTCCTCGCCATCGATAATGAAGGGGAAACCCAGGATATCGACATCGAGGTTCGCGGCGACCTCGGGGCTAAAGTCGCAGCAGGTATCGACGACGATGCGGCAACGGTCCGAATGACCGGCGGATGCGGCCTTGTCCATCAAAGCGACTCCTTACGTAAAAAGGCGGCCACCCGCATGGGATGGCCGCCAACCGTTAACTCATGCAAGTTAACGTATTTTACTCGTCAAGTGTTTCGATGCGGGGCTTGATGATGCCATATCCACCATTCTTACGGTGATACACCACATTGATGAGGCCGGTCGTCGCGTTCTCGAACACGTAGAAGTCGTGACCGAGCAGATCGGTCTGCACCAGCGCCTGCTCCTCAGTCATCGGGGTGACGTCGATAACCTTCTCGCGGACGAGCAGGTCGTCCTCCTCCTCGGGCAGCAGCAGGTCGGCCAGATCCTCGACGCGCTCGACCGGCGCGACATCCGCGGCGCTGGCACCGCCCTGGCGGTTGTCCACGACCTTGGTCTTGAACTTGCGCAGCTGGCGGGTGACCTTATCGGCGGAGAGGTCGATGGCGGCGTACATATCTGCACCGTGCTCGGCAACGCGAATCACCGAACCGCGGACACGAACCGTAACCTCGACGATTGCCGGGTTGGGGTTCGAGGGGTTCTTCTCATAGCGAAGTACAACGTCGACCGTCATGGGCTCGATATCGAAAACCTTGAGCGCCTCGCCGATCTTCTCATCCACATGCGCACGCAGAGCATCGGTTACCGTCGTCTTGCGTCCAGAAACCTTGATATCCATACGTGGCTCCAATCTGCCTCGGGGACTTACTGTACTGGCTATGTACCCATTGCCGTACATTTAATCACGCGGATTCCCAAAGACCCGAATAACGATTGCTTGATACCGCATACCGAAGTCTCGCACTTTTCTGTGGCAAAGTGCGCTATAGGAGGGAGCTGGCGGCTTTATATTTGGTCCCGAAAATTGGCTTTGACCTGCTGGTTTTATAGGGATGAAAAAGCCGGGCTCCCCTATTGGGGAAGCCCGGCAGTGCGTGTTGAAACCGTGAAGAGTCGTCCTTTCCAACGTATAGGAGACACCACCCCTAGCAATAACTAGCTATTGAGTTTGTTAATGTCGTCGTCGGTGATGGTGTCTTCCTGGCTGGACGATTTATCCTCGGAGGATGCGGTCTCATTGTTGGAATCGGAGGACTCGCTGCCGGAGGATGTGGTCTCACTGGACTCAGAGTCGCCCGGCTGCACGTTAGCGCCCGAAACCGTCTTAGTGGTGAGGTCGTAGGGCATCTGGCCGTACCAGACGCAGTGGACCGCCTCGAGAGTGCCGTCGACCGTGATGTCGTCGAGGGCATCGCTCACGGCACGGCACAGTTCGTCATTGGACGAGAGGCCCGCAACACCAAGCGTCGAGGGCGCCTCGAGCGCACCGACATAGGAGACCTCGCTCATCAGGCGTGCAAGATAGCCGCCGGCCGTGGAGTCGCAGATCACATAGTCGACCTCGCCGGACTCGAGCGCCTCAAAGCACTCGTTGATGTTGGAGTAGGTCTTTTGGTTGGCGGTGATGCTCTGCTTGGCAAGCGCCTCCTGCGAGGCCGAGGACATCTGGACACCCAGGGTAGACGTGTTAAGGGTATCGGTGGAAACGCTTAGCGACCCACCATCGCTGATTTTACCGAACACAGAAGCGGCATCGTACAGGCAGGTGCCGAGCGAGCTAACGTCCCCGTCCGTGGAGTTGATCTCGCCGATAAAGATATCAGCCTTTTTGTCGCCGAGCGCGGAACCTGCCGAGGACGCATCGACAAAGGCGACCTTAAGGCCCATGCGGCTTGCGAGGGCGCGGGCGGCGTCGACCGCATATCCCGTGAGCTCGCCGTCGGCGCCCTGCATTGCCTGCGTCGCATCGGAAGTATCGAGGGCGACCGTCAGGGTTCCGGGAGTGACCAGGGCATCGTCCGACACCGCCGGCGTGACCGTCTCGTACTCGATCTGGTCGATCGTGGGAGTCGTGAACGTAGACAGCGGGTTGAACGCGCATCCGCTCAGGCCCAAAACGGCGATGACCGCTGCGGTCCCAGCACCTAACCGAGCCGCGTGCATCAAGCTGCCCCTCACCATGTCCACTACCCTGCCTTCTGTGTCGTATACAATCCGTGCGTTGCGCGGAATATCGGGTTGTTCCTACCAGCTGACCTGGTATTTGACCCCACACTTGCGCACCGGGGTGTTTGCTCGGGAGGCCGTAGCCACCTTCACGACTGGCCCGCTCGCCCGCGAGGCGGTATTGCCCCAAAGAAAGTAGAACGGACGGTGCGGCTTACATCTAGGACGCGCCATGATCGCGCCGCGCGCACGCGGTCGCTTACGTGGATCCCTTTGACCGCGTCTGTCTTGGACTAGAACGGGCATTTCGTCCGTCCGCAACCACAGCCTGGTAGGAACGTAGCGCATTATAGCTAAGTTCAAGCTAAAGTTTAAGGTTAAGGGCGTCATTCGCATCGTGCGCACAGATTTTGCAGGTCGGAGTGGGCTATTCGTGCCCCTATGAAGCCCGGAGCTCCCCTACGGGGAGCTCCTGGGCGCCCTTCTTAGGGTGCCCCGGTCAAAATATGGCAAATATGAGTACTGCCACCAATTTAGTAACAGGCAATTTTGGCCTCTCGGACAGATTTTGTGCTCAGTGTCGCCAACCTGATGCTTAGTAATTCTACATTTGTTTATTATCTTCTTACTTTACGCCGCCTCCGAGTCCTAAATTCCTTGATTTTGCTGTTACTGATTTAGTGACAGTACTCATATTTGCCATATTTTGGCCAGGGCATATGATTAGCCCTCTATTTTCGACGCGAATTAGACCGGCTTAAGCCCAAAACACGCCCGCAGCGTGTTAAGCAACGCCTCTTGCTTCTTCCTGCGGGCATCGACACGATTCCGGTACCGCTTTCGCATACGCTGGTGCATGCGCCATGCGAGCGCTTCCATCGCTTCCATGTCACAGAGCATTTCGTTGTTGACCGTCGCGACCTCGATTCCCATAGTAACCAAGCCCATGTTGCGCTTTTCATCATGGATACGTCCCCTACGGGATGAATGGCCCAGCTCGCCGTTGTATTCCAGGTCAAACCGAGCTGCTTCCTGATACGCATCGCAAACTGCATGCGGCATCCCCGAGATTGCCTGCGCACGGTCATCGAACTCGATCTTGTAGTCGGTCTTAAAAGGACCGCAGGCAAATCCGCCATAGGAAAACGGAAGCGAAAACAGGGCGAGCATGATGCACTCCATGGGTGAGCGCAGGTTTTCCGAAAGATAGGGACACAGACGCTGCAGCTGCTTGGCCGCGTTCCCCTTGCATACCGCGAGGTAATCTGCCAGACGATCGGGCGTCAGCACCGGCTCAACCTCAAAGTAGCCCACATCTGCTGGCTGGTCCTTGTCCTTTGCAAGTTTATTCGTAACAGGCGAGGTGTAGGGAGGCAGATACTTCCCGCGGTCACTCAGCGAAATCTTAGAGCACAGCTCCTGAGCCAGGGCAAATGCCTGGATGCAGCCGACCTCGCGCGCAACGGCAACACAAAGGGCCTCGGGAGATAGACTGTACACCCCCGGTTCCACCTCTAGAATCGAGCCGGCGGGCAACCCGGAGCATACGGACCAGCTCACGCCAAGAATGCGGCGGCGCTGCGCCGCAGATCCCACCAGTAAGCAAAGATCTTCTTGCACCTCGCCGCTTGCGGCCCCAATCCGCACCAAGTCGGGAAGATAGATGTCCTCGGTCGAGGGCGACGACGTGCGCAGCACACGGCGCTCTTCATCGGGATCGAGGTCCCTCCAGCTGATGTAACCCATTTGTCGGCGCTCGGCGCGCATCATGCGTAGCGCCGAGGCGCCTGTTAGGATTACGGAAGCCGCTAGCTGCTCTTTTGTCGGTTTGTTGCACCGCCTGATTGTTACCGCCACATGAATCACCCCTACCAAACGCGTGCGATAGCAAGGCCATCGACTGCCGCAGCGCCGGCGCGCTTGAGTTCCGCCGAAGCCGCTGCCATCGTCGCACCCGTGGTGATAACGTCGTCGATAAGCAGCAAGCGGCGGCCGTGCACGTCCTCAACCGTCTCGTACATGCCTTGGGCACGCTCGCGGCGCTCCTCACGACCGAGTTCGCGCTGGTCGCCATGCCCGTACTTGACGAGAGCATCGAGCAAGGGAACACCCGACAGCTCGCAAAATGGGCGCGCAATGGCCTCCATATGATCAAAACCACGCCGCCGAAACGCTGCCGCCGTCGCAGGCACAAACACCACCGCATCCGCACCGGACAGCACACCTCCGTAGCGATCGGGCGCTACGACCTGGGCATGCAGGGCGGTGTCGTAGACCAGCTCCGCCAGATACGGAGCCAGACGTCGCTCGCCCGCATCCTTGTACGCTTTAATGATGCGCGGCAGCGGATGCGCATAGACGGCGCACGCCAGGCAGCGGTCGAGCGCCTCCGCCATTGCCGAGGACGTGCCCTCGACCGAACACTCAGTGCACAGCAAATCCCCAAACGGGGCGCCGCATCGGGTACAGCTATGACGTGGGTCGATGAGCGTGAACGCAGCCAGGCAGTCTTGGCAAATAAGCGCACCGGCGCGCTCGCAGCCGGCACATCGTGTTGGCGACAATGCCTCGAGCGCCTCGCGTGCCACCCGCTCGGCAAACGGTAGTAATTCGTCCGCAAACGGTAGGGCACCGGCACCCTGCAGACGGCTCAATATGTTCAGATGGCTCTTCAAGACACAACCCTCCCTACGTTCGGTCGCAGGGAGGGTTGTTGATTCGGCGCAATGATACCCCGATGCGCTCGGGGCAAGGCGGGCTAAATCCGCTCGCGGGCGTTATTCGCCGGCGGGCGGTTGTGGTGCGGGCGAAGACGGGGTCGAGCCCTCGCCACCATCCTGGCGCGGCTTACGGGAACGGCGACGGCGACGGCGCTTTTGACCCTGGTCGGCCGAGCCCTCGCCACCGCGATCCTCGCGCGGCTCGCGCTCGTCGCGAGCGGCGCCACGCGAAGCCTTGGCAGTCGCTCCCCCGCCATCTCCGGGACGACGGCGCGTGACCTTGACCTCGCCATCCGAGACCTGATCGGCCACGGAGGGCACTGAGGGCTTCTGTTGCGCGCCCGAGGAATGGCGACGGCGCGGACGCGGCGCGCGCTCCTCCTCACCACGCGGCTTGCCGCCCTTGTCGACAGGCGCATCGGAGGCCGAGGCACCCTTGGGGGCGGCACCAGCCTCGCGAGCAGCTGCGGCGCGGAAGGCGTCCTCGCGCTCCTCGCTCGACAGATGACGGCGACGACGACGTGTGGGGTTCATGCCACCGCCGCGATTCTGCTGCTGGGGCTGCTGGACCTCACGCTCGCGAGAGGCGTTCTTGCCCGCGGCTGCAGCCTCGGTAGCATCGCCCGAGCCCGCGCGCTTGCGGCGGCGACGGCCGTCGGCCGCCCCCTCGGTCTCGGGCGCCTCGGCCTTGCCGCGGCCCTTTCCGCGGCCACGACCCTCGCCCTGGCTCTGAGCAGCACGGGTATCGGAATCGGCATCGCGACGACGACGCTTGGGCATCGACGTGCCGGCCAGACGGTCGGCACTCGACAGGCCATCGCCCACGTCGACGCCGTTTTCGCGATCGAGCTCCATGAGCGCCAGGCGCATCTCGGGCGACTCGATGCGCTCGAGCACGTCGCGCGTCACGCAGTCGGGGCGGCAGTTGCAGCCCTGCTCGGCGGCCTTCTTTTTGCAAACCTCCGAGCACGTCATATCGGCTAGGTTGACCTTAAAGACTTTGCCGTTCTCTAGACGCAGCACCAGCTGCTCGCGCGGCGTGTCATACTCCTGGATACGCGCCTTGCCAAGCGGCGTATCGATGAGCGTCTTCTTTTTGGGCGCACGGCTCTTAAAGTCCTTGTACGCCTCGAACTCGTAGCGCAGGCAGCACATCAGGCGGCCGCAAACGCCGCTGATCTTGGACGAGTTGAGCGGCAGGTCCTGCTCTTTTGCCATGCGAATCGAGACGGGCTCAAACTGTCCGCCAAAGCGCGTGCAACAGAGCTCCTGGCCGCACTGGGCATAGCCGCCCACCAGGCGGGTCTCGTCGCGCACGCCGATCTGGCGCATGTCGACGCGAATGTGCAGCGTCGAGGACAGGTCCTTGACGAGCTGGCGAAAATCGACGCGCTCCTCGGCTGCAAAGTAGAACACGGCCTTCTCGCCGCCAAACAGGTACTCGACGCCCACCGGCTTCATCTCGAGGTCGAGCTCCTTGACCAGGCGGCGGAAGTCGACCATGGCCTCGTCGCCCTGGATGGCCAGGTCGTCGGCAAGCTGCAGGTCGATGTCGCTCGCCACGCGCAGCACGGGCTTGAGCGGCTGACCGATCTCGTCTTGCGGCACCTCGAAGGGATCGGCCGTGACCAGGCCGATCTCGGTTCCGCGCTCGGTGGAGCAAATGGCATAATCGGCCTCGAGGATATCCAGATCCTGCGGATCGAACCACAGGTCGCGCGAGGCGTAGGTAAACTTAACGGGTACGACTAACGGCATTTCAGTGCCTTCCTGATATCGAACAGCATGACCTCGATGGCCAGCTGGGGAGTAACGTTTCTGGCGATGTTGCGCTCGGCGGTCGCGACTGCCTCGAGCGCCCGAGTGGCACCCGCAACATTGGTCGCGGCGGCAAGCCGACCGATCGTGTCGCGCACGTCTTCGTTCACCACGTCGGCTGCCTCGTCCTGAAGCGTCAACAGCACGTCGCGCATGAGCGTCCGCGCGCTCGCCAGCGCTTCCATGATACCCGAACGCTCGCGCGCGTTGAGTTCGCGCTTGTTGCGGTCCTCAAGCTGCTTCAATGCTCCACGCGACAGGTAGTCGGCGTTTTGCTCGAGCACCTTTTCCTGCGTGGACTTGACCTCGGCGAGCGGCGCCTTAACGGCGACGATGAGTGACTTGGCGCGGCTGAGCACGTCGGCCTCGTCGGCGACGATAAGCGAATCGATGGCGCGAACCATCTGGCGGCGGGCGTCCTGGCGCTCGGCGCTCTTGAGGAACTCGATGCCACGCGTGGGGCTTCCCGCTACGGCGACGGCCATGCGGCAACGCGCAGGGTCCTGCCCGGTGGCGCGGCTCACGGCCTGCGCGGCGACGGCGGGCGATACCAGCCGAAACGGCACGCACTGGCAGCGGCTCACGATGGTGGGCAACATCACGTCTGCCGAGGTGCCCAGCAGGATGAACATAACGCCCTCGGGCGGCTCCTCGAGTGTTTTGAGCAGTGCGTTGGCGGTGTTGGCGCGCAGTTGCTCGGCACGGTCGATGATGTAGACCTTGGCCTTGGCACGGATGGGCGCCAGAGGCACGTCATCGAGCAGCTCGCGGGTCTGGGCGATGAGGTAGCCCGTGGCGCTCTCGGGCGTGTAATAGTGCACGTCGGGGTGCGTATGGCGGGCGACGCGCACGCAGCTATCGCATGAGCCGCAGCCATCCTGCTCGCACAGGAAGGCTTGGGCGAGCGCCCACGCGGCGTCGAGCTTGCCCGCGCCGGGCGCGCCCAAAAACAGGTAGGCGTGCGATGCGCGACCGCTGGCGACGGCATTGGTCAAAAAGTCGCGCACGCGCTCTTGGGTGTCGAGCTTGGCCAGCAGGCTTGCCTGAGCGGGGGCCATGTTACTCGGCCTCCTGGGCAAGCGCGGCGGTGACGGCGTCCTGGGAAATGTCGAGGCCGTAGGCGCGAACCTGCTCGACCGTCTGCGCGAAGACGTCCTCGATGGACGCGGTCGCGTCGATGAGCTTTACGCGGTTTGGTTCCTCGGCGGCAATGGCGCAAAATCCCTGGTAGACGCGCTCTTGGAAGGCCATGCCCTTGGCCTCCATGCGGTCGGCCGCACCACGGGCGGCCATGCGCAGCGCCGCCTGCTCGGGCGTGATGCGATAGACGAGCGTGAGCGCCGGGTGCGTACCCGCGACGGCCAGGTTGTTGGCGTCGCGCACCATCTGGCGATCGAGGCCGTCGGCAAACGCCTGGTAGCAGGTCGTGGAATCGTAGAAGCGGTCGCACAGGACCACCTTGCCGGCCGCGAGGGCGGGAGCTATGACCTCGTGCACCAGCTGGGCGCGTGCGGCCTCGTAGAGCAGCAGCTCGCAGGTATCTCCCATGGCCGTGTTGGCGGGATCGAGCAGCAGGGCGCGGATCTTTTCGCTGATGGCGGTACCGCCCGGCTCGCGCAGGCTCACAACCTGGTAGCCAGCGAGTTCAAGAGCGCGGGCAAGCAGGCGCGCCTGCGTGGACTTGCCGGCACCGTCGACGCCCTCGAGCGTGATAAAGCTATGTTGAGCGGGCTCAAAAGCCATGGGCGCAGCCCCTTCCTACAAGGCGCGTAAATGCAGATATATCAACCAAGCCATGATACCCCAGTGCTCGGTGCGTCCCAAATCCCACCTAGCCAATGGCTACTCAGGCGGCAGTTAGGGACGTTCCTAAACTGCCGGCCGAAAAGGAACGTCCCAACTGCCGGCTTTTTGGGGTGCTGGGTATAATCGTCGTATTGCATTGAAATGTGGCGAAAGGAGTGGCAATGTCTCGGTATTGCGCCTCGTGCGGCAAGCTTCTTGCAGATGATGCCAAGTTCTGCACCTCGTGCGGTGCACCCGTTGAGCAAACAGCCGCGAGCGATAGCCAGCCCGCTTTTGAGCAGACCGGTTCCCTCGATACGCCGCAAGCCAAGGCGGACGACCCCCTCGTCTATCGCCCCGACCCTGCCGCAGGCCCCGCGGCCGTCGAGACCACGCAGCGCATACCCGTCGCGAGCGGCTCGCCCCAACAGCAACCGGCTCCCGCATACGCGCCCGCTTCGCCACAGACCCCCGCTCCCAAAAAGAGCGGCACCGGGCCGCTTATCGCCGTTATCGTTGTGCTGGTAGCGATCATCATCGCCCTGGTCGTTTTCTTTGTGATCAAGCCTTTCGACAACGCCGCCACGCAGACGACTGCCGAGGTAGCTAAGCTGCACCATGACGTCGACGACGATGACCTAAAGCCTCTCGGCGATCCCAACAGCCTGTACGACGATGATGACGATGACGACGAGGATGGCGGCGAAGCAACGCTCTCCGAGCAGAATCTCTACCGCCGACTGAGCGAATACTACGACTTGCTCGAAGACCTCGACAACTACGTCCGTGGCTGCGCGCAGAACTTCAACGGCAGCTATCTGGAAGAGGATCGAACCACCCGTCAAAATCTCGCTGACGTCGCCGAGCGCACGGAGGACACCATCGAGCAGTATTACGACATCGTCGAGGACCTAGACGTTCCGACGAGCTCCAAGAACTACAGCTCCTGGAAGGACATCATCGCCCTGTACGACGACCTGGATCACCGCATTGACGCAATCTGTGATGCCTGGGAGATCAGCCTGAAATACGCCAAGCCTGCGGACCACAAGAATGAGATCGTGGCACCGCTGTCGCGCGACAACGTGGCGGGCACCAATGACAATAAGTACCGCCTAGACTTTGAGAAGCGCTATCCCGGCGCCAAACCCGTCGAAGTGAACTAGCGCTCTGCAGGTCTAAAAAACGAGCGAGGATCGCGGGGTCCTCGCTCGTTTTTGTTTTAGTCAATGTTCCGACTGCGCCGTTACTTGTCGGCGGCTGCTTTCTTGGCAGTCGACTTCTTCGCGGTCGCCTTCTTGGCGGCAGTGGCTTTCTTAGCCGTCGTCTTCTTGGCCGCCGTCGTCTTCTTTGCCGTGCTCGCCTTGGTCGTGGTCTTGCGGCCGCGGGCGGGCTTCTTCTCCTTGGTCGGGCAGTCCATGTTCACGCAGATGCGCCACGGGCCGCGCGCCGTGTTGACCACCACGATGGGAGCGCCGCACTCGGGACAGGTCTCGCCCGTCGCCTCGAGCTTGCCACGCGCCGGCAGCGGATAGCTCACGCCGCAATCGTCATAGTTGGTGCAGCGGATAAAGCGCTTGCCGCTCTTCTCGCTCTTGTGTGCGATCAGGTCGCCATGGCGTCCGGCCTCGGCACACACCTTGCACTCGCCCACCTTAAGGTCGGGCTCGTAGTTGGTGGGGCACGTCGGGTTCACGCAGATCTCGAAAGCCTTCTGGCGGAACGGCTGGCACTTAATGCGTGGCGCACCGCACTCGGGGCACACGGCGGCCTCGCCCTCGAGCGGGCTTACCTTGACGCCGCTCGGCACCGGATAGGTCACGTCGCAGTCGGGCCAGCCCATGCAGCCGATAAAGCTGCCACGGGTCTTGGCGCTCGTCTTCATAACCAAGTCCTTGCCGCACTTGGGGCAAGCGCCCACGCGCGCATCGGCCGTGACGGCGTCGCTGATGGCGTCGCCCAGCTCCTGCGTGTGCTTGAGCAGCTCGTCGAGCACGCCAGCCAGCAGCGCGCGCGAGTGCGTCACGACATGCTCTTCGGTATCCTCGCCGCGCTCCACACGGGTCATATCGCCATCGAGCTCGCTGGTCATATCGGGACTCGTGATGCGCGGGGCAAACTGCGACAGTGCATCGATAATGGCGATGCCCAGCTGGCTCGGCTCAACGGGATCATTTTTGAGATAGCGCACGGCATACAGGCGCTCGATGATGCTCGCACGCGTGGACTTGGTACCCAGGCCGCGCTTTTCCATCTCCTGCACGAGCTTGCCCTGGCTGTAGCGCGCGGGCGGCTCGGTCTGCTTGGCCTCGAGTTTAATGTCGAACACGTCGACCGTGTCGCCCTGCTCCAGCGGCGGCATCTGCTCGTCGCGCTTGAGTCCGTACGGGTACGCCTCGCGGAAGCCAGAGGTCACGAGCACGTCGCCCGAGGCCACGAACGGCTCGCCGTTGACGTCGAGCTCGAGCTTGGTGTTCTCAATGGTCGCAGGACCCATAAGCGTCGCCAGAAAGCGGCGAGCGATGAGGTCATAGAGCTTGCGCTGGCCGCCGTCGAGCGTGGACGGATCGCCCTCGCCCGTGGGGTAGATAGGCGGGTGGTCGGTGGTCTCGACTTTGCCGCGCGTGGGCTTCATGGGGCCGGCGAGCACCTTTTTGCACACGGGCGCCAGCGCCGGGTTGATCTTTGCAAGGTCACTCACCACAGCGCCCAAATCGAGCGTCGCAGGATACACGGTGTTGTCGACACGCGGGTAGCTGATGAGGCCCGCCATGTAGAGGGACTCGGCGATGCGCATGGTACGCGCAGGCGAGATGCCCTCGGCCGCGGCGGCGGCCTGCAGCGAGGTCGTCGCAAACGGCGTGGGCGGCTGCTGCTTGCGGGAGCGCTTGGTCACCGCGGCGACGGTTGCCGTCGTAGCGCCGTCAACGTGGCCGTACGCCGCCTCGGCAGCATCTTTGTCGGTAAAACGCGCCGTCTTGTGCGCGATCTTAAAGCGGTCGTCCTCGGCAGCGCCCTGAGCGGCACCCATGCCGCGAATCTGCCAATAGTCCTCGGGCACAAACGCCATGCGCTCGCGCTCGCGCTCGACCACCAGGGCGAGTGTCGGCGTCTGCACGCGGCCGGCAGAGCGCACGTTACCAAAGCCGCCAAACTTGGCGAGCGTCAGATAGCGCGTGAGCACCGCTCCCCAAATGAGGTCGATGTGCTGACGGCTCTCGCCGGCGTCGGCCAGGTTCTGGTCGAGCGAGACAAGGTTATCGAAGGCCTGCGTGATCTCGGCCTTGGTAAACGAAGAATACTGAGCGCGGGCGACCGGCAAGTCGGGCGCAACCTCGCGCACCTTGTTGAGGGCGTCCGAACCGATCAGCTCGCCCTCGCGATCGAAGTCCGTAGCGATGATGACGCTGTCGGACTTTTTGGCGAGGTTCTTGAGCGAGCGGATGAGCTCCTTCTCGGCCGGCAGCTTAATGACGGGTGCCCAGGTGAGATAGGGCAGGCTCTCAAGCTTCCAGCCCTTGATGGAGATGCCGTCGGCAAGGAACGGCTTACGCTTGGTTTCGTAAGGCGGGCGCGCCAGGCCATCGGGCATGTCGGCCGGCAGCATCTCGCCGTCCTCAGTAACCGAATACCAGCCCAGCTTTTTATCGAACAGCACGCTGTCGCAAAAATCGGGCGCAAGGATGTGACCGGCAAGACCGATCGTCACGCACTCCTCGCCCTTCCACTCAAAACGGTAGATGGCGGTATTGTACACCTTGTCCTTTTTGGGTTTGCCCGTGGACAGACGCTCGGCGATCTGCCGCGCGGCGTCGTTTTTCTCGGCGATGATGAGCTTCAAAAGAGGCTCCTATCTCGTGTCTCTGCGGCTACGCCCGCCCGTGTGGCGGCCGATTTACGCCCTTGCTTGCTCGATCTGCCCGATGAGCCAATCGCACCAGGCATCCATGCCCTCGCCCTTGCGTGCGCTCACGGCAAACCGCGGCGCCTGCGGATTGAGGTCATCGAGTGTCTTAGTATACCTATCCATGTCAAAATCGAAAGCCGGGGCCACGTCGACCTTGTTGAGCAGCTGCGCGCCGGCATGTTGGAAGATGCCCGGGTACTTGATGGGCTTGTCGTCGCCCTCAGGCACCGAGAGGATCATGATGGACAGGTTCTCGCCCAGGTCAAAGTCGACCGGGCAGACCAGGTTGCCAACGTTTTCGATAAAGATGACGTCGATGTTTTCCAGACCCACCGCCTGGTCGAAGGCGTCGACGGCCTCCATGATCATGTTGCCCTCAAGGTGGCACAGGCCACCCGTGTTGATCTGGATGGCGGGCATGCCGGCTTCCTTCATGGTGATGGCGTCGACATCCGAGGCGATATCGCCCTCGATGACGGCGCAACGCAGGCCCGCCTTGTCGCGCAGGCGCTCGTTGGTGCCCAGGATCGTGGTGGTCTTGCCCGAACCGGGGCTCGACAGCACATTGATCACATAGGTGTTTGTCTCATTAAATCGCTGACGCAGCTGGTCTGCCAGGCGCTCATTGCGCGACAGAATCGGCGACGCGATATCAATCGTTTTCTCGGCCATACTTAGCGCTCCTTACTTTGGCCCCTTTATACCCCATCACTAGATGGCTAGCGGGCTAATCGTCGGGGGTTTCGATTTCGATACTCGCGATATCGAGCTCGCGGCCGTGCAGTAGGCGCACGTTGGCACCACCACACTGGGGACAGCGACAGTGAAAACGATCGTGGTCGAAAACCTCGCCGCAGTCCAAGCATTCACTTTGTGGGTGAATCTCCTCAACCGCGAGCTCGCAGTCGCGCGTAAGCGGGTCCTCGTCGCGAAACGTCTCCCACGCAAAGTCGAGCGCCTCGCGCACGACCTCGGTCATATCCCCGATACGCAGCGTTACCAAAACGGCGCGCGAGGCCCCCGCCCCACGCGCCGCGCGAATCACTGTATCGAGTATGCCGTTGACAATGCCAACCTCGTGCATACCGATTTACTCCTCGTCGTCCTCGTCGTCCGAGAACAGGTCCAGACGGCTCACGAACAGGCCCTCCTTGCCCTCGCGCGCGGTAATGACCACGCGGGCGATGGCGAGCGAGATCTCGTAGAGCGAAAGCAGGGCGCCGTACATAAGGCCCAGCGTGACGGGCGAGCCGTCGGGCGTGATCACAGCCGAGCCCACGAGCAGGCCCACGTACACGTAGCGCCAGGCGCTGCGGAAAGCCGCGTAGGACACGATGTGGAAAACGGACAGGTAGAAGATGATGAGCGGCAGCTCAAACGCCACACCAAAGCCGATCATAAAGAGCAGCTCCATGTTGACGTAGTTCTCCAGGTCGGGCAGCGCCGTGGCGACGGCCGAGGTCTCGCCGATGAGCCACTCAAAGCCCGCCGGGATGATGATGAAATAGCAGAAGATGGCGCCCAGGAAGAACAGCACCGTCGAGGCGAGCACCGTGGGCACGACCCATTTGCGCTCGTTGGGACGCAGTGCCGGCAGGAAAAATGCCAGAATCTGCCAGATGATCATGGGCGTGCACATAACCACGGCCATCTTGATGGCCAGCGAGAACCGCAAGCCAAAGCCGCCGAGCGTGGTGGTGATGTAGAACTTACCGTCCGGCACAAAGGAGCGGATAGGGTCTTCCAAGATGTCGAGCACCACGGGCGTAGCGAAATACAGCACGATGGCGGCGGCAAACACCGACACGACCACGATGGTCAAGCGGCGACGGAGCTCTCCCAGGTGATCGAAGAGCGGCATGCGCGCAGGTCCGATAGGCATTACTCATCGCCTCCCTTCGGGGCATCGGCGGCAGCGGCGTCGTCCTCGGCCTCGAGCTCGCGAGCGAGCTGGTCGACGACGGCCTTGCGCTTGCGAGGACGACGGGCGTAGAGGTCGGCCGTCGTGGGCTCTGCCGGCTCGGGCTCCGGCTCTGCAGCAGGCTCGGGCTCGACGACAGGCTCGGCGGCAGCGGCAGGCTCGGCACCCTCGACCTCGGACTCCTCAGCAGCACCCTCGCCCTCGGCGGCACCCTCACTTGCGGCTTTCTCGGCAGCAAGACGGGCGCGACGCTCGGCAAAGGTCTCCTTCTTGGCGGGCGCTGCCGTCTCGGCGGTATCCTCGTCCGCATCGGAATCGTCGTCGGTCGCAGCAGCCTTCTTGGGCTTGACCGGGACCGATGCGGCCTCGCTCACCGGATCGATAATCTCGGACTGAACAACGGCCGTCATCTTTTCCTGCGTCTCGCGGAACTGACGGATGGCACGGCCGATCGTACGGCCCATCTGTGGGAGCTTATCCGGGCCAAACAGCAAAAAGCCGAAGACCACGATGATCGCGAGCTCACCCTCTCCAATACCAAACACACATACCTCCAAGGCTCGATGTGAGTCGAGCCCGCACCGCGCCATTCGGCCGGAACTCGTCTATTCATTCGGTCAAGTATAGCGCCCGGACGCCAAAACGTCCGAGCGCATCACAAACATATGCCAAACGGCACGCCCTTTTGGGGGCAAAGATTATGCAGCGGTGATCGAAATCTCCTGGTCGACACCCAACAGCTGGACCACGCGCATCACCGGGGGCTGCACATTGGTGCAGCTAAAGCGCTTGCCGTGGTCGACTGCGTGGTGCGCGGCGCCCACGAGCACGCCAATGCCCGTCGAATCGATGTAGCTCACCTGGGCAAAATCGAGCTCAACGGCCTCGGTGGGCTGCTCGAGCGCCAGGTCGATGGCATTGCGCAGGCTATCGGCGTTAGAGATATCGATCTCGCCGGTTACCTTAATGGTGTAGAGCTCTGGCGTGGGGTTGGTGGAAATACCCAAATCCATGTATACGCTCCTTTACGTATCGAAAGTGTGGATAGTACGGGGAGCCGCGCGTTAGGCGCGCTCGGCACGCGCAAGCTCGGCAGCGACGAGCTTAACGGCCAGCACCAGCACATCGAGCGCGGCCTCCAGGTCCTCGACCGTGGGATAGCTCGGCGCGATGCGGATGTTGGTGTCGCGCGGGTCCTTGCCATAGGGCCAGGTAGCACCGGCCGGCGTGAGCTTGACGCCCAGGTCGGCGCAAAGCGCGGCGACCTTCTGGGCCGAGCCCTCGGGACCATCGAAGCTTACAAAGTAGCCGCCGCGGGGGTGCGTCCAGGTGGCGCAGCCCGTATCGCCCAGGCCCTCGGTGAGCTTGCGCTCAACGGCCTCAAAGCGCGGGCGCAAAAACTCGGCATGCTTTTTCATGTGCTCCTTGACCGCCTCGATGGTGGGAAGGAAGCGCACGTGACGCAGTTGGTTGAGCTTGTCGGCACTGATGAGGCCGGCCTTCAGGCGCTTGGAGAACTCGGCGATGACCGCGGGGCTCGCACCGATAAAGCCGATACCGGCGCCCGGGAAGGTGATCTTGGACGTCGAGGCAAAGGCCACCACGCGGTCCTCGGTGCCCGCCGTGCGGGCAAGATCGAAGATGTTGGCGAGCTCGTCGGTCTCGTCGTACAGGTCGTGCACGCAGTAGGCGTTGTCCCAGAAGATGCGGAAATCGGGCGCAGCCGTGGGCATCTCGACCAGGCGACGCACAGTGCCCTCGCTAAAGGTGATGCCCGTGGGGTTGGAATACTTGGGCACGCACCAGATGCCCTTGATGGAGTCGTCGGCGGCAACGAGGCGCTCGATCTCGTCCATATCGGGGCCGTTGTCGGTCATCGCGACGGGAACGTTCTCGATGCCCAAGTCGGCGGTAATGCCAAAGTGGCGATCGTAACCAGGAACGGGGCACAGGAACTTGACCTTCTTGCCGTCGTGCGCAGCCTCGTAAGCCTCCCAGGGCTCGCTGCCGCACGAGCCGCAGCGCCAGAACATGCCGGCGATGTCGTGCTCGATCAGCAGGCTCGACGAACCCAGCACGAGTGTTTGCTCGGCGGGGCAACCCAGGAACTCCCCTGCCAGCTTACGTGCCGAGGGAATGCCCTCAAAGCAGCCGTAGTTGGAACAGTCGACGTTGCCGTCGTGCAGATCGGCATCGGCATTGAGGATATCGAGCATGGGGCGCGAGATGTCCACCTGGGAGGGCGACGGCTTGCCGCGGGCCATGTCGAGCGCCAGGCCCTTGGCCTTGACCTCGGCGACCTCGGCCTTGAGCGCCTCGATGGCGGCATCGAGTTCGGTGGTTTCCATCTTCTGGTAGATCGTCTGCATGGGTGCGACCTTTCACGAAGCGGTACGTTGCAATTCTTCTAAGTATAGACCGCCACCGTCGCAACGTTATGAAGCCGTGATAGATTAAGTCCATCGCAATGAATTACGAATCGCCGCGCATGCCGGCGTGGAGCGCCCAAGGAGGCACTATGGAGTACGGATCGTTCCAGGCCGAGGAATTCGGCGACCTGCAGCGCCTGGTCGACGGACTGTTTTACGACCGCCACGCCATCGACCGTCTGGATCTGATCGTACAGGCCGAAATCTTGGACCTGACACCCGATCTCATGGAAATCGTCAACCTGCTACCGCCCGGCTATTACGACCGCCAGTCACTTTGCGACCAGCTCAACTCCGCCTTGGCCGCCCACGGCTGGGGCGCCATCTACGGCACCGTGGAATAAACCTAGTCATTTAAGAACGTCCCGAATGACTAAAACGCCGCCTGTGATGGTGTTCACAGGCGGCGTTTTCAAACTTGTATGTGCTCTTACTCGTCCTTGGGCGCGGGGTGTTTGCAGATCACACTCATGTAGATCATGCCAAGTACGGCCGCGGTGACAGAGCCGGCGAGAATAGCGGCCTTGGCGGCCAGAACCTCAAACTGGGCCGTCGGGAAGGCAAGGCCGCTGATGAGGATCGACATGGTAAAGCCGATACCGCCCAGAATGCCCACACCGGCAATCATGTGCCAGTTGACATTGCGCGGTAGCTCGCAGGCCCTAAGCTTAACCAGGGCAAACGTCATGCCAAAGATGCCGATCGGCTTGCCCAGCAGCATGCCAAAGTACACGCCGAGCGTCACCGGGTCGGTGAGCAGCGTGCTCATGTCCACACCCACTAGGCGAACCTGTGCGTTCACGAACGCAAAGATCGGCAGAATCACAAAGTTGACCGGCGTGGAGATCAGACGCTCCATGCGGATGAGCGGCGGGGTCACGCGGTGCATGACGCGCTCGACCTTGGTGGTCGAGACGGTAAAGTCATGCTGGCCCAGGATGTGTGCCTCGTCATCGTAGCGATCATCGAGCAGCGGCAGGCACTCGCCCAACCAATCGGTGAGGCTATCGAGCTTGACGCCGCACTTGGCCGGGATGGTAAAGGCCAAGATGACGCCGGCGAGCGTAGCGTGCACGCCGCTCTTGAACATGCAGAACCACAGCAGCAGGCCCAGCACCGAGTACGGGGCAAGGCGGTAATGCTGCGTCTTGTTGAGCCACACGAGCGCGCAGGTCACAAGCGCGGCGGCGCCCAACCAAAACGGATTGGGGCTCTGACCGTAGAAGATGGCGATGGCGGCGATGGAAATGAGGTCGTCGGCGATGGCGAGCGTCGAGAAGAACACGCGCACGCCGTTGGGCACGCGATTGCCCAAAAGCGACAGCACGCCCAGCGCAAAGGCAATATCGGTTGCCATGGGAATGGCCCAGCCGTTGTGCGCGCCGGCATGGTTAAAGATCAGATAGATGCAGGCGGGAACGACGACGCCGCCCACGGCCGCCAGCATGGGAAGCATGGCCTGGCGCGGGTTTTTGAGCTCGCCGACCGTCATCTCATACTTAAGCTCAATGCCCACCAGCAAAAAGAAAATCGCCATGAGAAAGTCGTTGACGAAAAGCTCAACGGTGAGACCGGCCGTAAGGTTGCCCAGGCCCACATACAGCGGGGTCTCCAAAAAGTGATGGATGGCCTCGTAGGCATCGGTATTGGCGCAAATGACGGCGGCGATGGCGGCGAAGACCATGACGGCGGCGGAAATCGTGCCGTTCTCGGCGATGCGCTCCCAGATGTCGTGACGCTCAAAGCGCTTGCGCTCACGAACGTTGAACAGCTGCTCAGTTGCTGCCATGGGCGGCTCCTTTCACGGGAAAGCTCCCGTCTTAAAAAAGCACGGCCCGCCCAAGTGGCGGCGCCGCGCTCTAACGTATTACGCTTGCATCTAGCCTACCCTGCACGACAAGCACGCAGGCGTGGCCGAAAAGCGGAACCACAGGTTGAACATTATTTGTTCAACGACACGGGCGTGCCTGTCCAAGAGACGACGCGGCGCCGCGCACAAAAAACGACCGGAGCGCGGGGCGTCCGCGATCCGGTCGTAGCGTTTGGCCAACTAAACCTAGCAGGCGGCCATGATGGGGGCAGCGACCTGCTTCTTACGGGAGAGGACACCCGGCATCCAGACGCCGTCATGCTCGTCGGCAATGCCCAGGCCCTTCTGAGCGGCCTCGGTCTCGCCCTCGAGCAGGACCTGCGAGCCCTCCTCCATGATGTCAGTGATGCACAGGACGATGCCGTCAGCACCCTTCTCGGCGGCGTAGGCGCGCATGGCCTCGCGAATCTCGTCGATCATGCCGAGTGCGCGGGTCTTGTCGACAGTCTCGTACTGGCCGATGAGCAGCTTCTTGCCGGCAGGCTCGAACATCTTGATGTCGTTGCCGACCATCTCGGCTGCGGTGAAGGAGCCGGACGGACGGGTAAGGAAGACCTCCATGCCAAACTTGACCGGGTCGACGCCCACCTGCTCGCCGAGCTTGGCGGCGACGGCGCGGTCGACATCGGTGGTGGTGGGGCTCTTGAGCATGAGCGTGTCGGTCATCATGGCCGAGAGCAGCAGCTTGGCCTGGACGTCGGAAAGCTCAACGCCAAGCACGCCGGCAAGCTTGGTGACGATGGTGCAGCTGGAGCCCCAGGGCAGGCAGATGTAATGCAGCGGGCCGGCGGTCTCGAAGTCGCCGATGCGGTGATGATCGACAACGCCAAAGACCGTGGCGTCCTTAAGGCCGGCGACGGACTGGGCAGACTCGTTGTGGTCGGTGAGGACGACGAGCTGACCGGCCTCGACGGACTCGATCACGCGGGGCTCGGCGATGCCGGCGTCGGCGAGCAGCTTGGCGGACTCGGCCGGAAGCTGACCAAGGGCGCAGGCCTCGTAGGTGTTGCCGGCATACTCAACCTGGTTGAGCAGCTGGGACAGGACGACGGCGCTCATGATGGCGTCGTTATCGGGGTTCTGGTGACCAAAGACAAGAACGTTTGCCATGGATATCCTCCACTTGATATGTGTACTTGGACGTAGCTATGGTAGCACGCCGATGCCGAGCCTTCGCAGACGGAAGGGCCACGGCATATTTTGGGGCAAGTGTTGGAGCGAAGTCTGCCCCCTTTGCACCAGCTATTTGCCGGCGGCGCGCAGAGCTACGTAGGCGGCACCGATGATGCCGGCGTCGTTTCCGAGCGAAGCGACCTTAATGGGCGTCTCGCGCGAGGCGGAAAGCGCGTATTGCTTAAAGTGCTCGCGAACCTTATCGAGGTAGACATCGGCCGAGGCGGAGGCGCCGCCGCCGATAAGGAACATCTCGGGATCGACCACGTTGGCAATAAGCGCCAGTGCGCGACCGAGATAGTCGGCCATGGTATCGGCCGCGGCAAGCGCGAGCTTGTCGCCCTCGCGGCAGGCCTGGAACACGTCCTTGGAATCGGAGGGACCGGTGAGCTCGATGGGCTCGACACCCGCCTTCTCGCACTCGGCAAGGTAGTTGCTCACCACGCCGGTGGCGCTGGAATACTGCTCAAGGTGGCCATGGCCGCCGCAGCCGCAGGTGCGCTCCTCAGCCGGGTTCAGGCACATGTGGCCAATCTCGCCGCCAGCACCCACAACGCCCGATACCACGTCGCCGTTAACGATAACGCCGCCGCCCACGCCGGTACCGATGGTGACCATCACCACGTTCTGCACGCCCCTGGCAGAACCGAGCCAGGCCTCGCCCATGGCAGCGGCGTTGGCATCGTTCTCGTACTTAACGACCGCGTCGGGACAGTGCTCCTGAATGGCGATCCTCAGCTTGGGCAGGTTAATGGCAATGTTGGCCTTGACCTTGGCATCGCCCGATGCCGGGATGGGGCACGGAACGGCCAGGCCAATGCCTGCCACAAAGGCACGCGGAATCTGCGCCTTGGCGACCACCTGGTCGATAGCCTCGGTCACCGCGGCAAAGCCCGCAGCGTCAACGATGGGAGGCGTAGGCACACTGGCCTTGGCCAGCAGGTTACCGTCCTCGTCGAACAGTCCTTCCTTAACCGAAGTGCCGCCGACGTCAATGCCGATGTAGTATTGCTTAGGTTCCACGGGAGCCCACCTTTCTCGTTTAAACATTGCCTGTATGGTACCGCTCCCAAGGCAAAAACCTACCAAAAAGGGACAGGTTTGTTTTTGCAGGTTTTATCTGGGAAAACGCGAATGACCGCTTAACGCGACATTACTCAGATGTTTATCTAATTAGAGCGCTCTAATTTATATGCAAGGCGACTTTTAATTATATCTTTCTCGAACTTTTTCAATATATAATAGGGATGCTTAGGTGTTAACTATACTTTCTTTTATACTCAATCAAGTTGGAAAGGAGGTTCCATGATTCCCAAATACGAGGCGATAGCTGCGGATATTCGTCGCACTATCGAGGATGGCGCTCTTAAACCGGGCGACAAGCTTCCTACCGTCGTTGAGTTCTGCGAGCTCTATAGCGTTTCCAAAATCACCGTCAAACGAGCTATTGAACAAATCACCGAGGAAGGTCTTATTACCAGCCGGCGTGGATCGGGTACCTACGTTAAGGACACGGCGGGGCTTCCCGGCCAGGCGTTTTTCCAGGGCAAAAACGACCGTACCCAGGGTTTTTCGTATGAGCATCGCGGGGAGAAGGTGACCTCGGTGGTCTACGATTTCTCGATTGTTAATCCACCAGCGGACATCGCAGCCCAGCTGGGAATTGCCGAGGATGACTTTGCCTATCACATCGTGCGCGTGCGTCAGGCCGACGAGAAGCCCATCGTTATCGAGTACACCCACATGCCCCTCGAGCTGATTCCAGGCCTTAAAAAGAAGGACCTGTACGGATCGCTCTACCGCTTCATCCGCGAGCAATGTGGCCTGAAGATTTCGAGCTTCCACCGTACCATTCGCGCCGTCGCGGCAACCGAGGAAGAAGCCGAGCGTCTGGACACCAAACCTGGCTCTCCCCTGCTCGAGCTCACCCAGATTGGCTTTTTGGACAGCGGTGCCGCCTTTGAGTATTCGACCTCGCGCAACGTTGGCGACCGCTTTGAGTTGCACAATGTAACGTTGGCGTAGGTTTTGTAGTCATGCGGGCGCTCGTTTTGCGCTGCTTTGCGCGGCGCCCGCGCAACACAATGGAGGTATGAATATGTCCGATTTGATTAAACTGACGCCGATCTTCCGCAAGAAGATTTGGGGTGGTCGCCAGCTCGAAACCGTATTTGGTTACGACATTCCCGAAGGTCCCATCGGTGAGTTCTGGGCTATCGCGGCCCATCCCAACGGCGACTGCCAGATTGCTGAGGGACCATATGCCGGCCACACGCTGTCGTGGCTGTGGGCCGAGCACCGTGAGCTTTTTGGCAATTGCGAGGGCAAGGAGTTCCCGCTGCTCATTAAGATTCTGGACGCCAAGGACGACCTTTCGATCCAGATTCATCCCAACGACGAGTACGCCGCCGAGCACGAGAACGGCAGCCTGGGTAAAACCGAGTGCTGGTACGTGCTGGATTGCGAGCCCGGCGCCACGATCATCGTCGGCCAGCGTGCTAAAGACCGCACCGAGGCCGCACAGATGATCAAGGACGGTCGCTGGGACGACATGCTCAACGTACTGCCGATCCACAAGGGCGACTTTTTCCAGATTGATTCCGGTACCGTTCACGCCATCAAGGCCGGCACGCTCATTTTGGAAACGCAGCAGTCGTGCGACGTGACGTATCGCCTGTACGATTACGACCGCCCCGGCACCGACGGCAAACTGCGTCCCCTGCACATTGAGCAGAGCCTCGACTGCATAAACTTTGACGCTCAGGCTCCGACCGGCGGCACGGTGACCGCGCCCGAGGTGGATGGCGTGACCGAGCTCGAGTCTGGCTCCCACTACACCGTCGATCGCGTGCGCGTCGACGGCAGCAAGACCCTCGACCAGCGCTGGCCCTTCATGTGCCTGTCGGTCATCGACGGCGAAGGCACCGTCTGCGGCGACCCCGTCCACAAGGGAAGCCACCTGCTGGCCCCGAGCACCGTCAGCTCCATCGACCTCGAAGGCAAGATGGAACTGATCGTCTCGCACCTCTAGGTCGCACCAACAACCCAAACGCAACAAGGGGCTCTCCCGTCCATGTACGGGAGAGCCCCTACTCATATCTATCTATCAGCCCACCCGGCTCTCCAGATCAAAAAGCGAACGAGCAGAGCGACGTTCGCAAGCAGCGTTACCCAAGGACCTGGGCGGGCGTATGGGGCAACATCGATCGCGAGTTCCGCACGCAAAGGAGGCCACTTAATGTGGCCTCCGTCTTGCGCAGGACTGCCCGAGCAGGCGATGTTGCCCCATACGCCCGCCCAGGTCCGCCGGGATTACGACAGTTTAACAATCGGAGCGAAGCCTTTCATTAGCTTTTTGGTCTGGCCGGTCTTTTCGAATTGAACCTCGATCATGTCTCCGGCGACCGAGATCACGGTACCCGTGCCAAAGGTCTTGTGGCTCACGGTATCGCCCGCGGCAAAGTCCTGCGATGCGCTGGCACGATCGACCTTGCGCTCCACCGTCGGGGATACCTTGGATGACGGCTTTTTGGCTCGCGGCGCGCCCGAGCCAAAGGTCGAGGCAGCACGGCCGGCGTCGGGCGAAACCCCACGATGGCGCTCGGTACCATAAGTGCTGCCGCCAAAGAAGTCATCGAAGCTCGATCCGCCGCGCGAACCGGAACCGCCGGTCGAGCGCGTATGCGAGCCAAACACCTTGCCGCCATACATGTCCGAGCCCATACCCGAGCCAAACGTGCCGTGACGGTCGCCGCGCTTCTCCCAGCCCGTGCCCTCAAAACCGGCAGAACCGATACCGCTAAACTCGATGTCCTCAAACGGAATCTCGTTGAGGAAGCGCGAGCGCGGGTTGGCAGAGGTCGAGCCGTAGGTGCGACGCGTGGCCGCATAGGTCAGGAACAGGCGCTTACGGGCGCGCGTGATGGCGACGTAGGCTAGGCGACGCTCCTCCTCGAGCTTGCCCGGATCATCGCTGCCGCCAAAGTCATGCACGTGCGGGAAGATACCCTCCTCCATGCCGGCCACGAACACCGCCGGGAACTCCAGGCCCTTGGCGGAGTGGATGGTCATCATGGTAATGGCATGCGTCTCGCCGGCCAGGGAATCCAAGTCGGAGCGCAGGGCCAGCCACTCCATGAGTGCCGGCAGCGCCTTGCAGGTGAGCGGGCCGTAGGTGCGCTCGATCTCGTCGGCATGCACGGCACCCGCCGGCAGCTCCGTCGGTGAGGCATAGGCGTTGCCCGCGATAGCGGCAGCCAGGGCATCCTGCGGCGAGAGCGCCGGGGCCGCCAGGCTATCGAGCGGATTGGAACCCGCGGCATCACGCGCGCCAACGAGCGCCTCAAACGAAGACACGGGCGCAGACGGGCCGGGCTCGGGCGCAGGCGCGCTCACCACAACGGGCTCGGGCTCAACGTCGGCGGGCACATCGGCAACACCAGCAGCGCGCAGCTCTTCCAAGCTCTCGAGCGTGCCTTCGATATCCTCGTGCGTCTCCTCAAATTCGGCAGCGACGCCCAGGAATTCCTGGATGTTCTCGGCGCGACTCTCGGACTCCATGGTGCCCTCGGCGCGGAAAGCCTGCAGCAGGCCCGTCTTATCGACAATCATCTCGACGACGTCCTTGAGCTCGCCGTCCATGCGGCGACCCTCGCGCACCAGCGACACAAAGCTCGACAGGCCATTGCGCACCTTGGCGCTAAACATGCCGGTTTCGGCGCACGCGATCTCGCAAGCCTGGAAGAACGAGCAACGGTTGTCGCGCGCCAGCTGCTCAATCTTTTGGATCGAGGTGGAGCCGATGCCGCGGCGCGGCGTGTTGATGACGCGCTTGACGCTCATCTCGTCTGCCGGGTTCACGATCATCTTGAGGTAGGCCATGACGTCGCGGATCTCGGCACGGTCGAAGAATCGCGTGCCGCCCACAATCTTGTAGGGCACGCCCGCGCGCAGGAACATATCTTCGAGGATACGCGACTGGGCGTTGGTGCGGTAGAACACGGCGATATCGTCGTAACTCGTGCCCTTGGAGTGCAGCTTTTCGATCTCGCCGGCAATCCAGCGGCCCTCGTCGCGCTCGTCGCTTGCCTGGAAGGCCTGGATCTTCTCGCCGTCGCCCTCGGCCGTAAACAGGCGCTTGTCCTTGCGCTGCGAGTTGTGACGCACCACGGCGTTGGCGGCGCTCAGGATATGGCCCGTGGAGCGGTAGTTCTGCTCCAGCTTAACGGTCTTGCAGTTTTTAAAGTCCTTCTCAAAGTCCAGGATGTTGGTGATGTCGGCGCCGCGCCAGCTATAAATGGACTGGTCATCGTCGCCTACGACCATGAGGTTTTGGTACTTGGCGGCCAGCAGGTTGGCGATCTCGTACTGGACGTGGTTGGTGTCCTGATACTCGTCGACGCTAATGTAGCGGAAACGCTCTTGGTACTTATCGAGCACCTCGGGGCGGGTGCGCAGCAGCTCGAGCGTGCGCACGAGCAGGTCGTCGAAGTCCATCGCGTTGGCGGCGCGCAGGCGGCGTTCCAGCTCCAGGTAGACCTGCGCGGCCTTTTTGTCGTTGGGGCTGTCGGCGGATTTGAGCATGTCCTCGGGGCCGATCATGGCGTTTTTGGCCGAACTGATCTTGCTGCGGATCATATTGATGGGGAATTGCTTTTGCTCGATACCGAGCGCCTGCATAATATCGCGCACCATGCGCTTGGAATCGTCGTCATCGTAGATGGTGAACTGACCGGTGTAGCCCAGCAGGTCAGCGTCCTCGCGCAGCATGCGTACGCACATAGCATGGAAGGTGCACACCCACATGCCGCGGGTACCGCTGGGGATGAGTGCCGCCAGACGCTCGCGCATCTCGGCCGCGGCCTTGTTGGTAAACGTGATGGCAAGGATCTGCCAGGGCTTAACGCCCAGGTCGCCGAGCATATGTGCGATGCGGAAGGTCAAGACGCGGGTCTTACCCGAGCCGGCGCCGGCAAGGACCAGCAACGGACCCTCGGTGGTCAGGACCGCCTCGCGCTGGGCGGGATTAAGGCTGTCGATGTCGACGAGCGGCTTGGCGGGTTTGGGTGCCGGCGCGGGAGCGTCGTAGATGTCGAGCGGGACGAGCTCGGGTTCCGACGCAGCGGGGGCGGCATATGCATCGAGCGGCACGGGTTCCGGCGCGGGCGGCACGGGTACCGCGGCGTTCTTTTCCCAGGGCAAGGGCTGGGTCATGGGCGACTCCTCATCTGACGGACGGCGCGCCTGCGGGCAGCGCCATAGTTTGAGCTGTACCAGTATACCGAGCCGCGCGGACACCGACGCAAATCACACCACGACTCCGTGCGTCACCGTCAGGCCCACCCCATTGAGCCAATCACGGAGCCACCGATGTCACGGCAACGGCAGCGAGCGGCGGCCAGGGCGAACAAATTGGCATGAAAAGAGGGCGGCATAGACCTTTTGGTCATACCACCCTCTTTGAATAACAAGTTGTCGCCCTGGCCGCCGCGCAGCGTCAACCAAGTTACAGGCCGAGCATAGGCTCCAGGACAAAGAAGTACGCGAGCACCACGATGCCCAGGATGATGCGGTAGACGCCGAAGCACTTGAAGTCGTGACGGCGCACGAAGCCCATAAGCCACTTGATGGCAATGAGCGACACCACAAAGGCGACGACGCAGCCCACGCCCAGGATGGCGATTTCGTTGGTGCCGAACGTGCCGCCCTTAATAAAGTACTTGACCAGCTTGAGCGCACTCGCGCCAAACATGACGGGAATGGCCAGGAAGAACGTAAACTTGGACGCCACCGAACGCGTGCAGCCCAAAAGCAGGCCGCCGATGATCGTGGAGCCGGAGCGCGATGTGCCCGGAATCAGCGAAAGCACCTGGAAGCAACCGATACCCAGCGCGGTCTTCCAGCTCAGATCCTCGAGCGTAGTGATGGAGCCAAAGTCCAAGCTATCGTCATCGTCTGCGGCGGCAGTCGCAGCGGGCGCGGCAAAATGCGCACCGGCGGGACGTCCGCCCGCCACCACGGCACGCGAACCAAACGAACCGGCAAGAGCAGCCTGGTCGCGCTTGTTCGCGCGCCAGTTCTCGATCACGATAAACAGCACGCCGTACACAATGAGCGCCAACGCCACGACGGGAGCATTGTAGAAATGCTCCTCCATCCAGTCGTTAAGCGGCAGACCGATCGCCGCGGCGGGAATGCAGCCGAGCACAATCTTGCCCCATAGCACCCAGGTGTCGCGACGGCCCTCCTTGCCCTTGCTGGGAGAAAACGGGTTGAGGTCGTAGAAGAACAAAACGCAGACGGCCAAAATGGCGCCAAGCTGAATCACGACCAGGAACATATTCCAGAACGTCTCGCTCACGTTCATCTTGACGAACTCGTCCACCAAGATCATGTGACCGGTCGACGAAACAGGCAGCCATTCGGTGATGCCCTCGACCAGGCCCATGAAGGCAGATTTTAGAAGCTCAATGATATCCAAAGGGACCCCCTCGTTAGACACCCGCCGATATTGTTCTGCGGACGGTGCGGGCGATGTCCCATTATCAACCGTTGGCGGCGCGCCTGCGCCTACCCTTACCAAAAAACTCGCCCGTTCACAGAATTGCGAGCGGTCAAACCCAAATCCTTGGGTATAACTGCAACAAGATAAAGTGTCCGGCGGCCACGCATCCGCGCCCGCCCGACGCACGAGCCCCGCGCCCGTGCGATAGACCAAGGAGGAAACCATGAACGAGGGCTATACCAAGGTATTTGTTTCGCTCGACGGTACTGAGCAGCAGGATTTTGTGCTCGCACGCGCCATCAAGGTCGCCGCGAACAACGGCGCCAAGCTGATTATCGGCCACGTTATCGATTCCACGGCACTCGAGAGCGCTGGTTCCTATCCGGTCGATCTGGTCAACGGACTGGAGGAGGCATTTAAGAACTCCATCGCCAAGCAGCTCGAAGAGGCCAAGGCTAATCCCGATATTCCCGAGGTCGAGGTCATGATTCGCGCCGGCCGTATTCGCGAGACGCTCAAAGACGAGATGCTCGACGTGGTGAAGCCCGACCTGGTGCTCTGCGGCGCACGCGGCCTGTCCTCGATCAAGTATGCGCTCCTGGGTTCGATTTCGACGTTCCTGCTGCGCAATACGGACTGCGACATCTTGGTCGTGAAGTAGCAAACGTACGCCTAACGCATCGCGGAGCGCAAGCCCACGTGCCCAAGTCTTCCAAGAGCGGGACCACCATTACGGTGGCCCCGCTTTGCCTTAGGCTGAGAATTGCTCCAGAACCCTCATTCTCTCAACGGAATCCGTCTGAATTTTCAGAGCGACCCGACCCAAATCTCCGGTTGCAGAGGCAAGTTCTGCAAGCTGGGCAGACACCTCTTCAGCCACTTCCGCCGCGATGTTCTTGATCATCTTGAGTGGCAGATGCAAATCTTGAGACATGAATTCGAAATCTTCAGGAGTCACCCCATCGATCACCCGGTGATCCCCAATATCAATCCCAAGATTATGGTCGTATCCCATTATCGTCGTGCAAACAATATCGTATGCAGGGGCCAACCTCTTTTCCCGCCAACTCGGACTATAAAGAAACGAATGGTTCTTGAGATGCGAGTCGCAATTCCCCAACGCATAATCGACCATTACCTGACGAGCGAACATTTGAGTATCAGCAATTACGTTAGACGATTGCTCTCTTATCAATCGGCCGCAAAGAGCCATATAGCAGCTATCGGGACGTGTCTCGTATTTCATATACGAAGGCCAGCCAACCGCTTGGCAAAAATCCTCCTGATGCAGCCTCAGAGGCACATCGAATCCGCTCATCGACGGCGGCTCATTGCTCCAGATTCTGTCATAACGCTCGGAAAAGAACGCACCAGGAATCGTATCCGAAGCTTCTGAACGGGCAATTTCAAGCCCAGCAGCAGACGCTGCCGTCATGCAAATTAATTCGTTGAACGGCAAATCCGGATGTTTAGTTGAAGCAATCTTGACTATGTGAGTCGAGGGGGCAGAGCCGAGCGGCAGCATCCAATCCCCCGACCCGGCCTTTTTTGCATCTTTACCGCGCGGTAAAAACCAACCGGTTTTAGACTGAGCGCCCGCCAACGACAGCCTCGAATCCTGCATATCATTTGCAATCTCAAACACTTCCGCCTTAGAAAGTGCCTCAAAATCCTCGTCTTGCAGAGGACGATAGCCCGGATCGTAGCTCGATTTCTCATCGCCGAGAAACCTCAAGGCACCAACGCACTCATCGCCCAAACGCTCGAGCATCGATAAATAGTCTGACTGGGGGATTTGAAAACGCATCGACAGCTCATGCCGAACCGGGCCCTCGGGAAGCATGCCCGAAAAGAAGGCCGAAAACTCATTGCTGGCATATGGCTCATGTCGCAAGGGAAGAGAAGCTGAGAGTGCGGCAGCATCGTCGCGTTCAAGATATCCCTCATCATATGCAAACGTCTCGTTTACGGGGTCGGCCCTCTCAAATTCTCCGACCAGCTCAAACGTTCCCCGATACTCACGATAAACCTTTAATGCCATGAGCCGTCGCCCCTCTCCCTCAGGATCAAATCGACCCCCAAGCTGTTAGCGATTTGAAGGGTTTGGCGAAGATTGGCACCCGCCTTTCCACGCTCAAGCTCGCTCACAAAGCGCAAACTGCACTGGTTGAAATCAGCCACATCGCGTTGGGTATAACCGAGCTTCTTCCGGCGCTCACGCAAATATGCACCGAGTTCAGCTGGGTCAAAAATCGTTCGCTCATTCCAGTCTTGCATGCTAATCCCCTATGATTATCCCAAACGGGATAATCATAGCACATCATGATGGAATTATCCCGTTTGGGATAATTGTCTTAACGTGAATGACGCTCCGGGACGTTACACCGCGACGACTACTCAAAGTATTGGAATTTGTTGGTCGAGAAGGCAAACGTGACGACGAAGCCTTCGCCGGGCTCGGATGCCGCGGTGACATCGATACCCATCTTGGAGCACAGACGCGCCACCAGGTAGAGGCCAATGCCCGTTGCGCGCTTGGTGGTGCGGCCGTTGTCGCCGGTAAAGCCCTTCTCGAACACGCGCGGCAGGTCGGCCGCGCTCACGCCGCAGCCGTTGTCCGCGACGGTGAGCTCGATGCGTTCGCTCGCCAGGCCCTCGTCCAGCAACGCGCCCGAAAACACGATCTTTGCGCCGTCCTCGCGCGCATATTTAATGCTGTTCTGAATGAGCTGGCCCAGAATAAACTCGAGCCACTTCTCGTCGGTAAAGACCTCAAAGTCGAGGTTCTCGCACACCGGGGCCACGTGCGCCGCGATGAGCTCGCGCGCGTTGGCCTTAATCGCGCCCGTCACCAAGGTCTTGAGATCCCAGCGGCGAATCAGGTAGTCGCGCTCCACGACTTCCGAACGCGCGTAGTACAGCGCCTGGTCGATATAGCGCTCCACGCGAGCCAACTCACGGCCCAGGTCATCCACACGAGACAGGTCGTCTTCGCTGCCATCCAGGTTTTCCAAAATTAGATGAGCCGCCGCCAGGGGCAGTTTGGCCTCGTGGACCCAGCTCTCGATATAGTCGCGATAGTCATCGGTCTGACGCCGGCCTTCGGCAACCTCGTCGCAAGCGGCCTTGCCCACCCGGCGCAAGACCTCGTACTCGAGCTCGCCCTCGGCATAGGTCGGGCATTGCACCATCTCCTGCACCCATGCGGGGCTCTCGAGCTCCTCGGCCGCGCGCTCCAGCTGACGCAGAAAACGGCGGCGACGCGCGTACTCGACCACGATGCCGAGCATACCAAAGATAAAGGACACGCCGACCGCCACGACCACAATAGAAACGGGTGCACCGGCGACCGTCAGCACAAAGCAGCTCAGCAGCACGCCGCACGTCCACACGGCGACGGGAAGCAGCGCATCTTTGAAGAATTTGGCAAACGACATAGCCGGCCCCTAGACCGAATAGCCCTGGCCGCGGTGCGTCGTCAAATACCCCTTGATGCCGATTTTTTCGAGCGTGGTGCGCAGGCGGTTGATGTTGACGGTGAGCGTATTGTCGTCCACGAAGGCGTCGGAGTCCCACAGGTCCTGCATGATGGCCGAGCGCGAGACGATCTTGCCCGCACGGCTCAGAAGCAGCGAGAGAATACGCAGCTCGTTTTTGGTGAGCTCGGTACTGATGCCGGTTTGCATGTTGGTGACCATGGAGCGAGCGAGATCGAGCTCCAGGCCCTTGTGGACAAGTGTGCTGCGCTCGCCCGCCGCCGCGGTGCGACGCAGCAGTGCGTTGATGCGCGCCACGAGCACGCGCGCGCTGTAGGGCTTGGGAACAAAGTCATCCGCGCCGAGCGTCATGGCCATGACCTCGTCAATCTCGGTCGCGCGCGAAGTGAGGACGATGATGGGAATCTCGGATTCGTGACGGACCTCATGGCAGATATGCTGGCCGTCTTTGACAGGGAGCGTGAGGTCGAGCAGCACCAGGTCGGGCGCGGCGGCGAGAATATCGCGCGAGACATGCTCAAACGATTCGCAGGCCTCGACCTCAAAACCGGCACGGGCAAGGATGTCGATAAGCTCACGACGAATGGGCTCGTCGTCCTCAACGACATAGATCAGCGCCATGGATTCCGCTCCCCTCTTGGTTGTCTTGCCACCATTATGGCTGCGAAACTGCAGGTGTGCACCGCGCGCGGTGCCAAGGTGACAGAACTGTTCGCGAGCGGGGGTGTTTTGTCCGCCTTACGCTCGCGACGGGAACGGGGACCAAAATGATTATTAAATCCCCGTCCCAGAATAATCATTTAGCGACGGGCGCGGAGCTTTTCGTAGCCGTCGGCGAAGAAGGTGACCATAGCAGCGTCCGCCTCAGCGGCATCGGTATCGTCGGCAGGGACCACGCCGTGCTCGTCGCTCACCAGGAACAGCGCGCCCTTGAGCTGTGCGGGAATATCTACGCGCGTGACCGGGATGCCCTTGGTCTGGGCCAGCTGCTCGATGAGCGTCGCCGTGCCGCACAGGCACTCGTCCGCTGGCGCCACAAAGGCAAGCTCGCCGTTATCGACGGCGGCGAGCAGCTCGGGCGCCACGCCGGTCTCGTCGGCCTCGGAGCGGGCCTCGGCGGAGCGGGCACGCAGCGCCTTGGCCGACGTATCGGTTAGCGGCTCGTACTCCCCCACCGTCATGGCGGCGTTGCCGTTGACGTCGATCACCAGCATGAGCACGCCGTCGCGTGCGGTGTAATCGCCCTCGGCAAGCGACCACTCAACGTGCTGCTTGGCCCAGCTGAGCATGTTATGGGTAAGCGGCTCGCCCTGCACCAAGCGCTCGGACAGTGCGCGAATGTGGCGGTTGAGCATGGGCACCTTTTTATTGGACATGCGCCAACGGCAGACAAGCGCGGGCTTGTCGAGCGTAAACTTCTCGACCGCCTCCTGATTGGCGCAAAAGTCCTCGTACGCACGCTGATCCTCGGCATTGCCAAACAGCTCGGCATCATCAATCTGGGGCATAGTTGTACCTTTCGTGTTAGTCATTCCGTCCTCTTATACCAAAAAGACGGCCCTCCAAACGGAGCGACCGTCTTTTGCGGAGATTATTTTGTCCCAGGGCGGAACTTAGTGGCGGAAGTGGCGAGCGCCGGTGAAGACCATCGCGATGCCATGCTCATTGCAGGCCTGGATGCTTTCGTCGTCGCGCTTGGAGCCGCCGGGCTGGATGATGCAGGTCACGCCGTGTGCAGCAAGCACGTCGACGTTGTCGCGGAACGGGAAGAACGCGTCGCTTGCACAGGCAAAGCCGCCCTTCTCCACGCCCTCGCGCTCGCAGAAGTCCTCGGCGCGCTCGCAGGCAAGCAGTGCAGAGTCAACGCGGTTGGGCTGACCCGGGCCCATGCCAATGCCGGCCTTACCCTTGGAGACCAGGATGGCGTTGGACTTGACGCCCTTGCAGACCTTCCAGGCAAACTCGAGCTCGGCCATCTCGGCATCGGTGGGCTTGCGGTCGGTGGGGAACGTAAAGGTCGCGGGATCCTCGGTCACGTGGTCGACCTCCTGCACCAGCATACCGCCGTCGACGGAGCGCAGCTCCACCTGGGCGCCGTGGTCCACGCCGCCGGTTGCCAACACGCGTAGGTTGGGGCGCTTGGCCATGCGCTCGAGCGCCTCGTCGGTGTAGCTCGGGGCGATGATAACCTCGACGAACTGCTTGTTCTGATCGGCAAAGTGCTCGACCAGCTCATAGGGAACCTCGCGGTTGCAGGCGATGATGCCGCCAAAGGCGCTCTTGGGATCGCAGGCGAAGGCGCGGTCGTAGGCGGCCGTAATGTCCTCGGCAACGGCGGAACCGCAGGGGTTCTGGTGCTTGAGGATTACGCAGGCCGGCTCGTCGAACTCGCGGACCAGGTTCCAGGCGGCGTCGGCATCCAGATAGTTGTTGTAGCTGAGCGGCTTGCCCTGGATCTGCTCGGAGCCCACGAGCGGGAACTGCGAGCTCGCGGTGTTCTCGCAGCCCTCGGCAAAGCGGTAGACCGTAGCTTTCTGCTGAGGATTCTCGCCATAGCGCAGGTCGTCGACCTTCTCCAGCGAGATCTCGAGCTTGGCAGAGGTGTCCGCCACGTCGCTTGCCTGGGCGGCAAGCCAACGGGAGATAGCCGTGTCGTAGGCGGCGGTGGTCTGGTAGACCTTCACCTGCAGGCGACGACGGGTGGAAAGCGTGGTGCAGCCACCGGTCTCGTGCATCTCGGCCAGGACGGCATCATAGTCGGCCGGGTCGGAGATGACGGTAACGCTCGCGGCGTTCTTGGCAGCAGAGCGCAGCATAGAGGGGCCACCGATGTCGATGTGCTCGATAGCGTCCGCGAAGGTGACCTCGGGGTTGGCAACGGTCTTCTCGAACTCGTACAGGTTGACGACGACCAGGTCGATCAACTTAATGCCGTGCTGAGCCGCCTCCTGCATGTGTTGCTCGGAATCGCGGCGGGCCAGCAGCGCGCCATGAACCTTGGGGTGCAGGGTCTTAACGCGGCCGTCCATCATCTCGGGATAGCCCGTGAACTCCTCGATGGGGGTTACGGGAACGCCCGCGTCCTCGATGGCACGAGCCGTGCCGCCCGTAGAGATGATCTCGACGCCAAAGTCGTCAACCAGCGTCCGTGCGAAATCGACGACGCCCGTCTTATCGGTAACCGAGATCAACGCGCGTGCGATCTTCACATCAGATCCCATGCAGTCCTCCTGTCTGGTACGCCGCCGTGCTCTGTGAGTCGGTGATACGTCGATCTGCAGCGCTCGCGCAGCGGCATTGAAAATACTGATTTAATGTAGCGCATCGAGCGCATCGATGCACCCCGCAACGGGCGCATATGCAGAAAAAGTTTGCGAGCAGAGGGGATGGGCACGGCACCGGGCACGGTGAGTTCATGGAACACAGGGGCACCATAATTAGATGCCAATGGCGTGGTAGAACTGTGCTCGATATGCATCCGCGAAAGAAAGAGGCACCATGGTCTCGCGGGTTCTCTACCGACCGTTTGATACCGAAGACTTCGACGCCATCGCGCTGATTCTGCAGCAGCTTTGGCATAACAATTCGGATAACGATGAGTACAACCGCCTTGAGGCCGCGTGCGACCTCGCCTATTGCCTTTCGTCATCGACGTTTTCGCAGGTTGCGGTGATTGACGGCGAGGCGCGCGGTATTGCACTTGCACGCGCAGGACAGAACCCCGGCGTCACTATCAACGAGCATTGGATGGATACCGAACGCGCGCTGCTATCGCAGATGCGTGAGCTAGAGCCCGATGCGTGCGCCGAGTATCTCTCGTTTGTGCGCGCAACCATCCGAACCAACAACCGCCTGCTCGAGAGCAGCCCGTTGCCGCACGACAACGAGGTCACGTTGCTTGCCGTGGATCGCGATGTCCATGGCCTGGGCGTTGGCACGGTTCTGCTCGATGCCGCGGTCTCGCACCTGTCCTCGCTTGGAGCGACGAGGGCGCACCTGTACACCGACTCCAACTGCTCGTGGAAGTTCTACGAGCTGCACGGCTTTAAGCGCACGGCCACGCACCGCGCCAACCGCGAAGAGCGCCGCCACGACATGCCGCGCGAAAGCTTCCTCTACGAACTCGATCTAACAGCCTAAATCTGGCAGTTAGGGACGCTCCTTTTATGCCGGCACCCCGGGACACTCCTTGGCAGCAACCACACCTAGTCATTGGGGACGTTCTTAAATGACTAGTCGCTGGGGACAGTCTTGATCAAAACGGCCGCCGAAGCCCTCGTTGGCATCGCCCTATAGGGGGTCTGCAAATAGCTGTGGTCAAAAAACATCAAAAATGAGTACTGTTACCTTTTTAGTAGCAGCGCAATTCGGCTTTTTCGGGTCTCTTAGGCGTCTCGGCGCGTCGGATGAACTAACGTATCTCCCCAAATGTACAATAAAATGGACTCCTAACGAGAAATAATATCGTTAGGAGTCCATTATTTAGTACAAACAAATGTGACAACCTAGGCAACAGTACTCATATTTGGCATTTTTTGCCCACTGCCCCTTGCGCGAAGGTCCGCAGCGGAAAGTATGGCCCGTTTCGATGCACAAAAATGGGATGAATCTTCCCTGGCAACCGCCCAGAAAGATCCACCCCAAAGCAAGCGCTCGCTAGAACGTTCCGCCGCCGCCTCCGCCGACGCCGCCG
>DBFADZ010000033.1:0-3417 GCA_048195375.1 Collinsella sp.
TTACTTCTTGCTCTCGGGCAAGACCAGATCCACGGCAGCGTCCTTGGCAGCATCGATGTGCTGAGCCACGACCGGCGTCTGCGGAAGGATCAGGTTAAGGACAATGGCCATGATGGCGGTGGGGGTTACGGCATTGGAGCCGATGACGGTGGACACCCAGGCGGGCATACCCTCGCCGGCAAGGCAACCGCTGGCCATCCAGATACCCAGGCCAAAGACGACGGAGGTGCCGACGATGGTGGTAGTGCGCTGCGTAAGGCCCTCGCGGGTGAACATGCGCACGCCGTTCATGGTGATGGTGCCAAAGACGCCGACGGTCGCGCCGCCGATGACGGGCTGCGGGATAGCGGAAAGGACGGCAGAGAGCTGCGGGAACAGACCGGCGATGGCAAAGACGGCCGCGATGATCACAAAGACCCACTTGTTGACGACCTTGTTGGAGCAGATGATGCCCACGTTCTGGCCAAGGGCGCTGGTGGGAAGACCGCCAAGCAGGCCGCCGACCATAGAGGTGAGGCCCTGGGACACAATAGCGCCGGAGAGCTCGCGCTCGGTGGGCATACGGTCGATGGAGCCCAGGCAGGCGGCGGAGACGTCACCGATAACCTGGATGGCAACCATGGGGAACACGACGGCGAGGGTAATGCAGACCTCGGGATCAAACTCGAGCGCGTAGGGCATGAGCTTGGGAAGGGCGAAGACCTGAGCGGTGGCGACGCTGGAGAAGTCAATCATGCCAAAGGGGATGGAGACGATCATGCCGACGATCATGCCAAAGAACACGGATCCCAGCTTGAGCGTGCCCTTGCCAAAGTTGGCGAGCGCAAAGACCACGGCGAAGGTGATAAGAGCGACGCACCAGGCCTGCGGAGTGCCCCACAGCGGCGTACCCATACCGCCGGCCATATACTTGACAGCCGTGGGATAGAGAGAGACGCCAATGGAGAAGATGACCGTACCGGTCACGACGGGTGGGAACAGCCACTTGATCTTGCTGTAGGCCAGACCAAAGAGGACCGCGACGGCGCCGCCGACGATCTCGCCGCCCAGCAGCGCACCAAAGCTAAAGCCCGAGGCACCCATGGCCTGCAGGGCCGGCAGGAACGCGAACGAAACGCCCATGACGATGGGCAGGCCGCCGCCGATGCGACGGAAGGGAGCGAAGGCCTGAAGGGCCGTATCGATCGCCGAAAGAATGAGCGCGACCTGGATGATGTCGGTGCTCTGCTGGCTATTAAAGCCGTAGACGCCGGCCATGATGACCGCCGGGGTAATGATGCCCGCAAACGATGCCAGTACGTGCTGAAGGGCACACGGGATCATTTCCTTAACGGGAGGCATGCCTTCGCGAGTGAACAGGGCTTCAGTGCCGTTCGTAACCGTCTCCTGGGTCATTTGACCACCAATCCTCGAAGTAGTTGTTTTCGCATCTAACGCTCTATTGTGACGCAGTGCGGGGTTGAGGTTGTGCCTTCATTGCATATCGTATTAAAGATGATTCTCATTCTCAATAATAATTTTTTGTTATCAGACTATTCTTCAGCTGAAATAACGCATTTCCGCAGGTCAGGAAAGTGTCTGGTCAAAATAACATCTAACTTTTCTTTTGGTCAACCGTTTACCGCTAAATTCCTACCGTTCGTCTGCATTACGCAATGTACCTGCGGATATACGAGATGATGGGCAGCGTGTTACCATGAGAAAAAATTGTTATGAACATTTCCGATTTCACCCAAAGGAGTTGCCCGTGAACGAGACCGTACGTCGCTTTTTGCCGATGGTCGATTTTCTGGAGCAGATACTCGGCAAAAACAGTGAAATCGTGCTGCACGATTTCTCGGATCCCGACCACGCCATCGTCGATATTCGCAACGGCATCGTGAGCGGCCGCAAGGTCGGCGGTCCCGCCACCGATCTGGCGCTCAAGATCATGCACGACCCCAAGTATCGCGACCTGCCGTTTATTACGGGCTACGAGGGGCGCGGTGCCGGCGGCAAGACGTTGGAGTCAGCGACGTACTTTATCCGCGAGAATGACGAGATCGTCGGTATGCTCTGCGTCAACACCGATCTCTCGACCGTGCGTTCCATCAACGCCATGGCGCAGCAGCTCATGGCGTGCTTCGACGCGGCGCCGACGCGCACGGAGCCCGCCCCTATCGAGGTCGAAAGCCTTTCGGAGTCCACACAGGAGCTCATTGACCGCAGCATTGCCGAGTTGCTGAGCGCGCGCGGGCTGGATGTAGCGTCGCTTGGTCAGAGCGACCGCGTGGACGTCATTCGCCACCTCAACGGCAACGGGGTGTTCATGCTCAAGGGCGCCGTGGCCTGCGCCGCCACCGCGTTGGGCATCTCGGAGCCCAGCGTCTACCGCTACCTGCAAAAAGTTCGCAAGGAGGGCTAACGAGCAAAATGGAGCGCGGCTCCACAAGCGATCCGTCACTTGACAAAAGACCCTGCAGCTCGCACGCGCTGCAGGGTCTTTTTGCATGTCATGTTTAGTTGTTGCCAACGCCTTAGAGGGCGGCGACAACCTCGATCTCGACCAGACCGCCAGCCGGAAGGGCGGCAACCTGGAAAGCGCTGCGCGCGGGGAACGGGGCCTCGAACTTGGAGGCGTAGATCTCGTTCACGGCGGCGAAGTCGGCGATGTCGGCCAGGTAGACCGTGGTCTTGACGACATCGGCAAAGGTGGCACCGGCAGCGGTCAGCAGGGCCTCGACGTTGGCAAGGGACTGCTTGGCCTGGGCCTCGACGCCCTCGGGCATCTTGCCGGTTGCGGGGTCGATGCCCAGCTGGCCGGACAGGAACACCATGTTGCCGGCCTGGATACCGGGGGAATACGGGCCGATGGCTGCGGGTGCGTTATCGGAAGACACGACGGTCTTGCTCATGTTTTTCTCCTTACAATCAAATAGAGAGCGTGAGCGCGGCGTTCACACCGGGAGGCACAATTCGGTCTGAACACCGCGCTTGATTGGGATAGTACTCAAGGTTTCCGCGCGATGCAAGATTATTATCACGCTGCGAGAATATTTTATCGCCCAACGGCGCCCGTTGGCAGCTGAACGGTTCTCCACGGGGTCAGCCAGCCCAAGCTGCTGAAGACTTTATCCCGCTTGGAGCACGGGCATCGCCTGCCGCAACGGCGCCACTATACTTTTGAATATCTGAGCATTTTGAAAGGCAGGATATGACCGCAACCGCCAGTCGAACCACCAACCGCAGACCCGAGCTCTTGGCCCCCGCCGGAGGCCCGGAGCCCTTTGCCGCCGCGCTCGCTGCCGGGGCAGACGCCATCTACTGCGGCATGGGCAGCTTCAACGCCCGCCGCAAGGCAACCAACTTTACCGACGAGGCCTTTGAGCAAGCCTGCCGCGCCGCGCATCTAGCCGGGTCGCGCGTCTACGTCACGGT
>DBFADZ010000034.1:0-4479 GCA_048195375.1 Collinsella sp.
AGAGGACGAGTGCCGCGCCCTCGACGAGCGCGTCCGCGCCTTCCTCACCAGCGGCGTGACCGGCGACGAGGACTACGTCATCATCGACACCGCCGAGTACGCGATCCCGGGCCTGGACGACGACTTCCGCGTCATCGTGTCGCCGTGGATCCTGTCCGTGCTGACCACCGACCGCCTCGCGCGCAACTACGAGCTGGTCACCAAGCACAACCTCAAGTACCGCCGCTACTACCACCAGTTCGACTACTAATTTCATTTGGGGGAAACCGCAATGAGGCAATACATCTTCGCCAGCCACGCGCATTTTGCGACCGGCATCAAGGAGAGTACCGAGCTGCTCTCGGGCGCGCGCGATAACGTCCACGACCTGTCGATGTTTGTCGACGGCCGCACCGATGTCGCCGAGGAGGCCGCCAAGCTCCTGGCGACCTTCGACCCCGCCGACGACGTAATCGTGTGCACCGACCTGTTTGGCGGCAGCGTCAACAACGAGTTCACCAAGATCGTCCAGACGCGCCCCAACACCTACCTGGTTGCCAACATGAATCTGCCGCTGCTGATCCAGCTGCTCTTTTCGGACCAGGAGGCTCCCGCCGATCAGGTTATCCGCGAGATCCTCGCGGCTGACGACACGCGCGTCAAGTTTGTCAACGACCTGCTGACCGATGCGGATGACGAGGAAGAGTTCTAGTCACCGCCTGCTATTAATGGGGCCGGGTTTCCGGCATGAGACCTTTGGGGGTCAATCATGATTCAACTGCTTCGCGTCGACCATCGTCTGCTTCATGGCCAGGTGGCCGTCTCTTGGGTCCAGGGCTTGGGTTCTGACTGCATCTTCTGCGTTGGCGACAAGGTTGCCAACGATCCCGTCTGGAAGACTACGCTCAAGATGGGAAAGCCGGCCAACGTCAAGCTCGTCATCAAGGACATGGAGCACGCCATCGAGGCCATCAACTCCGGTGTTACCGATAAGTACAAGATGATCATCTGCGTCGCCAGCATCGCCGAGGCCAAGCAGCTTGTCGACGGCTGCCCGCAGATCACCTCCATCAACCTGGGCAACACCAAGTCCAAGGACGAGCAGCGTCCCGATGCCCGTAAGATCTCCCGCCAGATCTTTGTGACTGCTGCCGAGGAAGAGGACATTCGTGAGCTCGTCGGCCGCGGTGTCGAGGTCGAGATTCGCGCTCTGGCCGACGACCCCAAGGTCGATGCCCTAAGCGCCCTCTAATTGAGAACCACGGGCGGCGCGCACGGCGCCGCCCCTATTCGTGGGCGTACCGGATAAACGCTTTACCCGTTACCCCCATCTACCGTTCACCGGGAGTACACGCCCGTTGAGCGATTGGTATTAAATAGTTTTCGCATGACTATATAATTGGTATCAAATCATTTGCACCGGTTTAGGTGTTAACAGCACACCGGTACAAGCTGGATCTGTCTGGGCGATTGTCGGCATGGAAAAGGGCGCGCTGACAAGTCGGGAATCGCCGCGCGGATCCAAGAGGGATCAAAGGGAGGAACAATGCTTGTTCAAGCGATCCTCATCGGACTTATCGCTGCCTTCGGTAAGCTCGATTATCAGCTCGGTACGCTCTATGCGTTCCGCCCGATCGTTCTGTGCCCGCTCGTCGGCATAGTCCTCGGGGACCTGCAGTCCGGCCTCGCCATCGGTGCGAGCCTCGAGCTGCTCTTCATGGGTTCTATCTCCATCGGCGCTTACGTGCCGCCCGATGAGACGATTGGCGGTGTGCTCGCCTGCGCCTTCGCTATTCAGCTGGGTCAGAGCACCGAGGCCGCTATCGCGCTCGCGATGCCCATCGCCACTCTGTGCCTGGCCATTAAGAACGTCGTCAACGCCGGTATGCCCCTTCTGGTCGACCGTGCCGACGTCTTTGCCAGCAAGGGTAACCTCAAGGGTATCTACGCTATGCACTGGATTATCGGTCTCGTGATTGTCGTCCTGGCCTTTATCCTGTGCTCGGTCTCCTTCTATCTGGGTGCCGACGCTGTTCAGGGCCTGCTCGACTTCATCCCGACGTTCGTCCTCGATGGCTTTGGCGTCGCAGCCAACATCCTGCCTGCCATGGGCTTCGCCATGCTCGGCCGTCTGGTGCTTACCAAGCAGCTCGTGCCGTTCTACTTCCTGGGCTTCCTGCTGTGCTCCTATGCCAACGTGCCCGTCCTCGGCGTCGCCCTGATCGCAATCATCATCGGCATCGATAAGTACGACCTGCTGGGCCTTGGTGGCGCCCAGTCCCAGCTTTCTGTGGAAGGGGATGAGGACGATGACTTCTAATTCCGAGAACCAGATTACTCGCTCCGACCTCATTAAGAGCGCCGTGAACACCGGCGCCCTGGGCATGGAATTCTCCTGGACCTACTACAAGCAGATGAACATTGCCTTCTGCCTGATGGTCGCCAACATGCTCAAGAAGATCTATGCCGGCCGTCCCGATGATTACGCCGAGGCCCTGCATCGTCACAGCGCATTCTTCAACATCACCCCGCAGCTCGCTCCCTTCGTGGGTGGCATCGCGATGGCCATGGAAGAAAAGGTCGCTCGTGGCGAGGTTGAGCCCGAGAGCGTCAACGACATCAAGGCCGCCCTCATGGGTCCGCTTTCCGGCCTGGGTGACTCCTTCTTCCTGTCCACCCTGCGCGTCGTCGCCGCTGCCGTGGGCATCAGCCTGTGCCAGGCCGGCAACGTCTTTGGCCCCATCGCCTTCCTGCTCGTCTACAACATCCCGGCGTTCCTGATTCGTATCTTTGGCGCTATCAAGGGTTATGAGCTAGGCATTGGTTTCCTCGACGAGGCTCAGAAGACCGGCCTGATGCAAAAGATCATGGCCTGCGTCGGCATTGTCGGCGTTATGGTCGTCGGCGCCATGAGCAAGGACATGTTCTGGGCTTCGTTGCCCATCGCCATTGGTCAGGGCGACTCCGCCCAGACTCTCCAGGACATCCTGGACGGCATCATGCCCGGTATGCTCGGTATGGCCGCCTTCTGGCTCTACTACTGGCTGCTCTCCAAGAAGATCAACCCGATGGTCCTGATCCTCTGCACCATGGTCGTGGGCATCATCGGCGCTTACTTTGGCGTGCTTGCCTAATATGTTCGAATCGCGCTTCCATCGCGTCTAACGGTTGCGTCGATCTTTGGGGGGCTTGTCGCATCTGCGGCGGCCCCCTGTTTTTTAAAACTCCGTACGAAAGGGGAGGGCTATGGTCGTACCCGAGCTTTCGCTCATGAACATCAACCATCGTTACTACAGCATCGAGACGTTTTTTAAGGCTGCAGGTGAGGCCGGCTATCGCAATATCGAGCTGTGGACCGGCTCGATGCACCTGTATGTGGATTGCCATGAGCACGATTCGGTGGATAAGATTCGCGATCTTGCCGCCCAATACGGTATCAAGATCGTGTGCGTGTGCCCCGAGCAGAACAACCCCAAGCCATGGAACGTCGCGGTGCGCGGTGAGGCGGGCCAAAAACGCATCCTCTCGTACTTTAAGAATGTGATCGACGTTGCCGTTGAGTTGGGCGTGCCGCAGATTCTGGTGACGAGTGGTTGGGCCTATCTGGACGAGCCGGCTGAGGACGCCTGGGCCCGCAGCGTTGCCATGCTGCGCTCGGTGTGCGACTACGCCGATACGCGCGGTATTCGCGTCGCGCTCGAGGCCCTGCAGCCGTCGGAGTCCGTGTTGGTCAATACGGCACAGGATGTCGCGCGCATCCTCGAGGCGGTCGATCGTCCCAACCTGAAGGCCTGTATCGACTTTGGCGCCATGGAAGTTGCCGGCGACACGATCGACGGCTACTTTGAGGTTTTGGGCGACAAGATCGTTCACACCCACTTTGTAGATGTGGGCGGCGGCACGACGCATCTTGCCTGGGGCGACGGCGAGCGTGATATGCGTGCCGACCTCGAGGCACTCATGCGCCACGGCTATACGGGCTATGTCTCGGCCGAGACGTGTGATGGCCGCTACTATCAAGATCCGTCCAAGGCGACGACTCAGGTTATCGAGATGTATCGCCGTGTGACAGCGGAGATGGAAGCCGAATAACTAAACTGCGCGGTTGCGCCGGAAACGCTTGGGCGGGTCTGGCGCAACGCTTTTATAGCTGGCGAGTTGTGGGGAACCCGTTGGCAGTAGCGCTCGAAATAGACAACTATTGGCGTTGTAATACCACTCGGGCGAGGAAACCGACCGTTCGCCGCAAATCTCCGTGAGTTTGGATTGGTATTAAATAACAAGCAATCGTATGGCTATAATTGGTATCAGCAAGAAGCGCGATGTATAGAATTGCGCACATGTGATGGGAGGACACACATGAAGGAGACCGAGAAGATCGAGATCATGCACTTCGACCAGGAGGGCTACCTCGAGGACGGCAGGAACGTCTACGAGGCCGGCAAGAAGATGACCGCCCTGGCCGACCGCGTGCACGAGGAGGGCTACGACGCCGTCTTC
>DBFADZ010000035.1:0-31578 GCA_048195375.1 Collinsella sp.
CCGCTGCCGCCGCTCGAGCTATCGGAGCTCGAAGCCAGCTCGCGGATGGTCTCGTGGTACACATCATTGAACGAATCGAGCGGAGACTCGTTGCCGTAGTGATGGTAATACCACCAGTAGCAGGGGTAATTATCGTAGAAATCGTCGCTGTTGCGCAGGTCCGCAGGCACGGCCTCGGCCAGCTGTCGCAACACTTCTTTCGAAACGCCCAGGGCAACGCCCATCACCAGCAGCTTGTTCCACAAGATCAGGTCGCTGGGGATGGCCTCCTTCAAGCGCGTAAAGTCCTCGAGCCAATGCTTGAGCGCCTTGCAGCGAGCCGCCACCTCGGCGCCCTCCGGCGTAAAGCGGCGGAACGCAAGACCCACGCCAATACCCACCAGCACAATCGGCACCGAGATAACCGCGGCGGTAATGTTCGCCTGCGCGCCATCGGTAAAGAAGATGGATCCCACGGGAACAAAGGCAATCAGGATACCAAGAACCAGGCAAAACACCATTGCAACAATGCCGTCCGAGGCAACGTACTCGCTATCGGCCAGCTTGCCCTTAACGGTGTTCTGATAGTCCTCGAGCTTGTCGCCAACAGATGTGGTGCGCTCGCTAGCGTACTCCTCCAGCTCGCTAAACGTGCGCGAACGGACTCCGTCCTTATCGGGCTTAACACCGGCGAAGAAGACCTTGAGCACATCGCGATCGATGCCGTCCTTCTTGGCAGCCTTCCAGGCCTCGTCGGTCACTGTGATGCGATACGTCTGCTCTTCTTTTTCACGCCCCAACAGACCCTTCTTGGCCTTGGTCACGGTCGCCTGCTCCAGCTTGATCACACGGTCGTCAGTGAGCTTCATGAGCGTGGCGATATATGCCTGATCGGGCACCTCGTTCCAGCTCATAAGGGCCGAAAGCACGGCGGGATGGTCGGCCGAGGGCACATCGCGGAAATATTCGTCCTGGAAAAACGGCTTGGGCTTGCGCTTGCGCAGCTTAAGCATAACGATTGTGCCGGTAAAGGCCACCGCCGCAACAACACTTAGCACGGCAAGTGCATTGGCAATCATGCGAGCGTGAGCGCGGCGGGCGTTAGCTTCGTCGGCCCATTCCTTCTCTTCGCTCAGGATCGTTGACATGCGCTCTTCGCCCGAGGCGGCAAGCTGCGGCACCCAGTCGCTGGGGAAGGCGATGCGTGCCTCGGCGAATTCGCCCTGATGCACGCAGGGAATGGTATAGGTGACCATGGGCTCGTCCTCATCGAGCGACACGTCGCCCGTCAGCGGACCGTGGCCCCATGCGCGGAAGTTATCGCCTTTGACGGGCGCCGTCCCGGCAGCGGCATTTGCGAAGCGCACTTCCATCTCGACATCGTCGGAATCCGCAGACCAGCCGTCGCCCACGAACTTCCAGTAGAGCTCGGCGGTATCGGCCCAGTTCATAACCGCACCGGTCATGGTGTAGCTCACGTAATAGATCGCGCTGTCGCCGCTCTCGTGGGGGCTGAACACCTTAATCCTTACGCCGTCACCGGCCTGCTCGACCGTGTAGACGCCAGAATCGCCCTTGTTCGCGCTATCGACTTTGTTAAACGCGGTGTCCTCTTCCTCGACACTCAGCACGTCAACGTCCGCCGTGCCGCCCTGCTGGTTGGTGCCCGTATTGATCTCCCAAAACACGCCGTTGATGTCGTCGTCGAAATCAAACTGGCGTCCCTCGACAACGGTCAGCGATCCATCGGCCTCGACCGTGGCACTGATGTAGGTTTGGGTCATGGAGTAGCCGTCGGCGTGCGCGGCGGCAGGCAGCAGCAACAACGCAAGCGCAACGAGCGCGCAGACGGAAGCGAATCGCGCAAACAGGCGGCGCTGCCGACAGGTTTTGGCAACGGGGGCGTTCATAGGCACATCCTTTGTCTGTGATACCAGCAACGCCATTGTCCCACGTTTACGGGCGCACATGACGAACATCTAGGCCAGCGGAGTATCAAACGGGACGAAAGTCACGCCCGCGGCCGGCACCTGGGGACGTTCCTTATCTGCCGGCAATCTGGGACACTCCTTGGCATAGCCCGCTCCGGCAATAGATACCACTTCATAGCTCCGTCACAGGTGTAGCGGCTTTGTGTTGCCGCACGCGCACTGATTGAGTCCGCGAGCAAGGGGCATAAAGCAGTTGAGCGAAAACGGTTTGCCCCTTTGCCGTTCGCTTGAGGATCATGTCCCCCTTTTCCGCGGAAACCCCGGCAGTTGCGAAGAGCTGCCGGGGTTTCTGTCGTTTGAGGGGTTGGGCTGGCGGGCGGCGATCGAGCTATCGAGCCGGTGGTCCGGCACGCGCAACGCGCGGCCTCGGCAACTTGCAGGCCACGGCAGCGTCTCCCCCACCGCGCCCCGCGCTATACTCGTCCGCATGGATATCAACGCATGCAACATAGCAACACACGCCGCGGACGCACCAGCAACGGCAGCGCCCACCCCCGTCGTGGGCCGCTTTGCCCCGTCGCCCTCGGGCCGCATGCACCTGGGCAACGTGTTCAGTTGCCTGTGTGCGTGGCTTTCGGCCCGCAGCCAGGGCGGCAGCATCGTGCTGCGCATCGAGGACCTGGACGATCGCTGCAAGCGCCCGGAACTTGCCGCTCAACTGATTGACGATCTAACCTGGCTGGGGCTCGAGTGGGACGAAGGCCCCTACTACCAGCACGATCGCCTGGATCTGTACGAGGACGCCCTGCGCCAGCTGCAAGACGCCGGCCTCACCTATCCCTGTTTTTGCACGCGTGCCGAACTCCACGCCGCGAGCGCGCCGCACGCCAGCGACGGCACGCCCATCTACCGCGGCGCCTGCCGAGGCCTTTCTGCCGAGGAGGTTGCCCGCCGCAGCGCCCTGCGCGCCCCGGCCACACGCCTGCGCGTGCCCACCGTCGACGACCTCGCAGACGACGTGATCGAATTCGTTGACCGCACGTACGGAGCCCAATGCGAGGCACTCGCCACCGAGTGCGGCGACTTTTTGGTGCGCCGCAGCGACGGCGTTTTTGCCTACCAGCTAGCCGTGGTAGTCGACGACGCTGCCATGGGCGTCACCGAGGTCGTGCGCGGATGCGACCTGCTGGGCTCCACGCCGCGCCAGATCTACCTGCAGCATCTGCTGGGACTGCCCACACCGCACTACGCACATATTCCGCTGCTCATGTCACCGGACGGCCGCCGCCTTTCCAAGCGCGACCGCGACCTAGACCTGGGCGAACTACGCGCCCGCTTTGGCACGCCCGAGGCATTGCTAGGATGGCTCGCCGGGCAAACGGGCATCGCACCGGACACCACACCGCGCTCTGCCGAGCAGCTGGTCGAGCACTTTAGCTGGGACGTCATCCGCGCGCACCGAGAGAACATCACCGTAACGGCCGAGTAGCCAAACGCATCGCCACTATGCAATGTCCCAGGGCTGGAGTTCGTCACCTAGGCGAACGATACAGTCGTAGAGCACGGTGTGGCGCTCAGCCGGGTTGGCATCCCGATGAAAATGCCCGTAGTACCAGCGCTTGTAGTCCAGACGGTCCTCCAGCTCGTCAAAAAACGTGGTGAGTCGATCGACATCGGGATAATTCCAGCCGGGCGCCGGATAGAGCGTGGGCGACAACATGCGCGTGGAGCAGGTGTGGGTGATCACGTAGTCGACCTTCCAGCCCACGCTGTCGAGCTTTGTCCGCGCCTCCTCAAAGTTGCGCTCGTCCGGCAACTCCTGCGGCCACCAGCTGGAATACGGAATGCGGTATTCCTTGTCCACGCTCGTGGCGCCGCCCATGGTAAAGATCGTTGAGCCATCAAGCTCAAAAACCTCGCCGCGCGTCAGGCGCCGTATGGGAGAGGTATCCGACAGGCGCTGCGTCAGCCCACCGTGCCACAACTCCATGGGTCGCTCCGCCCAGTGATCGAAACGCTCGTGGTTGCCGTCGACGAACAGTACGGTATAGGGGCGCGACTCCAGCCAGGCGATATCGGCGCACTCCTCGGCAGAAAAATCCCAGGGAAAGCCAAAGTCGCCGGCGACGATGAGATAGCCATCACTCGTCAGACTATCCCCAAGATCCCAGTCGCGCAGCTTTTGCATGTCGAGGCCACTGTGAATATCGCCCGTCACATAGACCGTCATCGGATCACCACTTCCCTGTAAGTCGCTAGCCCACATTCTGCACGATCATTAAGCCAACCGTTCCAGTCCTTCCATCCCTTAGGGCTTACCCCTCGTTCTTCCATCCAAACGGGTCAAACACCCAAAAGACCAGATCGAGCACGCCGCCGGTCATCATGGCACCGGCGAGGGCCATGCAAACATGCAGAGAACTGGCACTTCGGAGCACGTCGAACGGCCCCAAAGCAGCCAGCAGCGCGACCACTGCGCCGGCAAAGCACAGTGCGAGGCACGGCCCCGCGCCCTTTACGCCCTTCTTTACGAGTTGTTTTATGTTGTCACTCATTGGTAGCGAACTCCTTAGAGGGTCATTGTTCAGACGCATGCCGCCGCGGCAGAGCGGGGCGGCAGGGTAAGTGTCACATGCCGTGCGGACATCAATGGAGAAACCACCTGCTCGACCAACCTTTGACGCCGTTTTGCATCGGCACCACATCCCCCGCTATCGAGGTCTAATACTTTTCCCGAGAAGTGAACGGCTGTTTTTGAACCCCTGAAACAGCCGCATTTTTTCGGCGGCAAAATCGCAGGATTTCAGCGCCGAAACCGCAGGGAGCGGCACCTTTAAAGTGGCGATGCTTCGGGGGTCCGTTTTAGCTCGTTCACTTCTCGGGAAAAGTATTAGGCCTCGCTGCTAGCTATCCAGAAAGACACCTCTCCCTTCCCCACCGCCGCGCAAAAACTCATCCAACATTAATCTTGGCTCAAGAATCGCTTAATCTATAACCTGCACTATAGAGTTCGACCAAGGGCGGCGCCACGCAGGCCGCCGAACGCAACGCTCGCGCCCGGGCAGATCGCCCGGCGTCGCGCCCATCGAACGAAAGGACAGGTCATGGACGACCTCGAAAAAGTTGAAACCATCCGCACCAAGTGCAACGTGAGCTACACCGATGCCAAGGCCGCGCTCGACGCCGCCGACGGCAACGTTTTGGACGCCATCATTTGGCTCGAGTCGCAGGGCAAGACGCAGACCACATCGGCGCACGCCGCCACCGAGTCCGCGCCGGTCGATGAGCCCTCGGCCGAGATGGTCGCCGCGCAGGCAGCCTACGAGAAGTCGAGCGAAAAGACCGACTTCTCCAAGAAGATGGACAGCGTGTGGGAGTACCTCAAAAAGCTCTTCCGCCTGAGCCTGGACACCAAGTTTATCGCCACGCGCCGCGATGCGATCATCCTCAACATTCCCATCCTGATCCCCATCATCGCCCTGTTTGCCTGGGGCGCCACGATATGGCTGATGCTGATTGGCCTGTTCTTTGGCATGCGTTACCGTATCGACAGCGACGGAGACGTGCCCGGCAGCATCAACAATCTTATGAATCACGCCGCCGACGCCGCGGACGACATCAAGCAAAATCTCAACGACGACAAGTAATCGCAGACGGGGGGCACGTATGGCACGGATCCTGATCGTAGAGGACGAGGAGAAAATCGCCCGCTTTGTGACGCTCGAGCTGGAGCACGAGGGCTACCGGGTGGAACATGCCGCCGACGGCCGCACCGCCGTGGACCTGGCACTGGAGCGCGACTACGATTTGATTCTGCTCGATGTACTGCTGCCGCAGCTCAACGGCATGGAGGTCCTGCGGCGCGTACGCAAGCACAAGGATGTGCCGGTGATCATGGTCACCGCGCGCGATGCCGTGATGGACAAGGTGGCCGGGCTCGATGCCGGCGCCGACGATTACCTGACCAAGCCGTTTGCGATTGAAGAGCTGTTCGCACGGATCCGCGTGGCGCTGAAGCGCTCGGAAGCCGTGCGGGCGGCTTCGGGCGTTGGCGGCGCCGGTGCCGGGGTGGGTATGGCGGGCGGCGCGGCCGGGAACGCCGCTGCGATGTCCCCGGCTGGAGACTCGGCCAAGACCTCAGCCGCGCCCTCCCCCGCCGCGCTCACCGTGGGTTCGGTCGCGCTCGATCCCGACCGCCGCGAAGTCACGGTCGGCGGCTCGCCCATCGTGCTGACCGCCCGCGAGTTCGACGTCCTCGCCCTGCTTATGGCACATGCCGGCACCGTGCTCACGCGCGAGCGCATTGCGCACGAGGCGCTGGGCTACGAATACGTGGGCGACACCAACAACGTCGACGTGCACATCGCGCACCTGCGCGCCAAGATCGAGGACGCCGGCGGTGCCCGCATCATCCAGACCGTGCGCGGGGTGGGCTATGTCTGCCGCACGTAACGCCGAGGCCAAGCGCGTCACCTCCATCGCCCGCGCCATCAACTGGAGCTATATGTGGCGCCGCCTGATGAGCTACGTCTGGCTCGATCTGTTGCTGGTGGTGATTGCGGCGGCGATCCTCGTCTATGGATACAACCAGACACTGCCCGACAGCGCGTTTACCGCAGGATGGATCCCCGGCGCCACCGTTCGCGGCATGTCGCTGAAGCCCGCGCGCGGCTGGGACCTGACAACGCTCACCTATACCGTCGAGCTTGCGCGTACCACCAAGACCTTCCCCCTCGCGCAGGACCTCATCGCACTTTGGCCCCTCTATATCGTTGTTGTAGGTTGGCAGGTCATCAGCATGCTCGATATGCTCGGCGGCGCTCGCCGTGTGCGCCGCACCATGGCGCCGCTCAACGACCTGGCCCTGCGCGTGGACGAGCTCGGCCGCATGCAGCTCTCCGGCGGCAAGATGGAAACGCTGGAGCAAGCCATCGAGCGCGCGAGCGTCGACTCGCCGAGCGTCACCACCGGCGACGCCGACCTGGCAAGCATCGAGGTCGCACTCAACCGCCTGCTGCGCCAGATGCAAGAGGCCAAGCTGCAGCAGATGCGCTTTGTCAACGATGCAAGCCACGAGCTGCGCACGCCCATCGCGGTGATTCAGGGCTACGTGAACATGCTCGACCGCTGGGGCAAAGACGACCCGGACGTGCTGGCGGAATCCATCGCGTCCCTCAAGGCCGAAAGCGAGCACATGCAAGAGCTCGTGGAGCAGCTGCTGTTTTTGGCGCGCGGCGATGCCGGCCGCACGGTCCTGCGGCGCGCGCATACCAACTTGGCTGCACTGGTCAGCGAGGTATGCGAAGAATCGCAGATGATCGATGCCGCGCACACGTATCGGCTGGCGTTTGACGCCGCGCTCGCCAGCGACCCGCGCTGCGACGCGCCTGTCGACGTGGCACTCGTAAAGCAGGCCCTGCGCGTGATCGTGCAGAACGCCGCCAAGTATTCGGACGCGGGCACATCCATCTCGTTTGACATGACGCCGGATGCGGGCGCGGGCACGATCGACATAAGCGTTGAGGACGAGGGCATCGGCATGAATCAGGAATCCGCAGCTCACGCGTTCGAGCGGTTCTACCGCGCCGACAACGCGCGCGATGCCGGAGCGCAGGGCTCGGGCCTGGGGCTCGCCATCGCCAAGTGGATCGTCGATAGCCACGGCGGCGTCATCGGCGTGACCTCGGTCGAGGGCGTCGGCAGCCGCTTTACGATTCGCCTGCCGCGGTAGGAAGCCCCTCGGCATAAAAAAGGGATAAGGCCATGCGGCCCTATCCCTTTTTGCCAGCTATGGCAGCTTGTGCGCTACTCGCGGCACAGATGCACGGCAAAGCCGGCGAACTCGCGCTTAAAGTACACGAGCTTGGTGCCGCCGTCGGGCAGCAGCACGCGCGACTCCTCGTTGACCTCGAGCCCGCGCTCGGCAAACCACTTCTCAGCTGCATCGATGTCGTTAACGGCAAAGCCGATGTGGCCTTTGGTGCCACGACCGTTCTGCTTCATGATCTCGACCAGCGAATCGTTGAAGTACGAAACCGGGGTCTCGATGACGGGCAGGCCCATCATCGTCGAGAACAGCTCCGCGATCTCCAGGGCGTCTGCCGGGTCGGTGGCGTTAATGCCCACATGGGCAACGCGCATGCCAAAGAGCTCGACCGGATTGGCGTTCTGCTCATTCATACAGTCAGCGCCTACTGAGCCATGACGTCGAGAACGGCCTTCTCGGCAGCGACGCGGTTCATGCCGGTCATGAAGGGCACGCCACTCACGTACGGGCAGGTGAGGCCCTCGGGGGCAACGGTGGTGGCGATCAGCAGGTCAGCGCCCTCGTCGCAGTAATCCTTGGCCTCGGAGATGGCGCACTGCACGATCTCGTACTTGTCGGCATAACCGTTGGCGTCGAGCAGGGTAGCGACCTTCTGGGCAACGAGCGTGGAAGTAGCAGCGCCAGCACCGCAAGCCAAAACGATCTTCTTCATAGGTAATGTCTCCCTTCATGGTTTACTTTAGGTAAGTGTACCGCAGCGAGCGATGGCACTCGGCCTCGATGAGCTTTTATGCCAGTTTGCTTGCGCGCTGCGTATAATACATCTAGTACGTGTTGTCATACCGCTCGCTTTATGAGCGACTAAGGACCCTAATATGCCCGATTCCCGCACCCTCTGGACCGCCGTCGTTATCATCTGCATCGCCGTGTCGGTGTTCTTTAGCGTCAAAAAACGCACCACGTTTAAGCGCCTGCAGCAGCTTATGGCTGCCAAGCAGTGGGACGAGTTCGATCGTTTGCTCGACGGCAAACTCACCAGCATGCTGTACCCGCGCTACAACCGCGACTACCTGCGTCTGAACTCCTATCTGCTGCGCGAGGACCACGAGCGCGCCAGCGAGATGTTCGACCTACTGCTGGGACTCAACCTCCCCAAGATGCAGCGCGTCGACTTGGTGATTAAGGCCTTTAACTACTATGTTGGCCAGGAGGACCGCAAAAAGTCCAAAGAGCTGTTGCACGAGATCAAGGGCTTTGAGGGCGGTCAGGCCGAGGCAGTTGCGCACGAGTGTCAGCTGATGTACGACACGATGATCCTCAAGCGCCACAACGACATTCCCGAGCTGGAGCGCATGCTCGAGGATGTCGGCGACGACCCGGTCAAGCGCTGCCGCTTGGAGTACCTGCTAGCCCTGCAGTACCAGAACAAGGGCGACGAAGCCAAGTTCCAGGAGTTCCTGGAGAAGTCGGGCCAACACTCGATGGCCGTCAACGCGTAACGGACGGCTTGTGCTAGACTTCTAGTCTCACGGGGGCGTGGCGGAATTGGCATACGCAGGAGACTTAAAATCTCTCGCCGCAAGGATTGTGGGTTCGAGTCCCACCGCCCCTACCATGTGATTGCTTGCGAGCCCGTGTTCCCCAGGGATGCGGGCTCGTTTCTTTTACACGCCGGTGGGGCTCTAAGTTGCGGTGGAATAGTTCCTGTTTTGGCAGTTTATCAGCCCATTTAGGAACTATTCCACCGCAACTTAGGTTGGTATTTACACATTTTCCGATGGAAAAACGTGGCTGTCTCGCACATTTTCCGATGGAAAAACGTGGTTGTCTCGCATATTTTCCGATGGAAACACCCAAATGGCCTTATACTAGCCGAGAGGGTTGGGAGGCAATATGCAGCGACAGCTTATGAGTGAACTTACCGCTTGGAAATCAAGGGCGAATCGCAAACCTCTCTTGCTTAAGGGAGCCCGCCAGACAGGAAAGACTTGGCTTCTTAACGAATTCGCAAGCCAGCAGTATCGAAACGTCATTCGTTTTGACTTTATGCTCGAGCCGAGCACACGCTCGCTGTTCGATGGGGACCTCGACGCCAAGCGCATCATCTCCCAGATAGAACTCCTACGTGGCCAAACCGTAACGCCGGCAGACACGCTCATCATCTTCGACGAGATCCAAGAGGCGCCACGCGGGATCACCTCACTCAAGTACTTCAACGAACTTGCACCCGAATACCACATCGTGGCAGCCGGTTCCTATATGGGCCTCGCGCTCCGACGCGAAAACGAGTCATTTCCCGTCGGCAAAATCGACCAGCTCACCATGCGTCCCATGGGGTTTGCCGAGTTCGTTCGTGCCGTCGACGGCAACCCGCTCGCCGATGCCATCCTTGCCGCAGACATGAACCTTCTGGCAAACGTTACCGAAAAGCTCGAGCGCTTGCTCAAGGAATACCTTGTTGTCGGCGGTATGCCCGAAGTTGTCTCCGCTTTCGCCGAGACACGCGACTTCATCGAAGCCCGAAGGCTTCAGCAGCAAATCATCGAGGCTTACGAATCCGATTTTGGCAAACATGCACCCGCCCGCATCGTCGAGCGCATGAGGTTGGTTTGGAAATCCCTTCCCGGCCAGCTTGCAAAGGAGAACAAGAAGTTTGTCTATGGCGCCCTTCGTCCCGGAGCGCGCGCACGCGATTTCGAGGAAAGCCTCCAGTGGCTCACGGACTACGGAATCGTTCATAAGGTGCCACGTGTCTCCGCTCTAAAGGCGCCGCTCTCGAGCTATGAAGACCTCTCGGGCTTCAAACTGTTCTGCATCGACACCGGCATCCTCGGAGCGCTCTCCGGTCTCTCTCCGGCCATCGTTCTTAACGGATCCGCTGTTTTTACCGAGTTCAAAGGTTCGCTGACCGAACAATACGTCGCGCAGGAGCTTTTGCTCCAGGACAAAACTCCCGCGTATTGGTCCTCTACCTCTGGCAATGCCGAAACCGACTTTGCCATCGACCATGCGGGAACCGTGCTTCCGCTTGAGGTCAAGGCGGCAGAGAACCTTAAAGCGAAGAGTCTGAAAATAGCCTGCGAAAAATTCAAGCTCGAGCGTTGCGTGAGGAGCTCCCTGGCGGCATATAGAGACGAGGGCATGCTCGTCAATATTCCGCTTTGGGAGATTGGGCAAATCGACAAGCTGGCATAGGCGCTGTAGGGACGCCCCGCAAGGACTGTCCCCAGGTGCCGGCAGAAAAGGAACGTCCCCAGGTGCCGGCTGTTGAGTTGCGGTGGAATAGGGACTGTTTGGTGCCCGAAAGGGCGATTGTAGTCCGTATTTCACCGCAAATTATTTAGAGGGTGCTGAGAGTGGGGGTCCAGGCGATGGTGGGAGTCGCGCCGTCGAGAACCTCGTTGATGGTGGCGGCCATGCCAGCGAGTAGGCTGTTCTCGCTTACGGTGAGCGTCTTGTAGCCGCCGGCTCGCATGAGCTCGCGAATCACCACGGCACCTGCCAAGATCACGCTCGCGCGCTTGGGCTGCACGCCCGGCAACGCGGCAATGCCTGCAACATCCAACGCAGACATGCGCTCGATAGCGGCCGAAATCTGCTCCATCGAAAGCTCGCGCAGGTGCACAAAGTTCGAGTCGTACGGCTCCAGTTCGTGGACCAGCGCCACGAGCGTGGTGACGGTACCGCCCACCGCGACGAGGCGCTCGGCGCGCTCAAAGTCGACAGGTAGGCCCTCAAAGTAAGCCCCGAACTGCTCGCCCGCCCATGCACCAGCGGCGACAAGTTCACTGTCCGTTGGCGGCAGCGCCGAGAAAAACCGCTCCGTCACGCGACGGCAACCGATGTCCAGCGAGCGCGTTCCCTCCAGCGCGAAGACCCCGCGCTCCGGAGCGTATACGCCCGTCACGAGCTCCGTGGAGCCACCACCCGAATCAGCAACAATGATGCGCTCGCCGGCAAAGTCGTGTGCCACGCCAAAAAACGTCAGGCGTGCCTCAACCTCGCCCGGAATCACCTGCGGTTCGAGCCCCAGCCCGCGCAGGCCGTCCAGCAGCAGCGCGGCGTTGGACGCATCGCGCGCGGCACTCGTGCAGGTGGTACAGATGCACGCGGCGCCAAAGTCGCGCGCCTCGTCCACAAACATGCGGCACGCAGCGAGCACGCGCTCAACGGCCGCCTCACAAAAGCGACCCGTCGCGTCCACGCCCTCGCCCAGGTCGGTAATCTCGGTATGTTTGGACGATCCCACGATCGCCCCAGCCTCAACCTGGGCCAGCACCAGTCGCGACGACACCGTTCCCAGGTCGATCGCCGCCACCTTATATCGTTTGCAATTTGTCATTGCGGGCTCCCCTCCGGGCGCTACTCGCCTACTCGCCGCTGGACGCGACCGTCTGACCCTCGACGCCGTTAAATCCAAACAGCATATCGAGCGCTTGGATGTACCACGGCGCGTCCTTACCGACTTCTTCGATTTCCTTGGCAACTTCGCTGGCCTTCTTGGCGTTCGACGACTTCTGGCTCGACGAGGCATCCGAATCGCCGTCCAGGCCCTGCACTTCAATCCTCTTCTCGCCGGGCATCACCAGGCCCAGGTCCTCGGATGCCGCGTCCTTGATACCCTCCTCCGAGAGCAGCTTGTCGACGCTTTTTTGCAGCTCATCATTGTATTGCTGGCGAATCTCGACCTGCTTGGCCAAGATATCGCTCGAACGCTTTGCCACGTACAGGTCGCGCACGGGGAAATACAGGCTCACGAGCACCAGGGCAACGACGATGCCGATGAATAGCCCTCGCTGAGGACCGTGGGTAAAGTCGTAGATCGCCTTGACCACCGCGTTGTCGTTGGCGTAGTGCATAAAGTCCGAGCCCGAAAGACGGTTCGAGGGCCTGCTCGACCCATCATGCGTTTGAGCCGACGAGCGCTGAGCATGCGACGAACGTGCTGGGCGCACTGGTCCATCTGTCGAAGTATTCACTTGAGCATTGGGGCGCGAGGTACTTGTCGGGCGCTGCATGGAGCGGTCGGCGCCGGCGTAGGCGGACCCACCGAGCTGCACCGTGCGCGCACGGCGAGGCGACGGCTCACGCGAACCGGCGGAATAGTACCTGTTGTCGTAAATCTGATCCATGTGCGCCTTGTGCGGTTGAGGTTTGTTTGCGCTAAGTATTCTAGTTATAGCACGAGCGTGCGCACCACCTTCGACAGCCTTTGCTCGACATAAAAAAGGCGCTGAGCCATATGGCCCAGCGCCCACAGCGCTTTGCGGCGTCCAGCCAAAGCGGGGGCGGAACCGAGTCAGCCTCCCCCTCGCCAAATTCGCCCGTTTAGCGAATGTTGTAGAACGCGGCCTTGCCGGCGTAGCGCGCGCTGCCCTCGAGCTCGTCCTCGATGCGGATGAGCTGGTTGTACTTGGCGATGCGGTCGCTGCGGCACGGGGCGCCCGACTTGATCTGGCCGGCGTTGACGCCCACGACCAGGTCGGCGATCGTGGAGTCCTCGGTCTCGCCGGAGCGGTGGCTCACGATGCAAGCGTAACCGGCCTCCTTGGCGGTCTCGATGGCCTCCAGCGACTCGGTGAGCGTGCCGATCTGGTTGACCTTGACCAGGATCGCGTTGGCGGCACCCAGCTCGATGCCCTTCTTGAGGCGCTCGGTGTTGGTGACGAACAAGTCGTCGCCCACCAGCTGCACCTTATTGCCAATGCGGCGGGTAAGCTCGACCCAGCCGTCCCAGTCCTCCTCGGCCATGCCGTCCTCGATGGAGATGATGGGATAGGTGTCGACGAGCTTCTCCCAGTAATCGACCATCTGGGCGCTCGTGTACTCAACGCCCTCGCCCTTGAGCTCGTACATACCGGTCTCAGCGTTGTAGAACTCGGTGGACGCCGGATCCATGGCGTACATAAAGTCGACGCCGGGCTTAAAGCCAGCCTTCTCGACGGCCTTGGTGATGTACTCGAACGGCTCGGCATTGGTCTTAAGGTTGGGGGCAAAGCCGCCCTCGTCGCCCACACCGCCGCCCAGGCCGGCCTCGTGCAGCACGCCCTTGAGGGTGTGGTAGACCTCGGCGCACCAACGCAGGCCCTCGGCAAAGCTCGGGGCGCCCACCGGCATGATCATGAACTCCTGGAAGTCGACGTTATTATCGGCATGCACGCCGCCGTTGAGAATGTTCATCATAGGCGTGGGCAGCAGGTGGGCGTTGACGCCACCCAGGTACTGGTACAGCGACAGGCCCGCCGACTCGGCAGCGGCGCGGGCAACGGCCAGCGACACGCCCAGGATGGCGTTGGCACCGAGCTTGGTCTTGTTGGTCGTACCGTCCGCGGCGATTAGCGCGGCATCGACGGCGCGCTGATCGAAGGCGTCGAGGCCCACGACGGCGTTAGCGCACTCGTTGTTGACGTGCTCGACGGCCTGCGAAACGCCCTTGCCCAGATAGCGGCCCTTGTCGCCATCGCGCAGCTCGCAAGCCTCAAAGGCACCGGTCGAAGCGCCCGAAGGCACCATCGCGCGACCGAAGCTACCGTCCTCGAGCACAACCTCGACCTCGACGGTGGGATTGCCGCGGCTGTCGAGCACCTCGCGACCGTAAACGTCCAAAATATCGCTCATGTTGTCTCCCTCTCACTTGGAAACGTAGTGGATGCAAGCGACCGGCTGACCGTGCACCATCGGTGCGTCTCCGTAAGTTAGCCATGTCGCACTTTTTGCATTATGCCCTAAGTTAGCCGAGGGATACACTTGATTTTCGAAAAATTTAGCGGGAACGATGAGGCGTGTCAGCCCGTCGTTCCCGCAGTCTTACTCCTCCGCCTTTGCGGCATCCCACAGGTCGTTGAGGCCGTGGGTCGAAAGCTCGGCAAGATCCACGTGGGCATCGGCCGCCATCTGCTCCATCGCAGCCCAGCGACGGCGAAACTTGGCCGTGCTCGCGCGCAGGGCGCTCTCGGCGTCGATACCCTCCTTGCGCGCGACGTTGACCAGGGCAAAGAGCAGATCGCCAAACTCCATTTCGCGCTCGGGCGAGCCAGGGGCCTCGGCCTCAAACTCGGCACGCTCCTCGGCGACCTCGTCCCACACATCCTGGACCGTCTCCCACTCAAAGCCCACGGCAGCCGCCTTGCGCGACACCTTCTGAGCCTGCATCAGCGCCGGCAGATGCGTGGGCACGCCGTCGAGCAGGCCCTCGGGCGCAGCCTCGCCTGCCGCCACGGCCTTGTCCTTGGCAGCCCTCTCGGCAAGCTTGACCTCGTCCCAAATCTTGAGTACCTCGTCGGAACTGTCGGCATCTACATCGCCAAACACGTGCGGATGACGGCGGATGAGCTTGGCATCGATATCACGCGCCACGTCGGCCAGCGTAAACTCGCCGGCGTCCGCCGCAATCTGCGCATGCAGCACGACCTGCATGAGCACGTCGCCCAGCTCCTCGCGTAGGTGAACCGCGTCGTCCGCCTCGATGCAGTCGAGTGCCTCGTAGGCCTCCTCGATCATGTTCTTGCCGATGCTGCGGTGCGTCTGCTCACGGTCCCACGGGCAGCCGTCGGGCTGACGCAAGCGCCAGACGATCTGCACCAGATGTTGTAGCTCGGCCGACGCGTCGACCAGCGTGGACAAATCGCGCGAGCCCTCGGCATTTTGCTGAGCCATGTGCTGCGCCATGGTTATTCCTCCTCCAGGACCACGTGGCGGAACGCGCCGCCCTCGTAGATGCCGTAGCTGTGCGAGCCGTCCTTGGGGATGCTCACGCTACCGGGGTTGAAGAGCCACAGGCCCGGGTGCGCGGCGCTTTCCTCGTTGACCTTGACGTGCGTGTGACCGTAGACGAGCGCGGAGCCCTCGGGCAGCGCGGGCGCGTGGTCGACGCTGTTGTGCATGCCGGCGCCAAAGACGTGGCCGTGCGTCAGGAACAGCTCACGGCCGGTTTCGTCAAACAGCGTGGCGTAGTCGGCCATGACGGGGAAGTCGAGGACCATCTGGTCGACCTCGGCGTCGCAGTTGCCGCGCACCGCGATGATGCGGTCGGCCAGGGCGTTGAGCAGCGGGATTACGCGCTTGGGGGCGTAATCGCGCGGCAGGTCGTTGCGTGGACCGTGGTAGAGCAGGTCGCCCAGCAGCACGATGCGGTCGGGCTGCTCGGAATCGATGGCGGTGACCAGGCGCTCGGTCCAGTATGCCGAGCCGTGGATGTCGGAGGCGATGAGGTATTTCATGGTGGTCCTTTCGAATGGGGTTGATATGGCTGGGCGCAGGATGTCGCCACCAGCCGCGTTATTCAAATCGCAGTGCCACGGCTTGTGCCGCCTGCATCACGCGCTGGAGCGGCACATTGTGCTCGCGGGCGAGACGGGCGCAGTCCTCGTACTCGGGCGCTGCACGCTCGCTGCCGTCGGGCAGGGTTGCCACTTTAACGGACACCTCGCCCCACGGCGTCGTCACCTGCTCAAAGCGGCGTGGCAGGCAAACGCGCTCCATAACCTGGCGACGGATGCCGTTGGTCGTGGTTTCCAAAAAGATAATCGTCTGCAGGCGTTCGATATCCTCATGCGAGCAAATCACTTGCAGCTGCCAACCGGGGCGGCCTTTTTTGCAGTAGAGGGGCAGCCAGTGCACCTCGCGCGCACCCGCCTCGCGCAGGCGGTCGGCGGCGTAGGCGAGCACCTCGGGCGATGCGTCGTCGATATCGCATTCCAACTTGACGATGGTTTCGGGTGCATCGGTCTCGCGGGACAGCGGGGATGTGCTATCGCATGGCATACGGTCCGACTCCTTTCCGCACGGGCTCGTTTTGTTCATCCAAACGCTAGCACATCGGACGTGGCACAGGCGTGACTTTCGTCCGTCGCCGCCCTCGCCCCTATCCAAACATATACATCAGCCTCCAAACATGTCATTTTCTGCAGCTTTTGGAGGCTGATGTACATGTTTTGAGAGCGCAAGCGAGGCCGCACCGCGCGTCGCGCAGCCTTTCCAATCGATTTCGACCCCCGGCGTGTCCGGCGTGTTGAGAGCTGCGCCATTACAATGGAGCGGATTCGCTTGACGCAAAGGAGCTGCCATGTCTGCTTGCCCGCTGGTCGATTGCCACACCCACACCTCGTTTTCGGACGGCCACGCCTCGTTTGAGGAAAACGTCCGCGCTGCCGCGGCCGCTGGCTACCGGATCATGGTCTCGACCGACCACCTCACCTTACCCGCCAGCATGGATGCCAACTGCGAGGTGCAGGTTGTCGAGGGCGACCTGCCGGCACATCGTCTGGCTTTTGAGGATGCCCGCAAGCTTGCCGCGCAGATCGCGTCGGAGCTCGAGCTTATCTATGGCTTTGAATGCGATTGGTACGAGGGCTGCGAGCCTTTGGTTGAGCGCTGGTCCGCGGGTGCCATAGTGCGCTTGGGCAGTGTGCACTGGATTGGCAATCCGGGCGATATCATGGCCGGCGCCGCGGGCACGGCGGGAACGGAGGACGTCGCTCGCCCCGATACACCCGATTCCCTTTGCGGTTGGATCGACGATGACACCGACCTGCACGTTTGGGAAAACCTGGGGGTACGCGGCGTGTGGGAGCGCTACGTCGACGACTGGTGCCGCGCTTGCGAAAGCCCGCTTAACTTTGATGTGATGGCTCACCCCGACCTGTTCATGCGCTTTTCGAAGGAAGGCTTTGCGCCCGATTTTGATACGGCACCGTTTTGGGAGCAGATGGCAGAGTGCGCACACGATACAGGCCGCCGCGTTGAAGTTTCGACCGCCGCGCCGCGCAAGGGCCTCGACGACTATTACCCCTCGACGGGGCTGTTGCGCTGCTTCGCCCATGCCGAGGTACCCATCACCTTTGGCTCGGACGCGCACCGCGCCTGCGACATCTGCTGGAATATCCACGAGGCACAAGCCCACGCCTACGACTGCGGTTATCGAACCTTCGACATCCCCCACCCCACCGGCGAATGGGAACCCACACCCCTCGACTAGCCATCCCTTCATAAGTTGCGGTGGAATAGGGATTGTTTTGCCTGATGAAGCGCTTAAACAGTCCCTATTTCACCGCAACTTCCATGACCCCGTTACACCAACAAAGACTGTCCCAAACGACTAGTCGTTTAAGAACGTCCCCAATGACTAGTGGCGGCGGGCGTTGAGTTCACCGGCGAGTTCGTCGAGGGTGATGCCGTAGCGCTCGAGCGTCACGAGCAGGTGGTAGACCAGGTCGCCGGCCTCGTAGCGAATGTGATCGTGGTCGTTATCCTTGCAGGCCATGATGACCTCGCTCGCCTCCTCGGCAAGCTTCTTGAGCAGCTCGTCCTCGACGTCGGTCAACAGACGAGCGGTGTAGCTCTCCTGTGGCGACGCATCGCGACGACCGTGAATCACCTCGGCCAGACCTGTCAGCGTCTCACCGATATTTCCATCCTGAACGTTTGCGGTGCGCACACCCATGGTTCAATCCTTTCTGGTGGCCGAGCGTCTAATCGAGCGCCCGCCCTACGCGAGTTTTTTAAAGAAGCAGGTACGGTTGCCGGTATGGCAGGCCGGACCCGGCGAGTCGACCTTGACCAGCAGTGTATCGTTATCGCAGTCGGCCCAGAGCTCCTTGACCTCTTGCATATTGCCGCTCGTCGCGCCCTTGTTCCAGAGCTCCTGACGGCTGCGGCTCCAAAACCACGTGGTACCGGTCTTGAGCGTCAGCCCCACCGATTCCTCGTTCATCCAAGCAACCATAAGCACCTCGCCGGTGTCGTACTGCTGGACCACACAAGGAATCAGCCCCTTGGCGTCGTATGTAAGCTTTGAAGGATCGGTTATCTCTTCCATTTCTCTCCCCAAATTCAAACTTCGCAGGTCGGCGAGGGTTGTCCAGGTGCCCGAGATTCCGAGCGACAAGCCCGACGACGCATACTTAAGTACGCGAGGAGAGTTGGAGCCGGAAGGTCGGGTGCCTGGGCAAGCCGCAGCATTAGAAATCCAGCCTCACAGGAATACCTTGAGAGGCCATATACTCTTTGACTTCGCGAATGCTGAACGTCCCAAAGTGAAAGACGCTGGCCGCCAGCACGGCATCGGCTTCGCCCTCGATCACGCCCTCGGCAAAATGCTCGAGCGTACCCACGCCGCCGCTTGCGATCACCGGAATCGGCACCGCGCGCGCCACGGCGCGGGTGAGCGCCAGGTCAAAGCCGGCCTTGGTGCCGTCGCGGTCCATACTGGTGAGCAAAATCTCGCCGGCGCCGCGACGAGCCGCTTCCTCGGCCCACGCCACCGCGTCGATACCCGTGGCGTTGCGGCCTCCCGCGGTAAAGACCTCCCACCTATCGGCACCCGGCTCTCCGGGCAAACCGACGCGCTTGGCATCGATCGCCACGACCACGGCCTGGCTGCCAAACGCCGCGGCAGCCCGGCTGATCAGCGACGGGTCACGCACGGCGGCAGAGTTGAGCGACACCTTATCGGCACCGGCGGCAACCATGGTCCGCATGCCCGCCAAGTCGCGAAAGCCGCCGCCCACGGTATAGGGAATGGCGAGCTCCTCGGCCGCATGCGCCGCCATCTCGATGGTCGTCACACGGTTGTCACTCGTCGCGGTAATGTCCAAAAATACGACCTCGTCCGCACCTTCGCGGTCGTAGGCGCGCGCCAGCTCCACCGGATCGCCCGCATCGCGCAAGCTCACAAAGTTGACGCCCTTGACCACACGGCCGTCCTTGACGTCCAGGCAGGGAATCACACGTTTGGTAAGCATGGGCTACTCCTCCCCTCGGACGGCGTCCAGCGTCTGGGTCAGCGTAAAGTTGCCCTCGTAGAGTGCGCGACCGGTAATGGCACCTTCAATCGCGCCCTCACCCACTGCGGCCAGCGCACGGATGTCGTCGAGCGTCGAGATGCCGCCCGATGCCACGACGGGAAAGCCCGCGACCTCAGCAACATGGCGATACGCCGCCACATCGATGCCCGTCTGCATGCCATCGCGCGCAATGTCGGTATACACCAGATGCTTAAAACCCAGCTCGGAAAGCTGCGCCACAGCGTCGTCGAGCGCTACGCCCGCGCCGTCACGCCAGCCATTCACCTTGACCTGGCCGTCGCGTGCGGCAATGTCGGCGACCAGCAGCTCGCCAAAGCCTTGGGCCGCCACCTCGGCAAAACCCGGCTCGGTCACTAGCACCGTGCCTAGCGCGATGCGGCGAGCACCATAGCCGGCCAACTCGTCGATGCGCGCAAGCGAGCGGACGCCGCCGCCCACGTCCACGGACAGACCGTCGACGCCGCAGATGGCCTTGATCGCCGCCGAGTTGGCAGAGCATGTGTCCTCGTCCTCGCCAAAGGCAGAGGACAAATCGACGACGTGCACCCAGCTTGCGCTCTGCTCGGCAAACGAGCGAGCAACGGCCACGGGGTCGTCGGAATATACCTTGCAGCGGCTGCGGTCGCCGCGCTCAAGGCGCACGACCTTGCCGCCGATCAGATCGATTGCGGGAAACAGGATCATCGGCCGGCCTCCTCGACGATGTTGACGAAGTTCTTAAGGATGCGCTGACCCAGCGCGGAGGATTTCTCGGGATGGAACTGGCAGCCCCACACGTTGCCATGGCGCACGATGCACGGGAAACTCCGCGTGTAGTGCGTGCGCGCCAGCACATCGGCGCCATCGGCGTCGTCGGCCACCGCGTAGCTGTGGGTGAAGTACATGTTGGCACCCTCGGCAAAACCAGCAAGCAGCGGATCGGCCGCGCCGGCGGGCGTCATGTGCACCTGGTCCCAGCCCACGTGCGGCACCTTCAGGCGGCTCGACTCCAAGCGCGTGCACGAGCCGCGCATAATACCCAGGCCATCGACCCAGGGACCGCCAGCCTGCTCGGAGGCGTTGCCGTCGGCGACCGCGCCCTCGTCCGCAGGCACGCCCTCGTTGCCGCGCTCAAAAAACAGTTGAAGACCCAGGCAGACGCCGAGCAGCGGAGTTCCGGCGGCGACGGCATCGAGCACCGCGTCCGCCTCGCCGCTCTGGCGCATAAAGGCGATCGCATCATAGAACGCGCCCACGCCCGGGATGACCAGGCCGTCGGCGTTGCGGATCTGCTCCGGATCGTCCGACGTGCAGGCGGCGGCACCGGCGCGCGCAAGCCCGCGCACGACGCTCGACAAGTTGCCCTTGTGGTAGTCGACCACCACGATCTTCGGTTCGCCCACGCGACCCTCCCTTTTCTCATCATCCAAAACCACCACAAAGGGGACAGGCACCTTTGTGGTGGTTTTACCCTTGTGACGGTTACAGTGAGCCCTTGGTGCTGGGGATGCCCTGCACGCGGGGATCCAGCTCACAGGCATGGCGCATCGTGCGGCCCACGGCCTTAAAGGCGGCCTCGATAATGTGATGCGAGTTGCCGCCCGCCAGCTCGCGCACGTGCAGCGTGAGCTTGGCGTCGCGCGCAAAGGCGTAGAAGAACTCGACGGCTAGCTCGGTATCGAAGCTGCCCACGCGCTCGGTCGGCACGGGCAGCTCGCAGTAGGCCTGCCCGCGGCCCGAAATATCAACAGCAGCCATCACGAGCGTCTCGTCCATGGCGATCGCCGCGTCGGCAAAGCGCGTAATGCCCGCCTTGTCGCCCAGCGCCTGGCAAAACGCCTCGCCCAGCACAATACCCGTGTCCTCGACGGTGTGGTGCGCATCGACCTCCACGTCGCCCACCGCGTGCACCGTCAGATCGAACAGACCATGGCGGCCAAAAGCGTTGAGCATGTGGTCGAAAAACGGCACGCCGGTCGAGATATCGCACACGCCGCTTCCGTCCAGGTCGAGCTTTACGACAATGTCGGTCTCGCCCGTCTTGCGGGTCACCTCGGCATAGCGGTCCATCTACATCTCCTCCTTCACCAGCGCGGCAAACGCAGCCAGCACCTCGTCGTTTTCCTGCGGGGTACCCACGGTAATGCGTAGGCAGTCCGCGAGCCCCGGCGCGTAGCTAAAGTCGCGCACCAAAATCGAATACTCGTCGCGCAGACGCTCGCGCACGCGCGTGGCATGCGGCGCGCGCACGAGCACAAAGTTCGCCGCGCTCGGCCACGCCTCCACGGGCAGACCCTCGGCAGCCGTTGCGCGCAGGGCGCACAGTTCGCGCTCGCGCTCGGATGCAACCTGTGCCACCACGGGCGCGTACGCATCGCGGGCACGCACGCAGGCAAGCGCGGCGGCCTGGCTCAGCACGTTAACCGAGTAGATCTGGCGAATCGCCGCGAACACGTCGATGACCTCGGGTGCCGCGATCACATAACCCAGACGCGCGCCGGCGGCGCCAAACGCCTTGGACAGCGTATGTAGAATCACCAGGTTGGGATGCTCGGCAATAAGGCCTTGCGCCGTGGTGGCCGCGCCAAACGAATCGTCGGCAAACTCAACATAGGCCTCGTCGACCATTACCATGCCGGGGCACGCATCGCACAGCGCCGCGACAAAGTCGAGCGGTGCCACGTCGCCCGTGGGGTTATTGGGCGAAGTCACGATTGCCAGGTTGCACTCGGGCGCCGCCGCAAGCACGGCTGCCTGGTCGAGCTCAAAGGTCGCGGGGTCGCGCCACACGTCGCGCACCTCGGTCTGACAGAGCGACGCAAAGAACGCATACTCGCTAAAGCACGGCGGACAGTTGAGCAGGGTCCGTCCCGCGCCGCCAAACGCCAGCAGATAGTTATAGAGCAGCTCGTCGCCGCCGTTGCCCACGCAGACATTCTCGCGCGTCACGCCATGCCAAGCGGCAAGCTCGTCGCGCAGGTCGTTGGACATGGGATCGGGATAGCGATTGAGCGGTGTGGCAGCTAGGGCGGCGTCGACCGCCTCGCGCACGCCAGCCGGCACGGGATAGGTGTTCTCGTTGGCCGAAAGGTTGATACGCGTGGGCGTAAAGTTGGGATCGTAGGGCTCAATGCCAGCCAAGTAGGGCTGGACGAGCTCCTTCATACGAGACGTCAGCTCGGCCATATTAGGCCTCCTTGCCAGTCGCGCCAACGCCATCCGCGCCCGCAGCCGCCAGGTCCACACCCTCGGCAACCGTCGCCACGGCATCTCCCGGCCAGGCAACCTTGGTCAGGTCGGCCGCGGCGAGCGACTCGGCGCTCACGGCGTCCTCGCCCTGCTCCAGCACGCGGCGGCGCAGTGCGGCAGAAAGCGCGTGTGCCCACAGGCCCTCGGCCTCGGCCAGGCGCTGCGTAGCGGGAGCATCGGAGAGCAGGCCCTCGGGTGTATAGCAAATGACGCTCGAGCGCTTAACGAACTCTTCGACCGAAAGCGGGTTGGAGAACATAGCCGTACCGCCGGTCGGCAGCGTGTGGTTGGGGCCGGCAACATAATCGCCAAGCGGCTCGGAGCTCCAAGCGCCCACAAAGATGGCGCCGGCGTTGCGAATGCCGCCGAGCAGGCCCATCGCGTCCTTGCAGTGCAGCTCAAGGTGCTCGGGCGCCACGGTGTTCACGGCCTCGACGGCGGCAGCCATATCGGCGGCCACCACGATGGTGCCTTCGTTGTCGAGCGAAGCGCGCGTGATCTCGGCACGCGGCGACTGCGCCACCAGGATGTCGATGCCCGCCTCGACCTCGCGCGCAAACTGCTCGTCGCAAGTCACCAGATAGCAGGCTGCCAGCGGATCGTGCTCGGCCTGGGCCATCAGGTCTGCCGCGACCACCATAGGCTTGGCCGTGGCGTCGGCCAGCACGCAGACCTCGGAGGGACCGGCGACCATGTCGATTCCCACGTCGCCCGAGACAATCTGCTTGGCGGCGGCAACAAAGGCGTTGCCCGGGCCGGTGATTTTGTCGACGCGCGGAATGGTCTCGGTACCGTACGCCAGCGCGGCCACGGCCTGAGCGCCGCCCACCATATAGATCTCGTCCACGCCGCCGAGCTTGGCGGCCGCGAGCGTGTAGGGGCTGATCAGGCCGTCTTTTTGCGGCGGGGTCACCATAACCACGCGCTTGACGCCGGCAACCTTGGCGGGAATGGCGTTCATAAGCACGGTGGAAGGGTACTGCGCGCGACCGCCCGGCACATAGATGCCGGCCGCCGCGAGCGGGGCCACCTTAACGCCGAGCATCGTGCCGTCCGGGCGCGTGGTAAACCAGCTCTGCTCGACCTCGCGCTGGTGGAACTCACGAATCTGGCGTGCAGCCTTTTCGAGCGCCGCGGCAAAAGCGGGATCGAGGCCTTCGAGCGCGGCATCGATCTGCTCTTGCGGCAGACGGAAGCTCTGCAGCTCGACACCGTCAAAACGCTGGCAGTAATCGCGCACCGCGGCATCGCCGTTGGCACGCACGTTGGCCACGATATCGCGGGCGGCGTCGACGATGTTTTGCGGCAGCACGCCCTTGCGGTTGAGCTGGTTGGTAACGAGGCGCTCACCGGGAGCAAGCTTGATGGTCTTCATATCGGTATCCCCTATCGGTCGAGGTTGTGTTCGAAAAACGAGCGACTGGGCAGCGGCACCAGTCGGCCCGCAGCCCGTACGTTGGGGCGCCCGTGCGCGCTCGCGCTATTGTGCCGAGCCCGCGACGGGCTCAAAATGCTTGTCCTTCACGGCAGCCGCCAAGCGATCTGCCAGATTGCGTACGCGCGGATCCAGACGTGCGGCGCCCGGATTGACAAAGAAGCGGGCCGTGCAGTCCATGATGCGGCCGGTGATGACCAGGTCGTTATCGCGCAGCGTGGCGCCCGTGGCGGCAATATCCACGATGCGATCGGTCATGCCGACGATGGGGCCCAGCTCGATGTTGCCGTGCAGTGAGACGATATCGGCGTTCACGCCGCGCTCGGCATACCAGGCACTCGCGATGCGCGGATACTTGGTGGCCACGCGAAGCGACCCGCGGCGGGCATAGTTGCGCTCGGCCTGGCCGGCGCGCCACGCGGGCTCTGCCTCGATAAACGTGCATAGGCCGTAGCCCAGATCGACCAGCTGCAGCAAGTTGAGGTCTGCCTCGATGAGCGAGTCCCAGCCACAGATGCCGCAATCGGCACCACCACAGCCCACAAAAGCGGGCGCGTCGCTGGGACGCACGATGACAAACTCGATATCGCCGACCGTGCCCTCGCCGGCACGCGTGTCGCGACCGCGCACAATCAGGTGACGGCCGGGGTCGCGCAGCTCAGAGACGTCCAGGCCCGCGGCCTCGAGCACGTCGAGCGTGTCGGCCTTAAGCGAGCCCTTGGGCACGGCGATGCGTAGCGGGCCTTCGGCGCCGCGGCCCACGGCGTGGTCACCATCGGAGGCGGCGTCCTCGGCAGAGGTGCACGCGGCCTCCAGACGCTCGAGCGAAAAGGCGAAGCCCGCCGCCGGCACCTCGATGCCGTCGCCGAACGCGCCGGTAAAGATAGAGTCGTAGCGACCGCCCGAGCCCACCGGATCGGGCAGGCCACCGGCATAGGCCTTAAAGACCAGGCCCGTGTAGTAATCGAAAGAGTTCATGATGGAGAAGTCGAACGACAGCACCTGGGCGTCCTCGGGAGCCAGACCATCAACCAGGGCACGGAGTTCGCGCGTCAGCGGCGCGACAATACCGGCAGCCGCCAGCAGCGCATCCACGCGATCGAGCACTTCGGCCCCACCATGCAGGCGCGGCAGTTCGCTGACGGCGGCCTTAACGGCATCGGTCTCGGCGCTTGCCGCCACGCGGGCATCGAGGCCCACAAAGTCGTTGGCGTGCACGCAGCGCAGAGCCTCGGCAGCCAGCTCGCGATCCTCGCACGCCGCGAGCAGCTCCTTAAACGGGCGCACGCTACCTGCGATAATGCGCGCATCGGGCAGCGCCAACTTGCGAACGGCCTCGGCCACCAGCGAGACGATCTCGACATCGCCCGCGGTATCGCCCGCGCCGATGAGCTCAAAACCCAGCTGGGTAAATTGACGCGAACCGCCGGCATTGCGCTGGCATTCGCGAACCACCGGCGCCTCATAGCGCAGGCGCAGCGGCAAGTCGGCCGCGCGCATGCGGGTCGAGACCAAACGCACGATCGGCAACGTATTGTCGGGACGAACCACCAACAAGCGGCCGTCATCGTCAAAAAGCTTAAACGGCGTGTCCGCGATACGGCCGCCCTCCTCGAGCGAGCCCTTGTCCTCGAGCAGCGGCGTCTCAACCGGCAGATAATGATGCTCCCTAAAGCAGCCCTTCACCGTCAGCGCGATCTCCTCGCGCGCCTGAGCCTCCTCGGGCAATATGTCCCGGAATCCCCACGGTGTGGCCGTCATCTGGTGAGCCTCCTCATGCTGTGTTGCATACAGAACAAACGACCGGCATAGCTCCGCCGGTCTTTTGGGTACTTTAGCATACTAGAGTGCTTGCGGGGAAAATCCTTGTCCGCAGCTCACACCGTATTCATTTGGAAACATAGGGGCAGACGCTCAGCTAAATCTGACGATTATCTAGGCCAACCAGAAACCATATCCCGTTTTTCGTCTAAAAACTGGGATGCAGTTTCCGCTGAGGACCTTTTCCGAACTGCTTCTGCAGCGGCTGTTTTGGCTCCGGGACCGCGTCAATCGCATATCTTTATGGCGCCTTTATCCTACACATGTTGTATAACTACCAAATGTGGAATATAACAAAGAGCAAAACATAGGCTGAGCGTTATGGAGGATTGAGGTTGAAAGAGAAGCTATTTCGATGGGTCGTGAAGCACCGCAAACCCATCATCGCGTTCTATGCGGTGGCAGCACTGGTATGCCTGTTCCTGCGCCAGTTTGTAGGCGTTAACTACGACATTACGAGCTATCTGCCCGACGAAGCGGCGTCGACCGTCGCTCTGAATACCATGGGTGATGAGTTTGAGGGTGACATTCCCAACTGTCGCGTTATGGTGCCCAATGTCTCGATCGCTCAGGCGCTCAAATACAAGGACAAAATCAAAAAGGTCGACGGCGTCGAGGAGGTCCTATGGCTTGACGACGCGGCAGATATCGATCAGCCGCTTGCCACGCAAGACAAAGACACCGTTGAGACCTATTACAAAAAGAACAACGCCCTGTTTACGGTGACGGTTAATTCCGAAAAGGAGATCGAGGCAACCGACGCTATTCGAGATATCGTGGGCGACGAGGGCGCCATTACGGGCTCGGCCATGTCTAACGCGCTCGCCACCACATCGACCGAGCAGCAGATCAGCATTATCACGGTCGCTGTCATAGCGATTATCTTCGTGATTCTGGTCATCACGACTACCAGCTGGGCCGAACCCATCCTGGTGCTGCTGGGCCTGGGCGTCTCGGTGTTTATCAACTGGGGCACCAACCTCATCTTTGGCGAGATTAGCTTTGTCACCAACTCTGCGGGCTCCATTTTGCAGGTTGCCATCGCGCTGGACTTCTCGGTCTTTTTGCTGCACCGCTTTAACGAGGAGCGTGGCCGCCACGGCAGCGTTGCCGAAGACATGGTGCAGTCGTGCTGCCTGTCCTCGGTCGCCGTGTTTTCGAGCGGTTGCACGGTCTGCATCGGCTTTATCGCGCTTGCCGCCATGCAGTTTAAGATCGGCCCCGACCTTGGTCTTGCCCTTGCAAAGGGTATCGCCATCAGCCTGGTATCGGTCTTTACCTTTGTTCCTTCGATGTTCGTTCAGTTCGATGGCTTTGTGCAAAAATCGCAGCACAGGCCCTTTGTCCCGCCGCTGGGTAAGTTCGCCCGTCTGGTGCTCAAGGTCTGTATCCCCGCTGCCGTCGTGATCCTCGCCGTGGTTTACCCTGCGCGTATGGCATCGACCTCCAGCGATATCACGTACTACTACGGCACTTCGCACATTTTTGGTTCGGATACGCGGCTTGGTCAGGATATGGACAAGGTCAAGGAGGTCTTTGGCAACTCCGATACCTACGTTGTGCTCGTTCCCCGTGGAGAGGTGAGCGAGGAGCAGGCACTCTCCAATGAGCTCAAGGCGCTCCCCGAGGTCAAGTCCATCCAGAGCTATGTTGACGTTGCGAGTCCCTATATCCCCACGGGCATGGCCGAAAAGGACACGCTCGATCTGGTGGAGGGAGAGCACTACAGCCGTTTGGTGCTCACGGTTACCGCGCCCTACGAGGGTCCGAGTACATTTAAGCTGGTCAAGAAGATTCGTTGTATCGCGGACAAACATTATCCGGGTAAGGCAATGCTCGCCGGCGAGGGCGTGAGCACCACCGACCTTAAGGACACCATCACCGTCGATAAGGGCAAGGTCGACCTCATCGCCGTCGTGGCCGTGTTCGCGGTCTTGCTGCTGGCCACCAAGTCGCTGAGCCTGCCGATCATCTTGGTGCTCGTGATTGAGACCTCGATCTGGGTCAACTTTGCTGCACCGCTCTACACCGGTATGCACGAGTTCTTCCTCGCCTACTTAATTGTGAGCTCCATCCAGCTGGGCGTTGCCGTCGACTACGGCATCCTGATTGCTGACCGCTATCGTGAGGACCGCGTGACCATGCATAAGCGCGAAGCGCTACTCGAGACCATGGAAGCTTGCACGATTCCTGTTTTGACCTCTGGATCGGTTCTGCTAATCAGTGGCTTCCTGATCCATGCGATCTCGAGCCACGGCGTGCTCAAGCAGATCGGCTGGTTCCTGGGCGTCGGCGTGAGCATCTCCCTAGTCGCCGTACTCTTTGCGCTGCCGGGTTTCCTGTATGTGCTCGATGGCCTCATCGGCAAGACCACGCTCAAAGCTCATTTTTTGCCCAAGGATGCCCAGGATCCGGTTTCGGATACCACCGAGGCATCGGCTGCGGACGGCTCCGCTCAGTAACGTTTTACAAAGCAGTTGGAAGGAATACCGCAATGCATACCCATACCACTGATACCGCTTCGAAAGAGCTCAAAGCCCAACGCGATCTTGTACGTCGTCCCCATAAGCGCATCGCTGCGCTCGCTCTTGCCGCCGGTCTGACCGTGGCCCTTACCGTTCCCGGTGCCGTTGTGTTCGCCGACGGCGTAGGGTCGACGAGCGCTGCCTCGGCTACGAGTGAACAGATGGCGACGGACTCCGATAACAGCACGCCGGGATATAAGAAAAACCAGGTCGTATACGTCAAAACCGATGCCGACGGCAATCGCACGGGTGTTTACGTGGTCAATAGCTTCGAGGCCAATAAGGGCGTCAAGATCGACGATGCCGGCACCTATAACAAAGTGACCAACCTATCGACGACTCAAAAACTAACGGACGACAGCGGGTCGGTTGCCGTTACGGGCCAGGGAGTGCAGGACTTTGTCTACCAGGGCGATCTGGACAAGAACACTCAGATGCCGTGGAACGTCACCGTGGCATACCAGCTCGATGGCCGCGATATCGACGCCAAGGATTTGGCGGGCAAGAGCGGCAAGCTCACTATGAAGCTCAAGGTCGAAAAGAATGACGACTATACCGGTGGCGATTATGCCGATAACTACCTGGTTCAGATTACCGGTCAGCTTAAGGATGCCGAGGCACACGATATTGAGGCTGAGGGCGCCACGGTTGCTGCCAACGGCTCCAACACGCAGCTTACCTACATGGTGATTCCCGGCAGCACCGGAGACTACACCATTACGACCGATGTTGAGGATTTTGAGTTTGATGGCTGGCAGATTGTCGGCGTGCCGCTGAATCTTGCCATCGATGTGGACTCGAGCAGCATGGATACGAGCCAGCTCGTGGAGCTCTCCAACGGTATTGCTACGGCCAATAGCGGTGCTGGCCAGGTTGCCGACGGTGTCAAGACGCTCGCGGCCTCGCTTGCCACGGCCAATACCGGTGCCGGCACGCTGTCCAGTGGCGCCGCTGCGCTCGCGGCGGGTACGAGTCAGCTCAACGCGCAGGTCCCCACGCTGGTCGAAGGCGTGAGCAACCTTAATGCCGGTGCCGAGGGGGTTAATGCCGGTGCCGTGCAGCTTAAGGGCGGTGCGTCCGATCTTTCGGCGGGCCTTTCCAAGCTGCAGGGGAGCGCACAGCAGATCTCGGGCGGCATAAGTGGAATTGCCGCTGGGTCCGATACGTACGTCGACGCGCTGACGCTGGGCAAGCAGGCTCAGGAGGCAAACCTTGCCAAGGCGCAGGCTGCGGCCAAGGCGGCCCAGGACGCCGTGACCGCTACGTCGGGCAACGCCTACAGCGCGCTGTACGGGCCGCAGGGTCTTACGGCGGCGCTCAGCGGCGAGGGGCAGTACCTTGCCGGTGCACAGCAGGCGCTCGGCGGGGCAAAGCAGGCCGCGAGCGCCATGGGCAACGATGCGGCAAAGGCTAACGCCGAGAGCGCAAAGGCTGGCGCCGAGAGCACCGTTGCATCTATTGCCGCTGCCAAGGCGGCGGTCGCCGATGCTCAGGACGCGCTGGATAACGCGGCCGATCTCGACTCCGCCAAGGCTGCGGCAGCCAAGCTAAGCGAGGCTACGGCACAGCTGGATGCCGCCACCGCAAGTGCCGGCAGTGCTGCTACCAGCGCGGGTGCCGCCGCCACGGCGGCATCGAGCGCCGATGCGACGGGTCTTACCGCGCTTCTCGATTCTGCATCCAATGCCGTTGCGGGCGCGCAGGGTCTTAACACGCAGGTGTCGCAGGGCCTTAAGGGTGCCGAGTCCATGTTTGGCACGCTTACCGATCAGGTTACGACTTTGGCCCAGGCGGCCGGCGCCCAGGGCGGCGCCCAGGGTGCCGTCACCGCGCTCGATAGCGCCATTCAGGGCTACACCACTGTCCAGGATGGCCAACAGCTGAGCCTGGCCGGAGCCATCGCCTATATGAACAGCGCGATCAACCCGGCAAACCCCACGGCCGTGAACCCCGGTCTTGTCGCCGGTGTTGGCTCTGCAGCAACGGGCGCGGGTCAGCTGAGCGATGGCGCCGCGGCTCTTGCCGCGGGCACCGACCAGCTTGCTGCGGGCACACAGCAGCTCAACGGTGCCACGCCCGCGCTTGCCAACGGCGCATCACAGCTCAACAACGGTGCGGCGCAGCTCAAGACAGGTGCTGCTAGCCTTGCTAGCGGCATGAATCTTCTCTCCTCGGGTGCAGGTACGCTTGCCAGCGGCGCATCCGAGCTCGGCAACGGCATGCAGGAGCTTACCGACCGAACGAGCAATCTCGATACTCAGGTCATCGACACCGTTAAGGACAAGATCGAGGAAATGCTCAACCCCGGCTTTACGCCGACGGACTTTGTCAACGGCGAGCAGGGCGGACATATAAATCGCGTGCAGTTTATCTATATGACGGGCGCGATCAGCAAGTAGGCAGCCGCGCCCTTGTGGCGATTGGCATCGATAGCAAGTTATGAGGGGAGGGGCCGTCGGGCATTGTCTCGGCAGCCCCTCTTTGCTGTCAGCGGCCACTTCGCGTCTTTGCAGAAGCTGTACCGCAAGATTTGTGTTTGGAAGGAGACGCGCTTTCTGCAAGGGGCGGAGCGCGGAAAGCATGTCCCGGATTTGATGCTCGGAACGGGATGAGCTTTCCGGATCGGACCCCAAGCGGAAAGCGCGTCCCGTTTCGGGGCTTCAGAATGGGACGCATCCGGAAACCGCATCCCACTCTGAGCCGAAATTCCGGGATGAGATTTCCGCCGAGGACACCCTGCGCCGACGGCAACGCAAAAAGGGCGCCCGCGCGAATGCGGACGCCCTTGTGTAGGGTCGAGATATCAACCAGCCAAGATATCGGCCCTGCGGCCAGCTCTTAGTAGTCGAACTGGTGGTAGTAGCGGCGGTACTTGAGGTTGTGCTTGGTGACCAGCTCGTAGTTGCGCGCGAGGCGGTCGGTGGTCAGCACGGACAGGATCCAGGGGGACACGATGACGCGGAAGTCGTCGTCCAGGCCCGGGATCGCGTACTCGGCGGTGTCGATGATGACGTAGTCCTCGTCGCCGGTCACGCCGCTGGTGAGGAAGGCGCGGACGCGCTCGTCGAGGGCGCGGCACTCGTCCTCT
>DBFADZ010000050.1:0-8818 GCA_048195375.1 Collinsella sp.
GCAAAGACGAGCGTCGGTAAGACACGCCGAGGTCGCCGCGGACGGGCTGATATAGGGAGAGGGCCTGACCCCATATCGTTGGGGCCAGGCCCGATTTTGCCTCTTGACAATGTCCTGCTCATATTAAAAGGAACGTCCCCATCTGCCGGATTAAGCGAGACTCTCCAGCACGCGACGGAGCTCCTGCTGGACGGCGTGGTCGCGATTACAACCCACCACGCGATCGGCCACTGCCTTGAGCGCGGGGCGCGCGTTTTCCATCGCGCAGCCCGTACCGACAAAGCGAATGATCTCGTAGTCGTTCATCGAGTCGCCAAACGCCATAACCTCGTCGCGTTCGACTCCATAGTGCTCCATGAGCTGTGCGATGCCCGAGGCCTTCGACACGCCGGGCTGCATGGCATCGATCCACGCGTTGCCCGAAGGCGCAAAAGTAAAGAGCTGACCGAGTTCGCGCTGTAGTACGTAAGCGCTGTCCATAACGGCACCGTCATCGCAAAAGATACTCGCCTTGATGATATTTACGCTGGGATCGGGCAGCTCCCAAATGCGCTCGGCATTGGGAAGGTCCTTATCGACCTCACGCACGAACTTGCACTCGTCATCGAGCAAGAAGGACTTGGTTCGGTCAAAAAGTGCAAGATGCAGATTGGGAAACGTCCTGACGGCTTGGGCGAGCCTTCGAATCGCCAGGTGGGAATACACCTCACGGTCTACCATCTTACCGTCGGCGTAGACCTGGGCGCCGTTAGCGGCGACAAAGTCCATCTTGTCGCGAACGGGCGCAAAGAACTCGCACAGGCGATCGTAGCGACGACCTGACGATGCAGCGAAATGCACACCATGCTCGTGTAGCGCCAGAATCAGTTCGTAGGTCTCGGGAGGCACCTGGCCGTTTTCGTCAAGCAGTGTGCCATCCATATCGGATGCAATCAGTTTAAACATAGAAAAGCTCCCTTCGGGCTTGTTGGAATCGAACGTGTATCCGATTCCAACGTACCCAAAGGGAGCTCAAATAAGACTCCGCGGGCGTAAACGTTACAAGGACCTGGCAAATAGTTCACACATGTCAGAGGTCCTACGGTCGCGGCGTCAGGCAGCCCGCCAAAGAGTGTCACCGACGGCTAGTCGTTTAAGAACGTCCCCGATGACTAGTCGGCGTAGGTGAAGGTCGTGACGTCGAACATGCCCTCGGGGCGGATGCGGAGCGTCGGGATCACCGGCAGGGGCAGGAAGATGATGCCCATGATGGGGTCGAGCGGCGGCTCAATACCCATGGCGCGCGCCTTGACCATAAAGTCGTCGTGCTGCGCGGCAACGTCCTCGGCCGTGCCCTCGCTCATAAGGCCACCGAGCGCCAGCGGAATGCGCGCCACGACCTCGCCGTTGCGCACCAGCACGTGACCGCCCTGGCCCACGGCTTCAACAGCAGCCATCATATCGGCGGCATTGTCGCCCACCACGCACACGTTGTGCGAGTCGTGGCCGATCGTGGAGGCAATGGCACCACCGGTAATGGTGAAACCGCGCACCCAGCCGCGACCGATGTGCTTGCCGACGAGCCCCAGGCCAGCGGGGCCGTCGCCATCAGCGCCCTCGGCCTGCAGCGACACGCCGCGGCCATGGCGCTCGATCAGCATAATGCGGCGCAAGTCCTCGGCGCTCTCGGGGCGGGCCATACCCGTGATAGCCATACCCGGGACGACATCGATAACCGCCTCGCCCGGCTTAAAGGCATAATCGAACACGTCAAGCGAAAGCTTCGGCAGCTTAACGGAAGCACGCAGCTCATCGGCAAGGGCCGCAACCTCGGCCATCTCGGGTGCAATCTCGCCCACAAAGGTGCCGTCCTGCGCCACCAGGGCACCGGCGGCATATACGCGATGCGGAGCCGTGGCAAACGTCAGGTCGTTGAGTACCAGCAGGTCGGCACGCTTGCCCGGGGCGATGGCGCCACGCAGCTCATGCGGGTCGCGACAGCCGTGGTCCAGGCCAAATGCCTCAGCCGTGGAAAGGGACGCCATGGAGATGGCGACCACGGGGTCGATACCAGCCTCGATAGCCACACGGCAGGCATTGTCGATCATACCGGTCGAAAGCGCATCGGAGGGAGCGCGGTCGTCGGTCGCAAAGCAGCAGCGGCGGGCACGGGAAGGATTCTCCAACAGCATCGGAGACATGTTGGCCAGGTCGTGGCTGCACGTGCCCTCACGCAGCATCACATACATGCCGCGGGACAGCTTGTCGAGTGCCTCCTCGGGAATCGTCGACTCGTGGTCGGCGATAATGCCCGCTGCGGCATAGGCGTTGAGGTCCTTACCGGCAACGAGCGGCGCGTGGCCGTCAACCTGCTTGGACGGCGTCTGGTTGGCAGCATCGATGCGAGCGCAGGTCTCGGGGTCGGCCATAAAGACGCCCGGCAAGTTCATCATTTCGCCCAGACCAAAAACATCGCCCGGATGCTCGGCAAAAAACGCCTGCATATCGGCAGCCGAAATAACGGCACCGGCCTGCTCGTCGGGCAGCGCGGGCACGCACGAAGGCATCATGTACTTGATGGAGATGGGTGCGCGGCGGCCATCCTCAATCATAAAGCGCAAGCCGTCGAGACCGGCAACATTGGCAATCTCGTGGCTGTCGGCAATGGCGGTGGTGGTACCGCGCGTCGCGGCCATGCGAGCATACTCGGCGGGACGGATGTTCGAAGACTCGATATGCAGATGCCCGTCAATAAAACCGGGAGCGAGATAGCGACCCTGGCAGTCGATGACCTCAGTTGCCTCGTAGGTGCCAGCGGCATCGTCGCGACCATCGTAGAGCACGCCGACGATCACACCGTCCTTGACGGCAACGCTACCGGGCGCCACACGCTGGCCATACACGTCGACGATCTGCGCATTGGTAAACAGCCTGTCGACGGGCACGCGGCCCTCGGCGGCCTCGATCACAGACCTCATGACCTCAACGGACATACATACTCCTTTAACCGTAGAAAGCAGCTGCGGAGCGGACAGGCCTTCACCGCAGCAAGTCAATAGTCATTGTATGCCCAAACGATGGGTCAACAATACGCCTCTCCGCTTAACGGCACACGCCGCTTGGCGCAATGAGGAGAGGTTGCTTTGCACCAATGACAAGGAGTGTCCCAAAGTGCCGGCACAAAAGGAACGTCCCCAAGTGCCAAAAAGGCCGCAGTCGGGATTCCCGGCTGCGGCCTTATTGCACTTGTGAGGTTAACTCGCTCGTTAGACCAACTTGAAACCCTTGCGCTTGCCTACGGAGAGGGTGTCGCCCAGCTTGAGGGCGCTGGGATCGATGTTATAGCTCTTGGGAGCCACGGCCTTGCCGTTGATTTTGACGCCGCCGCCGTCGATATCGCGACGAGCCTGGCCGGCGCTTGCCGAAAGACCCAAGTCCTTGAGCAGGCCGGCGAGGTAGATCTGGCCCTCGTCGTTAACGGTCAGCTCAACGTGCTTCTCGGGGAAGTCGGCAAGCTGGCCCTCCTTGAACACACGGTCGAACTCGGCCTGAGCCTCGTCGCCGGCGCCGACGCCGTGGTAGGTGTCGCACAGGTCGCGGCCCAGTGCGCGCTTGAGCTCGTAGGGATCGGCGGAACCGTCGGCCAAGGCAGCGTCGATCTTGTCGACCTCGGCCGGGGTGAGCGAGCTGGCCAGACGATAGTACTTGCCGATCATCTCGTCGGGGATGGACATGGTCTTGCCGAACATATCCTTGGGCGCATCGGTCAGACCGATGTAGTTGCCATAGGACTTGGACATCTTACGTACGCCATCGGTGCCCTCGAGCAGCGGCATGGTGAGCGCGATCTGCGGCTCCATGCCCATCTTCTCCATGAGCTCACGGCCAGCGAGCAGGTTGAAGAGCTGATCGGTGCCGCCCATCTCGACGTCGGCCTTGATCTGCACGGAGTCGAAAGCCTGCATCACGGGATACAGGAACTCATGCAGGGCGATCGGCGTCTGAGACTGGTAGCGCTTGGTAAAGTCATCGCGCTCAAGAATGCGGGCGACGGTGAACTTGGAGCACACCTGCAGCAGACCGGCCAGATCCATCGACAAGATCCAGTCACCGTTGTGCACGATGGTGGTCTTCTCGGGATCCAGGATCTTCATGGCCTGGCTCACGTAGGTCTCGGCGTTGGCCTCGATCTGCTCCTGCGAAAGCTGCGGACGGGTGGAATTCTTGCCCGAAGGGTCGCCAATCAACGCGGTACCGTTGCCGATGATGAGGGTGACGTTGTGGCCCAGGTCCTGGAACTGACGCATCTTGCGCAGCGGCACGGCGTGGCCCAGGTGCAGGTCGGGGCTGGTGGGGTCGACGCCGAGCTTGATGTTGAGGGGCTCGCCCTTCTCAAGCTTCTTGCGAAGGTCGGCCTCGGGAACGATCTGCGCGGCGCCCGAGGTGATGATACGCATTTGCTCGTCAACAGACAGCATTGGGTATCCTCCTTTTGCTATAGCACCCTCGCCGAAAACGGCGGTGCTGGAAGTCCATAAACTCTCTTATGATAACAAACTGACGCGACGCGGCACCTACGACAGGAAAATCCTCGTCCTGCCGCATGCGTCAATGGCAACTGGCAGACGTGTACCGTCACGCTCGACCAGATAGCGTGCCTGCCGACGACGCAAGCAGTCGCGGCAACGGACCTGTCCCGTCGCATCGGTGGCGCAGACGCCCTCGGCGGTCAGCAGGCAGTGCTCGCACACCATAAGCTCGGGACGGTCGGCGTCGACCGGACCCAAGACGCCGGGTTCAGCAGCCAGTTCGGCAATACGCTCCGCATCATTGCCGAGCAACTCGGCCGGCAAGTACACCCGCCCCGCACCGAATCCGCGCAGCCAGGTAAGCGTGGCCCGATTCGCGCAGAACACCGGCGCCGCCACGTCAAACGTCACGCCCAGCTCGCGAGCGATCGCCACCTGCCCCAGGTTGCGGCAGACGATGCGCCCGGCACGCTGCATCAGTGAGCGGGTCCAGTCAGCGTCACCCGTGCGGCACACCTCGTCAAGCACCACAACGGCGTCGGACAAATCGAGTTCTCCGCGCGGGTCGGCATCCATCAGCTGCCAAGCAAAAACCATGCGAGTGGGAACCGCGCACTCCACCAACTCCGTCGACGCACCGCCATCCACCGCAACGCCCTCAAAGAGCAGTACCTCGACGGCACGCGCAACGGGCGCAATCGCATCCGCCTCGGCCCGCATGCGCTCCAACACTGCCGCCGTCTGATCCAACACGCCGGCGCTGCGAATCAGGTACACCTCGCAGCCCGTGTCCACCTTACGCTTGCAATGCACGACGACGCGCTTCCCCGCTGCGGCATCCACCGGGCAGGGCACCTGCGGCCAGCGCTTGGGCACATCGGGACGCGCGTCGACACCCGGATAAAACCGGATCTCGAGCATGTCACCCGCCGCCACGGCGGCGTCGAGCTCAACGGTCGCCTCTTCGTGGCCCACAGCGACCAAGCGCCCCACGCGCACGCCCTGGTTAATCGCGCGCTCAAAGCTCATCAGCTCGGCACCCGAACGCCCTCGCAGGTACGCATCGGTAAACCCACGGTTAAACGACCTTCCCAGCTCGCGCTCAAGCTCTTCCACGGCACCGGGATCCCACGCGCCGTCGCACAGCATATCGAGTGCCCGGCGCCACACCCGCACCACGTTGAATACGTAATCGGGGTTCTTCATGCGCCCCTCGATCTTGAGCGACGCCACGCCGGCATCTACAAGCTCGGGCAGATGCGCAATACCCAGATAGTCACGCGGGCACAGCAGGCGATCTCCCTCGACGGCGACAACGCTCTGCCCCGCCTCGTCCACCAGGTCGTACGCCAGACGGCACGGCTGCGTGCAGTCGCCGCGCATCGCCGAGCGCCCACGCCGCAGGGCCGAGAACTCGCACGCCCCCGAATAGCCGATGCAAATCGCACCGTGGCAGAATACCTCGATGGGCACGCCCGTGGCACATAGCGCCGCAATCTCGTCGACCGTCAGCTCGCGTGCCGTCGTCACGCGCTCGACCCCCAGCTCATCGGCGGCAAGCCGCACGGCGCCTTCGCTATGAGCGCCCGCCTGCGTGGACAGGTGAATCTCGATCCCGGGAATCGCCGTGCGCAGTACACAAGCCAGCCCGGCATCGGCGACAATCAGAGCATCGGCGCCCAGCTCCAGTGCATGAGCTCCCAACGCCACCGCGTCGGACAACTCATCGTCAAACACGAACACGTTGAGCGTTACGTACACACGCACGCCATGGGCATGCGCCACGGCGCAGCCACGCGCAAACTCGTCATCCGTAAAGCCATGCGCGCTCACGCGGGCGTTAAAGCCGCCCAACCCCGCATAGATGGCATCGGCACCCGCGGCGATGGCCGCAAGCATCTGGTCGAGTCCGCCCGACGGCGCCAGCAGTTCGGGCAGCGCCGCACCGGCAGCATCCAATCCAGTCTCGTATTGTCCGCTCGGCCCCATCGCCCGAATCGCCATCGACAAACTCCTTACCAAGGTATGCATTCACTCTGAAAAATGCCGTCTTCCAGCATACACGAGGCCTCGCGCGCCCCGTTTGGTTTATCGTGTAATAACTTATGTCCATCCTGCCCAGACGGCACATCCACCGTCCGGCACGACATACCTGGAGGTCAATATATGGGTCCTCGTCAACGACAGGGACGCAGCCGTTCAAAGACGCATGCCCTGCCCATAATCCTGCTCTCGTTTTTGGGCTTTCTGCTGATTGCGGGCGTGGCATTTGGCATCGGCATGGTCGGCAACGTCAACCGCTGGCTGTCCGATCTGCCCGACTACACCGACGCCAACGCGTATCTGGTGAGCGAGCCCACCGAGATCGTCGACTGCAACGGCAACAAGATCGCAAGCTTCTACACGCAAAACCGCAAGTCCATCACCAAGGACGAGGTCTCCCCCTACGTGCTGCAGGGCACCGTTGACGTCGAGGACGAGCGCTTCTATGAGCACGGCGGTATCGACCTGTGGGGTATCGCGCGTGCTGCGGTGGCAACCCTCGGCGGCGGGCACGAAGGCGCCTCGACTATCACCCAGCAGCTGGTGCGCAACACCATCCTGCAGGAGGAGCAGTTCGACTCGACCATCGAGCGTAAGGTGCGCGAGGCCTACATCGCCGTCAAGATGGAGGACATGTACTCCAAAGACGAGATCCTCATGATGTACCTCAACACCATCTATTACGGCCACGGCGCCTACGGCATCGAGGCCGCAGCCGAGACCTATCTGTCCAAGAGCGCCGCCGACCTCACCCTGAGCGAGGCCGCGCTGCTCATCGGCCTTCCCAACTCGCCCTCGCAGTACGACCCCACGGTCAACCCCGACCTTGCGCTGTCCCGTCGCAACAAGGTCCTCGACAACATGTTGCGTCTGGGCCACATTACGCAGGAGGAGCACGATGCCGCACAGGCCGAGCCCATCACCCTCAACGTGACCGAAATCTCGGGCAGCGGCGTCGACGTATACTCGCAGCCCTACTTTGTCGCCTATGTTAAGCAGCTGCTGGAGCAGGAGTTCTCGACCGACGTGCTCTTTAAGGGCGGTCTGACCGTCAAGACCACCATCGACCCCACGATGCAGCAGGTGGCAGAGAATGCCGTCCGCCAGCAGCTCGACACGCTCTCACTCGACGGCCTGGATATGGGCATGGTCGTCGTCGACCCCAAGACCGGCTACATCAAGTGCATGGTGGGCGGCTACGACTACAACGCCGACGAGAACCACGTAAACCATGCCACGGCCAAGCGTCCCGTCGGCTCCACCTTTAAGGCCTTTACGCTGGCAACCGCCATCCAAAACGGCATGAACCCCAACGTCACCCTCAACTGCAATTCGCCGCTCAAGGCTAAGGGCACCACGACCGAGGTCCAAAACTACGCCAACCATAGCTATGGCAACATCACGCTTAAGCAGGCAACGGCATACTCCTCCAACACCGGCTACATCCAGGTGGCGGAAGCCGTCGGCAACAGCAAGATCATCTCACTCGTCAAAAAGCTCGGCATCGATCCCGCCAAGGACAACATCGAGGACGTTCCCGTCATGACCCTCGGCACCGGCTCGATCTCGCCGCTCGAGATGGCCGCCGCCTACGCGACGTTTGCCAACGGCGGCTACTATCGCCAGCCGATCGCCATCACCGAGATTGACTCTCGTACCGGTTCGGTGCTGTACCAGCACACCGACAATCCCTCACAGGTACTTACCGAGGGCGAGGCCGCCGCGGTCACCGATGTTCTGTCCGGCGTCATGCAGGGCGGCGGTACGGGTGCTGCCGGCGCCCTGAGCGTCAACCAGCCCTATGCCGGCAAGACGGGCACCACCGACAACACCACCAACCTGTGGTTCTGCGGCTATACCCCGCAGCTGGCGTGCGCCCTGTGGACCGGCTATTCCGCGGGCGAGATCCCCATCCAAAAATACGGCACAGATCTGCTGGGCGACAGCACCAACCTGCCTGTCTTTAAGCGGTTTATGAACACCGTTCTGACCGGTACCGAGCGCGAGGAGTTTGCGACCGGAACGGCGCCCACCTACAAGAACAACAGCGTCTGGAAGTTCTACGGCACCAACAACTCCAAGAAGACGGAGAACGACGACAAGGACGAGAACGAGGACGAAGAGGAAACCACCACAACGACTACCACGACGACCACGACCACCGAGACCACGGGCGGCGACACCACCGGCGGCACCGGTACGACCGGTGGCTCGACGGGCGGCTCCACTGGCGGTTCGACCGGCGGCGATGGCGGCACGCCTACGCC
>DBFADZ010000018.1:0-108870 GCA_048195375.1 Collinsella sp.
GTTCCTACAAATGTAGGCAGAACAGAAACGAGAGTGGATAATCTCCCACTTTGAGCCTGAATGCGAGCCCAAACTGGGAGATTATCCACTCTCATGCTATGTAGTCGTTGGGGACGTTCTTAAACGACTAGTCAAACAAGAACATCCCCAACGACTACCCAAGGAGTGTCCCAAACCGCCGGCAGAAAAGGAGCGTCCCTAACTGCCGCATCCGGAGCAAGATAACGCCGCAGGTAGAGGACGGACAGCGAGCGGGCCGCATTTGAGGCAAGGTGACGTGAAACGAAAGGGCGCTGACCTTCCGGTCGCGCCCTTGAAGTTGAACGTCAGATTGTCCAAATGCGGCCCGCGCAGCGTCGGCCAGTTACGGCGTTTGGTAAAACGCCGTAACTAAAAACGGTTGCCGCGGAAGCCGCCGCCGTTGCGGCCGCCACGATCGCCACCGCGACCGCCGCGGTCGTTACCACGGTTGCCGCCGAAGCCGCCACGGTTGCCACCGCGATCGCCATAGCCACCACGGTTGCCGCCAAAGCCGCCGCGACCGCCACGGTCGCCGCCACGGTCACCAAAGCCGCCACGGCCGCCACGGTCGCCACCGCGACCGCCGCGGTCACCGCCACGGCCACCGCGATCGCCAAAGCCGCCGCGACCGCCACGGTCGCCGCCACGGCCACCGCGATCGTCACGACCGCCGCGAGGACCGCGGTCCTCGTCCAGGCCCATGGCGACGAGCGGAGCGATGACCTTATCGAGAGCGGCCATCAGCTCGGTGGCCTCCTCGTAAGAAAGCTCGGGCAGGAGCTTCTCCTTCTTGTTGGCAAGCTCGACCAGGCCCTCGGCGGCATCCTCGGCAGCGAAGACAACGATCTTGCGCATATCGCCCTCGGCGTCGTCGATGCGGCCGACCAGATCGGCAGCCTCGGCCTCGGCCATCAGGCCATCGAGCTCACGAAGGCGCATGCCCAGCAGGTCGGACATTTCCTTCTGCTCCATCTTGGGCTTGAGGTCAAGGAGCTTGATGGCGCGCTCGATGTTCGCCATGCGCTCGGCCTTGGCCTCCTCCTCCTTGGAAATAGCAAAGCGACGGCTACGCAGCAGACGGGCGGCCTTCTGCATCTTGTCCATCAGCTCTTCGTCATCGTAATCAACGGCGGCCTCGACAACCTCGGCCTCCTCCTCGGCGGAAACCTCGTCAGCAGCCTCAACCTCGGCAGCTTCGGTCTCCACGGTCTCGACTGCCTCGACCTCGGCAGCCATGGTCTCGTTCTCGGTCTCGTTCATGATCTCTTCGTTCTCAGACATGAGACTCCTTCTTGGCCCTCTCGGGCATCATCGCCCCATTCGCGGGGCCCGTCGCGCACTCTTTGCGCTTTAAACATTCATGCCTCTCGGCAAAACGTCCATTAGTTTATGGTGTCGCCATCCAATCTAGCTGCAGAATCTATGTGCACACATTAATGCGACATGTGCGACTCGCGACGAGCGTACACCAGTGACGCCACGAACCCGACCACGGCAATCACAGCCGCCACGCGCACGGCAGCTGCAAATCCAATCGCCTGGGCAACGTCGGTCGCAACGCCAGCCGCACCGGCAGTCGCCGCAGAACTCGAGAGCAAGCCGATAAACAGCGACGGGCCAAACGATGCGGCAATCATGTTCCACGTGTTGAGCAATGCCGTTCCGTGAGGATGCTCAGCGGCAGGAAGCGTCTCCAAGCCGGCTGTCTGCGAGGGGCTCAGCACCAAACCGACTCCGGCATACACCACAACGGTCAGCGCCACGACGACGCCGATGTTCATGCTTGCCGCCGTCATCGAGATTGCAGTCTGCCCCACGGCAATCAGGGCAAAGCCGACCGGCAACAGCGGCCATGCGCCACGGGCGTCCATCACGCGTCCGCCCACAATCGAGGTCACGGCGTTGCAGGCAATCGCCGGCAAAATGAGCAGGCCCGCAACAAGTGCGGTCATGCCGTAGGCACCTTCAAAATAGAGCGGCAACAAAACACTCATCGAGAACGTCGTCATCATCGACACCACCACAAGCAGGCACGCAGGCCAAAAGCGAACGCTCGCCATAGGACGCACGTTAAGCACCGGATGCTCAAGTTTGAGCTGGCGGGCCGCAAACAGGCCGAGCAGCACAAGGGCGGCGAAGAGCGTCACGATGCCGGCAATCAGATTGGTCGAGAACTCGCCTACGGAATACACAAATGCCGTAATGCCGGCAGCGAGCAAAACAACCGACAGAATATCAAGCGTGGCGTTCGAGCGCTCTCCGACATTCTGAACAAGCTTTACGCCCGCCGCAGCGACCACAATGCCGCCCACCAGCGGCACTACGAACACCGCCCTCCAGCCAAACAACGTGCACATAAGACCGCTGATCACAGGTCCAAACGCCGGCCCCAGCGTAATGCAGGCACCGCCCAGGCTCAGATACAGACCGAGCTTCTCGCGCGGCGCACAAGACAACACCACGTTCATCATGAGCGGGAACAAGATGCCCGATCCCGCAGCCTGCAAAATACGACTTGGCAGCAAAACGCTAAACGACGGAGCGATCAGACACAGGACTTCGCCGGCGACCATACATCCGCATGCGAAAAACAACAGCTTGCGCGTCGAGAAACGGCCGGACAGGAAGGCCATGATGGCCGTAAAGATCGACGTCACGATCATGTAGCCCGAAACGAGCCACTGCGCCGTGGTGGCACTCACCGAAAAGGCCGCCATAATGTCGTGCAACGCCACGTTAATGATGTTCTCGTTAAACGCGGCAACAAAGGCTGCAATATACATTACGACGAAAATCGCCGAGGCTGTCGACGGTGATTGAGTTTGCTTTTGGGATTTGGTCCCCATGAAATTCCTTCCTCTTAGAACGACAATCGCATCGCCCCAGAGGAACAGTCCAGGGCGAAAATGAGCCCTAGACTTACACCAGACGCCGTACACGACGAATCTGGCAACATGGTCCAACGTCGAAAGATTGTAACGCGGACGCGCAGCTTTCCTTCCGCGCTATTATTAAAAGTCCACGAAAGCATAAGACATGAGGAGCCCGCCATGATTAAGCCCATCATGAAATCCGAGTTCTTTTTGCGCCTGCCTTCCGAAGACGCGGGACCCGACGATGCCGCGACCGGGCAGGACCTCCTGGATACGCTCCACGAGCATGAGCACGAGTGCGTGGGCCTCGCCGCCAACATGATCGGCGTGCGCAAACGCATCATCTGCGTAAAGGACGGCAACAGGGCGCTCCTGATGTACAACCCTCAAATTCTTGAGCAGGTCAATGCCTATCAGACGAGCGAAGGATGCCTCTCGCTGATCGGCGAGCGTCCCTGTACCCGCTATCGCCGCATTAAGGTTGAGTATTTGGACGAGAACTTCGTTCACCGCATCAAAAACTTCTCGGGCTACACCGCCGAAATCATCCAGCACGAAATCGACCACTGCAATGGCGTCGTGGTTTAGGCCACCTGCCAAAATGAGGGTACCGGAGGCCTCCCTATGGATATCAGCCGCTTTGGCGAATTCGCCATCTTAGCGCAGTCACGCACGTTTCTTGATGCGGCGGAACTGCTTTTCATGTCGCAATCAACCCTCTCCAAGCACATCATGGCAATGGAGCACGAACTCGGCTGCAAGCTCATCGATCGAAGCCAGCGCCACGTAACACTCACCGCGCAAGGTGAAGCGCTCCTCCCCTATGCGCAAAAAATTGCGACGCTTCAGCACCGTTATCTTGCCGCCATTCAAATAGGCGCAGGTGAGCCGCTCGAGCACCTCACCGTAGGTTCTATCCCCATTATGGCCCCTTATGGGATCACGGACGCCGTCATCGATTTTCAGCAGGCGAACCCCTCATATTCCGTTGAGCTCATCGAGGGCGAGGGCGACACACTCAAGCGCATGCTCCTGCACGAGGACATTGACCTGGCCTTCATCCGTGACGGCGGCGCCATCGAGCCGGAGTTCAAAAAGATTCCCTTTACGACCGACCGGCTCGTGGCCGTCCTTCCACTCGACCATCCGCTCGCCGAACGTGACACCGTCGAGATAGACGACCTTATCGACGAGAATTTCCTCATGCTTCCCCAAGGCTCGTTCGTAAGCGAGCTCGTCCTTTCCCTTTGTCGCGAAGCTGGATTTGGCCCACGTGTTACGTTCACCGGCAAACGAGCCGAGAACATCATCTCCCTTGTCGCGCGCGGCGCCGGCGTCTCATTCCTCATGCGCAAGCCGGCGGAATCGCTCGCCAGCGGAAAGGTAGCCCTGGTGCCGCTCGAGCCCGCGACGACCTCCGAGGTCAGGCTCTACCTCAAGCGAAACGCCGCGCACTCGCAGGCGGTCGTCTCGTTCATCGGCTTCCTCCCCTACCGTCAGCTCCTGCAGGGCGACCGTGCGTCTTCCACCGCGGCACGACCGTCATAATCCCCGCTGCTCCACAACCGCAGACTTGTGTCCGCAAACACGCTGACAACGGCACAAAACACAAATATGCCTCGGGCGGCACGTCGCCGTCCGAGGCATATTTAGTTAAAGTGCGCAGACAGACTAGTCCACCGAGATGTTGAGCGCCTTACCGCCCTCGTCCTTCCTGGTACCGATCACCATAGCGGCGACAAGAGCCAGAACGAAAGCGACCACACCGGAGATGACAAGGCCGATAAAGCCCATGTCGATGCCGGCAGGGTTAATAAAGCTCGGAAAACCGAGCGGGCCGGAGGCACCGAAGGCATAGAGTTTGGCACCCATGAGGCCGGCGATGGCGCCGCCTACACCAGCGGAAATAAAGGTTGCCCACATAAGGCGCTTACGCGGCAGCAAGATGGCGTAAAGCGCAGGCTCGTTGACACCGAAAATCGAAGAGACAAGGGCGGGAATGTTGACGGCAGCATTTTCCTCGGAATCCTTGGTTCGGATGATCATGCCAAGCACAGCACCGGCGATGGCACAACCGCCTGCATACACGAGCGGATTAATGAGGTCATAGCCGTAGGTTGCGACATCGAGGAACCACAGCGGGATGATACCCCAGTGCAGGCCGAACATGACGAGCAGGCTCCAGAACGTGCCGATGACGAAGCCGGCGATGGCGGGCTGGAAGTTGATGAGCATCAAGATGATCTGGGCAACGATGTTGGAGAGGACCGTCATGACCGGACCGACCACAAGCAGGCCAAGGATGCCGCAAATGAGGAGCGTCAGGATGTTGGAGAAGAACGAGCTCACAAGCGCGGGCAGCGCGTTAGAAAGGGCCTTGTGCACCTTGGAGGCAATCCAGACGATAAAGATCGCAGGCAGAATCGTCGATGAGTAATTCTGCATGATCAGCGGGATGCCAAAAATATCACCGTAGACATTGGACTCGAAGACCGTGCCGGCGCCGAGCGTGTAGAGCGGATCTCCGCCCATAAGGGCAACGAGCGTCGGGTAGACGAGGATACCACCGAGCGCCATTCCCATAACGGGCTTAAGTCCGAACTTCTTGGCCGACGTCCAGCCAATGATTAGCGGAAAGTAATAGAAGACCGAATCTCCGATTGCCGAGAGCGTCACATACGTATTGCTGTCCTTGGCAAGCCAACCGGCAACCGTGCAGAGCGCGAGCATCGACTTGATAAAGCCACCGGCCATAAGCACGCCAAGAACCGGTTGCAGAATCTCGGAGATGATGGCAAGCAGACGCGAGAATGGATCGCTCTTTTTGACGTCGTCGCCTTCATCGATATCGAGCGCGGGTTTGGAGTCGAACCCGCCAATCTGAACAAGGTCGTTGTAGACGGCCTCGACAGTGGCACCAATCACGACCTGATACTGTCCGCCGGCCTGGATAACGTCAACGACGCCCTTCGTCGCCTTAAGCTCATTGGTCTGGGCGAGCGATTCATCCTTGAGGTGGAAGCGGAGACGCGTAATGCAGTGGCTCACGTCTAACACATTGTCTCGACCACCGACCTTTGTGATGATTTCATCGCAAAGCTTCTGGTATTTCATGGAATTCTCCTTTTTCTGAGCGGGGCATAGCGTAGATTTCATGCCTCCGTAGTCGACGTGGGAGGACAAGGAACCCGCTTCCCCCTTTGAAATCCGCGGACGCACGTACGCCCGGGATGGGAAACGGCAGAGAAGATGGAAGATGCCGATCACATGGCAGTGAGCCTCATTGGCCCATGCCACGCAATCAGGTCTACAGACGCGAAGCTGCTGCGCCGAGAAGTCTCGTCGTCTGGCAGAACTTGTCACACAGACGTTCCGGTTCACCCTGGGGAATCTGAGTACGCTCGGTCTCAAAGGAGAGGCCGTACTCGCGCGCCGGAAGGAAATACTCAAAATAGCCGTTGGTGTAACCGCAGACTATTCCCTCGACCGGGCATTCGCGCTTCATGCGAATGCCCAGGTCGCTGCCAAGCTCACTCGGGAACACAAAGAGATGCAGGCCGCCCAGACTGATGACGGCACACTTAAGCGTGAGCGAAAAATCGTCATGGGCAACGGTGTGATAGAACGTCTGAGGCTCGATGCGGTCAAGAACGACCTCGCGATCGAGCTTGATCTGGGAAATCGCCTCGGCAAGACCGGTCGAAACACGCTCAACCTCGGGAATGCCGCGTCCCTGGCGAAAATTGCGGTCGCTACAGTCGCCAGCAGCACCGACGACCATGGCCGGATAGTAACCAAGACTCTGAGCGAGCTTTTTGCCGGTAAGACCGGCGAGTTCGCTCGTGAGCTCCGTGCAGTCGGGTCCGACGCAAGCGGAATGCACCGCCCAGTTCACAAAGCCCGCAAATGGCTTGCCTTCGGTATCGAAGAACGATACGACAATGACCTCATTGTCGGCGAGTTCACCTGGGATGATGCGGTTGTCGTAGAAACCGGTGATGACCTGCTTGCCCAAGCGACAAATCGCGGGCTGTGCGTTGGCGCGGCACTCCTCAAAGCATTGGCAAATGGTATCGAGGAACCAGCGGTAGTAGTTCTCGTCGAATTTTCCCGTCCACCAGCTGCGGTGGTAAGCGACGATTGAAGTATGGTCGTGCGTCGCCGAGAGCAGGACGCAATCACGGTCAATGCCGTAGCGCTCGGCGAGCATTGTCTTGACTTCCTCGGCCATGCTTTCCTCGAACTCGAGGACATCGGCATTAAAGAGAAACACTTCACGTTCGCCTTGCTGGAAGAGGATGGCGTTGGCGAAGACGTCGTCATGGACGCCTGTCGCAGGCTCCAGACGGTTGGGAAGATTGCGGTAGCCAATCAGGTAGATGTCGCCCTGTGGGGTGATTTTGCGGCGCGCGTGTCCAATGTTCATGCACGTTCTCCTTCTGTGTCACGCCGCATTCAAGGCGGCAATGATGATTTCGACGAGGCGCTCATGGGATCCGGCGGCAAAACCGGAGTTCATGGCCTCATAGGTGATCTTTTCGTACGCGTCGGGAGCCGGTAGGTACTTCTGTCCGCCGTTGACGAGCGTGGCAAAGAACACAGAGCCGGACCGAGCGGCGCGCACAGTGGCGCCGAATGCACTCGAGACCTCAGGTTGTACGCCGACAAGCTCGACGTTTCCCAGCCGGAGCAGATAGACCCTCGTGCGCTGCTCGCCAGCGGCATGAAATTCATACGTTCGGTGCGGAGCCAAAGAGTGAAAATCGGCGCGTGTCTGAGCGGGCAGAAAAACGTCGACCGTGCGGGCATCGATGCCGGTGGCGTCATCCTCACGCGCCATGCGAGCGGCCTCGATCAAAGCATCGCCCAAGGCCTGCCCCTGCTGGTGCAGCATGCGGTATCCGTCTTCATGGGCATCGACCGTCTGCTTAACGCCGGCCGCATCGAACATGACGTTCATGGCGCGCTCCGCCGGACCTTGGTCGCCCGCGGCGCCTGGCAGCAACAGGGCAACGCCGCCCAGCTCGCGCTCGAGTGACATGGCGGCAAAACCAAAGAGGTCTCCGCTCGCCATGTGCCTCCCCTCGGAGTCGCGCGACCCGTCGAGCACGGAGGACTGAACGTCCGCCGTCGCGAGCACGGCAACATACTCGCCCCCGGCATCCCTTATGGCGAGTACGGGCATCGTGTGGTCGGCAAACCCCCTGGGATTCGAGCCCAACCACCAGCCGGCAGGCGTCTCAATGTCGCGATTAACGTTCACGGGGCATTCGCCCTCCACAGTGGCGAGCGTGGCAGAGCGAATGCCCGCAACAGCGCGCTCGACAGCCGTGCGGGCGGCAGCGACGAGCGCTGCGCGATAGCGCTCGTTGCGGTTGCGGGCAGCATCGTCGACAAGATGCCCGGGAGTGCGGACGTGAGGCATGGAAAACGTGTGGGTAGGAACCACCCAAGAATAAGCACCGCTGCAATTGGCGGCATCCTCAACAACCTCACGCAGATCGGCGAGTAGAGCCGGAGCGATCGAGGTGACCTCAAGCGAAAGGACGCAGGCGCGTCGCCCCGTCCCCTCGATGATAAGGGCACGGGCGAAGACCTCATGACGGAGTTCGTCGAAACCGTCGAACGGCAACACGTCCCCAAGATCGATGGCCACACGAGCGGCCCCAGCCCTCATCTCTCCTTCGTCCATGGCAGATACTCCCCTCTGATTGCCGCTCACTCGACACCGTACAGTTGCTGCGCCGTACCGCCAAGCACAAGGTCGCTGTCTGTATCGCTCAGATTTGCAGCGCGAACGCAGGCGACACCCTCGGTGAGCCACTCGCGTTTAACGGGATAGCTCGTGCCAAAAACAATATGGTCTGCACCCAGCACGTCAACCGCGCAGGCAAGGAGTGTCTTGCCCCAAGGCTGAGCATGGGACATGTCGAAATAGATGTTGTTCTCGAGGCGCCTGGAAACGGTCTCGGTATCGACCTGAAAACGGCCAGAAGCATCAGGGCGCTTGGGACCATGAGGCAGCAGCATCTCCTTGAACGCAAAGTATGCGCCGCCGAGCATGGAGTGGACCATCTTGATATTGGGGTAGCGCTCAAAGAAATCGCCAAAGATCTCTCGGCCGATCGCCGTAGTTTGGTCGACGCAGCGGCCATAAGAGCGGCGAAGGTTGTCGTACGCGAGAAGCGATTCGTTCTCGACCGGCACGGGAACATGGTGCACGTAAACGGTGACATGGCGTTCGTTCAGGTGCTCGAAAAAGCTCGAGAAGACCTGGTCGTCGAGATAGCGCTTGCCGTAGTGAGCGCAGAGCTGCACACCCGCAAAACCATCGTCGAGCCTGCGATCGAGCTCCTCCAAATTCGCTTTGGTGCCAAAGGGCGGCACAGCGACAAGCGGAATCAGACGGCCACTTGACGCCTTCGCGTCAGCAGCCATACCGTCGTTGAAACGCCGGCACATCTCGAGCGACATCCACTCGTGACAACCGGGGAGCTTGAGGATCGCCTTGTCGACCCCCGCCTCATCCATATCGGCCAAGCGCTTCTCGAGGGTGTAGTCGCCCTCAATGTAGTTAAGACCCGGAGAACCGGCGGGCATCTCGATCACGATTTGTCGTTTGCCGGCGGAATTCATGGTCAGATAGCCTTCGGTGTCATAGGCGCGGGGTACCTCGGCCAAAAACTGTTCGCAGAGCGTCTCGTCATGAAAGATGTGCTCGTCGAACCAGTAGGAATTTGCATCGATAATCATTGGTTGGAACCGCCTTTCATCTTGTTGAAAACATTCTAGAAAAGCAGGTACCCGGACATCAATTCCAGCTTAAGCCCACTGTATTCCATTTTGGAATAGAACTTACCGCTCACACGCGAACCTCGCCCGCTCAACGAGACAAGCGCTAACAGCACGGGCTTAGACAGAAAACGGTCGGCCCGCATCCGTTGCGGGCCGACCGTTTCATTACAGTCTACCTTTGCCGTTACGCCTGGCGGTAGTGATCGAAGAAGTCGGCGAGGTCTTCAAGGGACTCTTTGAGTACTTCCATGCGCGGCAGGTACACGATGCGGAAGTGGTCGGGCTCAGCCCAGTTGAAGCCGCCGCCGCGCGTGATCAGGATCTTCTTCTCGTGCAGCAGGTCAAGGGCGAACTGTTCGTCATCGGTGATGTTGAACTTTTTAACATCCATCTTGGGGAAGATGTAGAACGCCGCACGTGGCTTAACCACCGAGATGCCGTCGATCTTGTTGAGCGCCTCATACACAAAGTTGCGCTGCTCGTAGACACGGCCGCCGGGACGGATGTAGTCGTTGACGGACTGATGGCCACCGAGTGCCGTCTGGACGATCGACTGGGCCGGCACGTTGGAGCACAGGCGCATGTTAGAGAGCATGTTGACGCCCATGATGAAGTCGCTCATGCAGCGCTGGTTGCCCGAAAGCACCATCCAGCCAATACGATAGCCCGCGATCATGTGCGACTTGGAAAGGCCGCTAAAGGTGACGCAGGGCAGGTCGGGGGCGAGCGAGGCAATCGAGACGTGCTCGTAGCCGTCCATGCACAGGCGGTCGTAGATCTCATCGGCAAAGATCATCAGCTGATGCCTGCGTGCAATCTCGACGATGCCCTCGAGCACCTCGCGCGGATAGACGGAACCCGTAGGGTTGTTGGGGTTGATGATGACGAGGGCTTTGGTCGCGCTCGTAATCTTGGACTCCATATCCTCCAAGTCGGGATACCAATCCGCCTGCTCATCACACAGATAATGTACGGGATGACCGCCGGCAAGGGTTGCGCACGCCGTCCAGAGCGGATAGTCGGGGCTGGGGATCAGAATCTCGTCGCCGTTGTCGAGCAGCGCGTTCATCGAAAGCTGAATGAGCTCGGACACGCCGTTGCCCGTGTAGATATGCTCCATCTGAACGTTGGGCAGGCCCTTGATCTGCGAATACTGCATGATCGCCTTGCGCGCGGAGAACAGGCCACGCGAGTTGGAATAGCCTTCGCAGTCGGGCAGCTGCTGGCGCATGTCCTTGATGACCTCATCGGGCGTGCGGAAACCGAAGGGCGCCGGGTTGCCGATATTGAGCTTGAGGATGCGCTCGCCCTCGTCCTCCATACGGGCGGCCTCGTCGACGACGGGACCGCGCACGTCATACAGGACGTTGTCGAGTTTGGTGGATTTAGAAAAAGTACGCATGGTGGTGCTCCTTGCAATTTGAGCTGAGGGGTGGGGTTCGGGCCTGGAATCGTTGCGGGGTGATGATGCCTCGCCTTGATCGGCGTCGCCGGCAAGCAGCCAGGTAACATCGACCTCCAAAATACGGGCGAGCAGCTCAGCCACATCGCGCCGCGGGATCGTCTTGCCGCTCACATATTGGCTCATCTGACTCTTGCCGAGTTTTTTGCCGAGCATCTCCGATGCGCGGATTACGTCCGACTGGCGAACATCGCGATCGGACATAGTCCGTCGCAGGCGATCGCTAAACGTCTCTTGGGCCACAGGAACCTCCTTGCTGGCAAAGTTCAATTTATAGAACACAAATTGAACCAAGGTTCAATTTAGCAAGCAGTATAGCGCCGTACCTCATTCGAAAGTTCAATTTCATAAGAAAACGTACCGAACTCCGAGATTTGCCCAAAGCGGACAATGACGTGTACACGTTTAGAGGTATTCAAGGAATCGAGCGGCGGCAAGCGAAACGTCAGCCGTGCGATATATCGCATTGATCTGCCGATGGGGATGCCCTTCGAGCGGGCGCACGGCGACATCGAACTGGCAGCGCCGCAAGATGAGCGCCGGAAGAATGCTCACGCCCAAGCCGTCCTCGACCATAGCCATAATCGCATAGTCATCCCAAGTCGACAGCTTAGAGCGCACCGCCAGGCCCGCGCGGCGAAACAGCGGCGTAATCTCGTCATCGGTGCCGCGTTCTAGCAGAATAAACTGCTCGTTAGCCAAATCGGAAAGAGAGACGGCCTCCGCCGTGGCAAGCAAAGAGCCTGCCGGCACTACCGCCATCAACTCGTCGCGCACCAAAGGCCGCGATGCCATGCCGTTTTCTCGGGGCTCATGCGGGATAAAGCCCAGATCGCAGCGGCCCTCTGACACCCATTGTTCAATCTCTGAGTAATCGCCCATCAGCAACTCGTAATCGACGTCCGGGTAATCGGCGCGAAAGCGCGCAATCACTGGCGGCAGCACGTGGGTCGCCACACTCGAAAACGTACCGATGCAGATTTTGCCGCGCATGAGCCCCCGCATCTCATCCACCCGTCGCTGCAAGCGAGTGAATTCCTCGCAGAGCGCCTCGACTGCCGGCATGACCTGCCGCCCGTCAGCAGAAAGCACCACGCCCTCACGGCTGCGGCCAAGCACCTTAAAACCCCAATCCGCCTCAAGGTCGGCCACCATGCGGCTCACGCCAGACTGCGAATAGCTTAGGCGCTCGGCAGCGCGCGTAAAGCTTCCGGCACGCACGGTCTCCAGCAGCACCTGCATCTTTTGAATATTCGTTTCCACGACACGCTTCCACCTTTGCATGAGTTTTTGTCATGTTTTCCATGCATTATATTCGCTTTTCTTCTAAAGCCAGTTCACCCATAGTGAACATGTTCGGATATAGAGGGGATGTCAGCGCATGAACAACGGACTGTTTACGTACTTAGCAGCATTGCTATTGTTTGGCTCCAACGGCATCATCGCCGCCGCCATCGCACTGCCGAGCTCCGATATCGTGCTACTGCGCACGTTTTTGGGCGCCCTCTCGCTTGTCACTATCCTTGCCATCACCCAACGCCATAAACTGCAGGCGCCATCTCGTCCCCGCGAAGCCGCAGCACTCCTTCTCTCGGGAGCCGCGCTGGGCGCCAGCTGGATTTTTCTGTTCCGCGCCTACCAGACGATCGGCGTCGGCGTATCCTCGCTGCTGTACTACTGTGGCCCCATCATTGTCATGGCGCTCTCCCCACTCATCTTTGGTGAAAAACTGACCGGCGGCAAAATCGCCGGGTTTATCGCCGTCGCCTGCGGTGCTTTTCTCATTGCAGCACAAGGTCTAGGCGGCAATATGCCCATTGCGGGTATCGTCTGCGGTATCGCCTCGGCATTTTGCTATGCGCTGATGGTCATCGCTAGCAAGGGCGCGCCGCACATCGAAGGTCTCGAGAACTCCGCGCTCCAGGTGAGCGCCGCTTTTGTGACCGCGCTGGTCCTCACGCTCATCACGCAGGGCGCTCCCTCATTCCTGTCCGCCGGTGTCGCCGCCAGCATTGATTGGCGCGCCGTCGTCATGCTCGGCGTCGTCAACACCGGACTCGGTTGTCTGCTCTACTTTAGTGCCGTCGCCAAACTGCCCGTGCAGACCGTCGCGGTCGTCGGCTACCTCGAGCCGCTTTCGGCCGTCGTGTTCTCGGCCGTCCTTTTGGGCGAAGCCATAACACCGGTCCGCCTGATGGGCGCCGCACTTATCATCGGCGGTGCGCTCTTTTGCGAACTCGCCGGCAAACGCGCAAGCGCCAAGGCTGGCATAGCCCAGACAGCACGTGCTTAAAAGCCCCTGTTTCGAAATGCTACCCACGTACATAAATAATCCCCAGCTGGGGATTATTGTCTAAAATAACCTGATGTGCCAAACTGCTCTTGTATGTATAAAGACGGCATAAAGGTTATCTGTCCTAGACAGATAACCGGATGTCTAAGGGAGTCCACGTGGCACACAACAAACTGGAGGCAAGCCCCCAAGACCATCGTGGTCAAGGCGGGCACGGAGCCATTCCCCTCTCCGCTGGCATGCTGCTCGTAACGCTCGGCGTCGTCTATGGCGACATCGGCACGAGCCCCATGTACACCATGAAATCAATCGTCGCCAACAACGGCGGCATCGGTACCGTCAGCGAGGACATGATCCTGGGCGCGCTTTCGCTCGTCATCTGGACCATGACACTCGTGACCACGGTCAAGTACGTGGTAATCGCCATGAAGGCCGACAACCACAACGTAGGCGGCATCTTCGCCCTGTTTAGCCTGGTGCGCAAGGTAGCACCGTGGCTGATTCTCCCCGCCATGATCGGCGGTGCGGCGCTGCTCGCCGACGGCATCCTCACCCCCGCTGTCACGGTTACCACGGCCATCGAGGGTCTGCGCACCATCGAATGGGGCCATGCGCTGCTGGGTGACGGCCAGACCAATGTGATCATCATCACCATCATCATTATCTGTGGTCTGTTTGCCATGCAGCGCGCCGGCACCTCGTCAATCGGCAAGCTGTTCGGCCCGCTTATGACGCTATGGTTCCTGTTCCTGGCGGGCGCCGGCCTGTTCAACATGCTCGGCAACCTGTCCATCCTACGCGCGCTCAACCCCATCCGCGGCATCATGTTCCTGTTCTCGCCCATCAACCACTCGGGCATCATGGTGCTCGGCTTCGTCTTCCTGTCGACGACTGGCGCCGAGGCGCTCTATTCGGACATGGGTCACGTGGGCAAAGCTAACATTTACGCATCCTGGCCGTTTGTTAAGGCGGCCCTCATCCTCAACTATCTGGGTCAGGGAGCTTGGCTGCTCGCCAATAACTCCAACCCCCAGATGCTCGCGATGGATATCGTTAACCCGTTCTATATGATGCTTCCCGAGCCCCTGCGCCCCTTTGCCATTGTGCTTTCGGCCGTGGCGGCCATCATCGCCTCGCAGGCGCTCATCACCGGCTCGTTCTCGCTGGTATCCGAGGCCACGCGTCTCAACCTTATGCCGCATCTGCGCATCCACTACCCCAGCGACACCAAGGGCCAGCTCTATATTCCACTCGTCAACAACATCATGTGGGTCGGCTGTATCTTCATCGTGCTGCTGTTCCAGAACTCCGAGCGCATGGAGAGCGCCTATGGCCTCGCCATTACCGTGACCATGCTCATGACCACGACGCTTTTGACGAGCTACATCGCCGGCGTCCTCAAGCACAGGCTGGGCGCCTGCGTCTTCGCCCTGCTCTTTGGTGCCATTGAGCTGTGCTTCTTCGCCTCGTGCCTCACCATGTTCTTTGACGGCGGCTACGTCATGATCTTCCTGGCCGCACTGCTGTTCGGCCTTATGTATGTGTGGCGCCGCGGCACCGCCATCGAGCGCACGCAGACGATTCTACTGCCCGTCTCCAAGTACATCGACCAGCTCAATCGCCTGCGCAATGACGAGACCTATCCCGTGCTCGCTGACAATCTGGTATTTCTCACCAACAGCCCCGACCCGCTCACGCTCGATCGCGACGTGCTCTATTCCATCCTGGACAAGCACCCCAAGCGCGCCAAGGCATATTGGTTCATCAACGTGCATGTTACCGACGAGCCCTATACGCACGAGTATTCCGTTGAGACCTTTGGCACAGACTTCCTGTTCCGCGTGCGCTTGGACCTGGGCTTTAAGGTCAATCAGCGCATCAACGCCTACCTGCGCCAGATCGTCGGCGACTTGATGGCATCGGGCGAGCTGCCGCCGCAACATCACACCTACTCCATCTACGAGACGCGTGGCAACGTGGGTGACTTCCGCTTTTGTATGCTGCGCAAGATGCTTGCCCCCGAAACGGACATCAACCGCAATGACCACCGCGTGATGGCCATCAAGTACGCCGTCCGCCGCGCCTGTGGAAGCCCAGCACGCTGGTACGGTCTTGAGAACTCGGCCATCATCATCGAGTACGTGCCGCTGTTTGCCCGCATGCGCCCGGCCGTTAAGCTCGTGCGCACCCAGGTGCCGCTCGAGGTTCAGATCGAAGAGGCCGAGGAAATGGAAGTCGACATCTTCTCGGACGACTTGGTCAACGGCAACGAGGCCGGTAGGGACATGAACATCGATCCCACCGAGCTGCTCGAGAGCGTCGCCGATACGCCCGAACAGCAACAGCTCGACGGCCTCGAGAGTGAACAACTCAACGACGCCAACTTCTAGCGACGTCACAAATCAACGACAGCGGCCCTGCACCTCACGTTGAACTGCCAGGGCCGCTTTTGTCTACGTTTTTTGGCCAGGTAAAACACCTTTGAGGCTTTACCTGGGCGTAATCGTAGACTGCTATTCGGCATTTCCGGGGCTAGACAACCGCCTGGCCCCAATCGGTCATATAACCCTAGCCCACATTGAAATGCTATCGAAAAAGAAGCAGGCTATAGAGACTGGTCTCTCACCCACTCGATGAGTTCGGGGATCGCATAAGCGTATTGCCAGGTAAAGTTATGAGTGTTTCCACCCTGGACCGTCTTGTCGGTGCTATCGAGAGTTCCCTTCTCTACATGAAGGAAAACGACATGCGCCCCATCGGTCACCGCTTGTTTACAGGCCGAGGAGCAGACATCCGAGAGCTCGACCATAAGCTCATCGAGCGTCTTCTGGCTGCCAGCCGCCTTGGCTCCTTCCTGGTTACCCGAAGGGTTTTTCTCTCCCGTTGCGTCGTAATCAACCCACAGGCCACTCGTATGTCCTTCGCCGTCATAGTTATAGGCGCAATTCAGCTGCTTCTCAACATAAGGAATTCCGATACTCGCGACACCCTTCTCGGGATCCGTCATGCCGCCATAGGAATTGGAATCGTCTTCAGAAACGAATATCACCATGGGCGTCTTGGCAATCGGAGTCATGTTGCCTTGCCCGGCAACGAGCATAAGCGCTGCAAAGGAATTGTCATCGGGATGCTTGGAGGCATATTCGATGAGGGCCATGCACCCGGCAGATTCGCCCGTCCCGTAAATGCGATCCGGATCGATCGAGTAACCCTGGTCGATCAGGTCCTCGATTACATGCAGGCAAGTCTCGATATCGCAACAAGTTCCAGCGATCGTCAGCACAAATTGTGATCCATCAGCCCAGGCAAGGGCTCCCAGACCTTGACGAAGATTCACCCTCACATCGCAGGTGGTTACCCCCGCATCCGGCAGGAAGAGCGTGATGGGGTATTTCTTTGCTTTGTCGTAGTCGTCAGGCTGTGCCAAGGCAAACGAAGCATGGAATCCAGTTTTGGGGTCATCGTAGGTCCCTGCAACAAACTTGTCTGCCTCGGAGTTGAGAACAGTCGAAGCCACGAGATATCGGGAGGATGTCTCGTCGCCTGTAAGCTTTTTACCTGCAGAATCCTTGAGATCCTTTATTTGGGCGATTTTGACGCAACCGCTATCAAGGGATACGGGACCGTTTGAGCCCACGCACCCACGCGTCATCTGAAACATCAACGTCTGTGCGCCCGCATCTGCTGGATCGAGCTCGACGATGACGTACGTTCCCTTGCTTTTGCCCCCTTCATCACTCAGCTCGGCTTTGTCGTTTACATAGGCAGTGACAATCGAGCGTCCCAAAACCGAGAAAGATCCCAGCCCCTTTTCCTGAGCCTGTTGACCGATGCCGCCATGTCCGGGATCAACCGAAGACGCATCGACATCCACGTCGTATTCAATCGCCACGCCGACAATCTTCTCTCCGATTGCATATGTTTTCGCAAGTGCAGAAACAGAGATAACGTGCTCGTAGAATTCGCTAACGTCGCTATCCGTGCCACCCGATTTGCCGTCGCTATCAACCTTCAGTGCATCATCCTTGCCGGCAGCCACGCTTCCCGCGCCGCTTTCGCTTCCAGACGCGCAGCCAACAAGCATAGAGGCGGTGCCCGCCAGCATTGTGGCCCCACCGGCCGTTAAAAAGCTTCGCCGACTCATTTCGAAAGCCATTTTTATTGCCCCGTTCCCCAGCCCGCTTCTGACTGGATTTTCAGCGTTTTTAATCAGAAATTAACGAAACGGAGTCCGTGCCTTCGAAGCGCCTAAACAGGGAATCCGTTGATGCCAGATGCCCGGCGCGCCGCTCGGAAGTAAAACTAAAGGAATTTTATATAATCTAAATGAGCCAATCGATTCGCTTTTGAACGGCTATTATTCCAAAGATGAATTGAAACTACCGCTTGTTTAATATATCTTGACAAAGTCATCGGCATCATGTTTGCCTTCAACTTCTGATCGACCAAGCGGCCCTGGCGGAGACGCAGGGCCGCTTTGCATTGCAGTAAAGCTAACGGCTACGAACGGCGCGGCTCGGGAACCACGAGCCTATCGGAGCTCGCGCCCTCAGCATCCATCAGGCTCACGTAGCGAATCGACGGATCCCCATACATCGCGTAGTAATAATTGCCCGTGCGCGCGCTAAAGCATCCGGTGTAGATAGTCTTCTCGAACTTGCCATCGCCCATCCTGGACGCCCCCTCGATCATCACCACGCCCTCGAGCGAGCGGAACATGCGAACGACGTTTTCGGTCTCGCTCTCCTTTTGCGGGTAATTGGCATTGAGGTACGCCGCCTTTACAAAACGGCTCGGCGAATAGCAATCGCCCGGAATGCCGCGCATGCCGGCACCAGCTCCATAGGGCTTGAGCTCGGCGCCACGCCATGTCGCCGTCTGCGGAAAATCGCTTGTGGCGGTGATATAGGTGCGCAGGTTTTCCATGTGCCACGGGAAGGTCGGCTGGTTGGCAAGGGTGTCAACCGGATCGTCGTATACATGCAGGCCGTCAGCCATCATCTCGACCACGATGCTGCGCTGGCTGTCGCCGATAATCCAATGGAGCAGCGACACGCCCAGCCCCTCTCCGGCAGATTTGGCGACAATCACCGTGTCGCGCAGCGCGGCCTCGACCTCATCGACCGTCGAGAACGTCGCTGCCACCCACAGGGGAAACTCATAGGCCGCGATATTGGTCTTGCCGTCGACAGGGTCCTCGGCATACTCGGCATAACCCGGGAAATTGAGACCCGCCACGGCGAGGCCCGCATCGTTGCCGCAATCGAAGAACATAGGGTAGTTCTTGTAATCGATGCACATACCGATCACCGCGTGCGCCGCTGTCGCGTCGTCGATAAACGAATACGGAATGTGAAACCCGCGCGGCATCACGCGAACCTGTTGGCCGTAGTCAAAGCTCCAGTCGAGATTGCGGCCCAGATACATGTGGCCAGAATTATCGGTAAATCGAATACTCGTACACATAGCGCCTCCTAGCTTTACGTTCTTGCTAATTTCATTGTCTCCAAACAAAAAGGCGCTAAACACAAAAGCCCGGACATGACAACAATGTCACGCCCGGACTATTCAAGCAGGATAAACTCAACCAAGTTAACCCCGCAGGTCGTCTAAGGGGTCAAAGTGCCGCAGATTGCCACGAAAGAGGAGCGAAGCGTACTTAAGGTACGCGAGCGACGATTGAGCGGCAAGGTGCGGTGCTTTGGTCCCCTTAGACCAACTTTCCAAGACAGTGATCGATCATATGCTGGATCATCTGTGCCTCAAAGCCCGCGTAGTCGCGGCGGCACTCCTTCATCTTGCCGTCGACAATCTGGTCAAAGGCAACCTTGCACTTGATATAGCGCGTGGACTTGGTGACCTCCTCGTGCGTCAGGCAGCTCTCCTCCATCTTGCTGGCACCCAGGCCAAACACCAGACGGGGGTTGTAGAGTACGTGGGGCTCGCCGGCATCGTCCAGGTAGACGCAAACCTTCTTGGTAACGCCAATCTGGTTGGCGGCCAAGCAGCCGGCATCATCGAGCGACTTGATGGTATCAATCAGATCCTGAGCGACCGACTCGTCCTCGACAGTCGCAACCTCGCAACGCTGAGACAGGATAGCCTCGTCGCGGCAGAGCTCTTTAATCATACGTTCCTCCATAGGGGTCGTTGTAACCGCTTAAGTATACGGTACCTACACAATTTCATGCGAAAGATACCGCCCGTCCGTTACAAACCGCCGAACATCAACATGTGAGGAACACCAACTTCACAAAGGCGATATAGTAGGTGAGTTCGTGTCAATCGGCCTAAACTCGGGGCCGAACAAGGAAAGGGTATGCATGGACGAACTATTTCACGTCAGCGAGCGCAAGTCCACAATCGGGACCGAACTCCGCGCTGGACTGACAACATTCCTGGCGATGGCCTACATCATCGCCGTCAACCCCGCGGTGCTCTCGGGTGCTGGCATCGATGCGGGAGCGCTCGCCTGCGCCACCTGCCTGGGCGCCGGCATCATGACCATCTGCATGGGCATCTTCGCCAACCGCCCGCTCGCCTGCGCATCGGGCTTAGGCGTCAACGCGATGATCGCTGGAATCACCACCACCGTCTGCGGCGGTGACTGGCACGTGGCCATGAGCGTCATCTTCCTTGAGGGCGTCGTCATCTTGCTGCTCGTGCTTTGTGGCCTGCGTGAGGCCATCATGGACGCCATCCCGGTTGTCCTGCGTCACGCCATCTCGGTGGGTCTGGGCCTGTTCATCGCCATGATTGGCCTGTGCGATGCCGGCATTATCACCGCTGGCGCCGGTACACTCGTCGGTCTGGGCGACATCACCTCCCCCACCTTCATCGTCGGCATCATCTCCATCCTGGTGACGGTCGCCCTCGCCTGCCGCAACGTCCCCGGCTCGCTGCTCATCGGCATCGTCGTCGCCGTCATCGCCGGTATCCCCCTAGGTGTGACCCAGGCTCCGACCGGTATCATCGCCCCGCTCGACTTCTCGAGCATCGGTGGCCCCATCGCCGACGCCGGCGGCGTGCCCGCCATCGTCAAGGTCCTTACCGACCCCGCGCTCCTCGTCATCTCGTTCTCGCTGCTCATGAGTGACTTCTTCGACACCATGGGCACCGCGATGGCCGTGGCCAAGCAGGGCGAGTTCCTCACCGACGACGGCAACGTCGAGAATATCAAGGAGATCCTGATCGTCGACTCCGCCGCCGCTGCTGTGGGCGGTTTCATGGGTGTCTCCTCCATCACCACCTTCGTCGAGTCCACCTCTGGCGCTGCCGACGGTGGCCGCACGGGTCTCACCTCCGTCACCACCGGCGTGCTGTTCATTCTCGCCGCGTTCTTCTCCCCCATCGTCACCATCGTTTCCAGCGCCGCCACCTGCGGTGCTCTGGTCTACGTCGGCTACCTCATGATGAGCGAGGCCTCCGAGATCGACTGGTCCGACGTGTCGCAGGGTTTCCCGGCGTTCATGATTGTCGCCGGCGTGCCCTTCACCTACTCCATCTCTGCCGGCATTGGCCTGGGCTTTATCGCCTACGTGGTCGTCGCGCTCTTTAAGGGCGAGGCCTCCAAGATCAAGCCGCTCATGTGGATCGCAGCCCTCGCCTTCCTCGTCTACTTCTTCGTGGCGTAACGGCATAGTCTGCTAAAGCAAAACAACAAGGCGCGGAATCGCATCGAGCGGCTCCGCGCCTTTCTTTTAGCGTCTGCCCCCGTGTCAGCGTGCGACAATTGAGGCTGTCAATATCACAACACCGAGAGAAGCCTGCCTTGGAAGCGCATCATAAGCAGATAACCGTTTATTCAGAGTGTGCGGAAGGCGCGCCCGTCATCTATCTCCCCGTGATTATGGGCAACGGTAGTGAAGTCTACGAGCGCTGCCGAGAGCTCGACTGCCCGCTGTTCACCCTTGTCGCCATTGGAGGGCTCGATTGGAATCGCGAGCTGAGCCCCTGGGAATGCGACGGAACTATACGAGATGCCGAGCCCTTTGGCGGACAGGCTGCTGGTTTTCTTGACGAGTTGTTGAAGCAGATAATCCCCCAGGCCGAATCATCGCTCCCGCAACCGCCCGCCTGGCGCGGCGTTGCCGGCTACTCGTTGGCGGGTCTTTTTGCACTGTGGGCACTTTGGCAAACAGATGTCTTTGAGCGCGTGGCGAGTGCATCGGGGTCGCTGTGGTTCCCCGGCTTTATCGACTACGCGCGCGAGCGCACGATGACGGCTACGCCCGACGCCGCCTATCTGTCGCTCGGTAAAAAGGAAACCAAGACGCCCAACCGCATGATGCGGCACGTACTCGACGATACGCGCGCGATGGAAAAGCTGTTTATCGAGCGCGACATCCCAACAACGCTGGAGCTCAACCCCGGCAATCATTTTGCCCAAACTGACCTGCGCATGGCGCGCGGCATCCACTGGATACTGACGCATTAAAAATGGCGTCCACGCGCACATACGCATGGACGCCATTTTTAATTTGGCTGAACGCAGCTACTATTCAGTAGTCTCCTCAAGCTCGGAAGTATCGAACTCAAAGTCATTACCGGGCAGGATGGCGTTGAGCACAATGCCCACCAGCGAGCCCACGGCAAGGCCCGAAAGCGAAATCGTCACGCCGCCCAGCTCCAGCACGATGGCACCGGCGGTACTGTAGGCAATGCCGAGCGAAAGCACGAGCACCAAAGCCGCAACCAGCACATTGCGGTTGTTCTGGAAATCAACCTGGTTTTCGATAAGGTTGCGAACGCCCACGGCACTGATCATGCCGTAGAGCACGAGCGACACGCCGCCGATTACACACGCCGGCATGGCGGCGATCACGGCAGCAAACTTGGGGCAGAACGAAAGCACGATGGCGCAGCAGGCGGCAATGCGAATCACGCGCGGGTCGAACACGCGCGTCAGGGCAAGCACGCCAGTGTTCTCGCCATACGTCGTATTGGCGGGGGCGCCAAAGAGCGATGCCAAGATGGTCGCCAGGCCATCGCCGAGCAGGGTACGGTGCAGACCGGGATCGGCAATGTAATTGCGTTCGCAGGTAGAGCCAATGGCGGAGATATCGCCAATGTGCTCAATCATGGTCGCAAAGGCCAGCGGCATGATGGTGATGATGGCCGTCGTGGCAAGACCGCTATCGAGCTGCGGTCCAAAGAGCGCAAACACGGTGTTGTCCCACACGACGGGCAAGCCAACCCAGGGGGCGGCTGCGACGCCAGAGAAGTCGACCTCACCCAACGCGGCCGCAACGGCATAGCTCGCCACGACGCCCAGCAGAATCGGCACGATCTTAACCATGCCGCGGCCCCAAATATTGCAGATGACGATCACGGCCACAGCGATAACGGCGACAAGCCAGTTGGTCTGGCAGTTGGCGATAGCAGAGCTTGCCAAGATCAGGCCGATGGAAATGACGATGGGGCCGGTCACCACCGGCGGGAAGAAGTGCATGACACGCTTGGCGCCAAATGCGCGGAACAGCGCTGCCAGCACCGGATAGAGCAGGCCGGCGCAGACAACGCCCAGGCAAGCGTAGGGCAAAAGCTCGGCCTCGCCGTTGGGCGCAACGGCGGCATAACCCGCGATAAAGGCAAACGACGAGCCCAGGAACGCGGGCACCTTACCGCGCGATAGAAAATGAAACAGCAGCGTGCCGATGCCGGCGAACAGAAGCGTCGTCGAAACGGAAAGGCCGGTGAGCACGGGCACGAGCACCGTGGCTCCGAACATCGCAAACATGTGTTGCAAACCCAACACAAACATGCGCGGGCGGCCGAGCGACGATGCATCGTAGATGGCATCGGTGACGGCGGGCGTCGAAGACCGGGACATGAGAGTCCTTTCAAAAAATGGAAGGGCGATCAGGCATATCGGATAACCTGCCCGAACGATACGATCCGAACCATTGTACGCGATACGCAATGCCTCGCACGCGCCGCCACCTGCAAACGCTAGCGTTACTTCCAAACGCGCTCGGCAATGCGCTTGACCAGCGCGATCTTCGCCCATTGCTCGTCCTCGGTCAGCTTGTTGCCAATCTCGCAGCTGGCAAAGCCGCACTGGGGCGACAGGTACAGATTCTCGAGCGGCACGTACTTAGCGGCTTCGCGGATGCGCTCGACGATAACATCCTCGTTCTCGAGCTCTGCCGCCTTGGTGGTTACCAAGCCCAGCACGACCTTCTTGCCGGGAGCGACGTACTTGAGCGGCTCAAAGCCGCCGGCGCGCGGCGTGTCGAACTCCAGATAGAACGCATCGACATTCTCATGTGCGAACAGATACGGAGCGATAGGGTCGTAGCCGCCTTCAAAAGCGTAGGTGGAGTGGTAGTTGCCGCGGCACACGTGCGTGTTGATGACCAAATCGTCGGGCTTGCCCTCGATGGCGGCGTTGTTGAGCGCCACGCCCAGCTCGCTTACCTTTTGCAGGTCGACCGGGCTCATGCCGGTTTTGGCGACAAAATCGGTATCGCAGTAGATGCCCCAGGTGCAGTCATCAAACTGGATGTTGCGGCAGCCTGCTGCGTACAGGTCGGCGATCACCGTGCGATAAGCGGCTGCAATGGCGTCGGCAAGTTCCTCATCGGTCTTATAGACAGCGCGCAGGCTCTCCTGCTGGCCATCGCAGCGATCGAGCGTGACCTCAGAGAACGTCTGGATCGGCGCCGGAATGGTCTGGCGTGCGACCTGGCCCTCCTCCTCAAGCGCCTTGACGAACTTAAAATGCTCGACGAACGGGTGGTTCTCGCCGCTAATGGGACCGGTAACCACGGCGGTGTCGGCCGTCGTCTCCTCGTCATGGAACATATAACCCGTGCGTGAGGTGCGGCGCTCAATGCCGTTAAGGCCCCACATAAAATCGAGGTGCCAGTAGCTGCGGCGGAACTCGCCATCGGTGATCACCTGCAGGCCGGCGGCCTTCTGCTTGGCCACCAAATCGCGAATGGCATCGTCCTCGACGGCCTTAAGGCCGGAAGCGTCGAGTTTACCCGCGACATAGGTGGCACGGGCGTCCTTTACAGCCTGCGGACGAAGAAAGCTGCCGACGATATCGGCGCGAAACGGCGCGTTCGGTTGAATCGAAGTGCTCATAGATATCTCCCTTTGCATTGGTTGCTTTACTGGGACAGAGTATGAGCGCTCATATGACCATCGTAAAATATACGTTTATAACAGTTTGATATAGATGTTTCCTATATCAGTCTGGACTGTCATAAAGAGACTTGAACCGTGCGGAGCACAGCAGCCTAGATATGCTGACGAATCGCGTCGATATAGGCCCGACCGTAGCGCGTAAGCGTCGTGTTCTTGCGCGTGATGATGCCAATCTCCATGTACTCGTCCACGTCGAGCGGAATCGAGATAATGCCGGGGCCGTTGAGCTCGTGGCTGATCACGCCCGAGCATACCGTGTAGCCGTTGAGGCCCATGGCCAAATTGAACAACGTCGCACGGTCCCGCACGCGGATATTTTTGCGACGCTCGAACGTCGAGGTCAGCTCCTCGGAATAGTAAAACGAGTTGTAGCTGCCCTGCTCGTAGGACAGGAACGGGTAGTCTTCCAGATCCTCGAGCGTCACGCTGGAGCGGTCCGCCAGCGGATGGTCGGCGCAGACGAAGACATGCGGCGTGGCGCAGAAGAGTCCTTCGAACACGAGCTCGTTGGCCACCAGCATGCGCTCGATGACCTCGCGGTTATGCTCGGATAAGTACAGGATGCCCAGTTCGCTTTTCATATGCGCGACATCCTCGATAATCTCGTGAGTCTGCTCCTCGCGCAGGGTGAAGTCGTAACGCGCGGCATCGAACTCGCGGATCACGTCGACAAACGCGTTGACGGCAAAGGAATAATGCTGGCAGCTCACACTAAAGTGCGGCACCTGCTCGGATGCGCCCTTGTACTTGCCCTCGAGCAGGTCGGCCTGGTCGAGTACCTGGCGCGCATAGCCCAAGAAGGTCTCGCCTTCCTCGGACACAATGACGCCCTTGTTGGTGCGCTCAAAGATGTGCACACCCATCTCGTTTTCGAGATCGCGAATCGACGCGGTAATCGAAGGCTGCGACACAAAGAGACGGCGCGAGGCCTCGGTAATGCTGCCGCATTCGGCAACTTTGACGACATATCTGAGCTGCTGGAGCTTCATGGCTGTCTCCTTAGCTGTTCGCGAAATTCGCGTCGGCTGCACCCTCCTGACGCATAAACGGCGGCATCTCCCCCGTCGCGGCGCAGGCGGCAATCTGATGCAGAGCCCCGGCGACCGCATCATCTGCCGCGGCGCCGATATGCCAGCGCGCGGCAGCCGTGACGGCCTCATTGGCATTGGCGACTGCAACGGAGTTGGGAACGGCATCGATCATGGGCAGATCGTTATCGGAATCGCCAAATACGGCCACCTCGTCGGGCGTCAGGCCCAAGGCGCGCGCCAGCTCCAGCGCAGCGCAGCCCTTGTCCCAACCATCCGGAAGGATGTCGAACAGGCGCACTCGGTTGTTGGGAAACACAAGCGAGAGTTCCGGCACCTCAACGGCAACGCGCTCGCGTAGCTCCGCGAGCTCCTCACGCGAACGGGCACTCCAGATATTCGCCTTAAACACCGGCGCGCCATCGACGACGGGACGACACGGGGCCTCTTCGCCTTTGAGCCACGCATTGCCGCCCGACTCCATAGCGCGACGCACACGCTCGGGATTGCTCGTCACGCAATAGGCATCGTTGCCCCAAAAGTCATCGCCCAGGCTGTAGACTTTTAGAAATGTATCGTCGGTCTCTTGCTCCAGATAGTCAGCCAAACGCATCAGAGCATCGTTGTCGATTGCGCGCGAAGCGACTACTTCGCCGTCGACAAACATCACCTGGCCGTTACAGAACGCACCGGTCGAAAAACACTCGGAACGGTTTTTGAACATCCAGCCCATCGCGGACGGCTGACGACCCGAAACCGGCCCAAAGTGCAGACCCGCCGCCTGCATGGCATGAATACCCTCAATGGCGTAGTCGCTGGCGCCGTCATGCCCGGCTGGAATCAGTGTATCGTCCATATCGGTCAGCACAAGTTTAATCATAAGGCCCCCATTCGTATCGGTCCTACCTATTGTAACGACCTGCCAAAATAAACCTGTCCCTTTTTGGCAGGTGCGCTAGTATAGGGAACAACAGATTCGATGCGGGAGTGCCGGCGGTGCAAACCACAAGGCTGAGAGGGCATGGGGCCCAATCCTTTGAACCTGTCAGTTAATGCTGGCGTAGGGAGCATGCCGCCTTTACAGGGGCGCTGTCTATGCACAGCGCCCCTTTTCTATGCCAAGGAGGCATGTGCAGTGATTGATTCGGAACAGCTTAAGCAACATATGGTCAAGGCCGTAGAGGAAATTCGCGCCACCAATCCGATGGCCGGCTCCATCACCAACACGGTGACGATCGACTTTGTCGCCAACGCACAGCTCGCCGTGGGCGGATCGGCCGCCATGGTCTATCTGCCCGACGAGGGCGAAGCGCTCGTTGCCGGCGGCGGCGCCATCTATCTCAACATGGGCACGCTCTTCCCTATCTACGAGCAGACGATTCCCCGCGCGGCGAAGGCGGCACACGACGCCGGCAAGCCCTGGGTGCTCGATCCGGTGGGCCTGGGTATCGGCAGCCTGCGCACCCAGCTGGTAAACGAGCTCAAGCAGTACAAGCCCGCCATCGTGCGCGGCAACGCCTCCGAGATTATCGCACTCGCCGGCCTGTGGGGTCTTGAGGGCGAGGCGGCTGATCTGAGCCGCGTGCGTGGTGTCGATACCACCGACACGGTCGACGCCGCCCGCGATGCCGCCGTGGCGCTCGCTCGCCACACCGGTGGCGCCGTTGTGGTCTCGGGCGAAGTCGACCTAATCACCGACGGCACGACGGTGGCCAAGTCTCACGGCGGCAGCCCGCTCATGTCCAAGATCACCGGCTGCGGCTGCTCGCAGGGCGGCGTGCTGGCCGTGTATGCCTGCGCCGCCGACCCGTTTACGGCAGCCGTCTGCGGCACCGCCGTCTACAACGTGGCCGGCACGCGTGCCGCCGCTGTCGCCGACGCCCCGGCAAGCTTTAAGGTCGCCTTTATCGACGAGCTCTACCGCGCAACCGCCCAAGACATCGCCGATAACCGACTCGAGCTCGAGGAGGCATAGGCCATGTCCGAGCCCGCAACCAATGCCGGCATGAACACGCTCGTCGCCGTGGCCATCGCCCCGTGCGGCACCGGCGATGAGCTATCCGCCGAGGTCGCCGAGGTCGTGCGTGTCATTCGCGAGAGCGGCCTGCCCAACCGCACCACCTCCATGTTCACCGAGATCGAGGGCGACTGGGACGAGGTCATGCAGGTCGTGCGCGACGCAACCTTTGTGTTGGCGAGCAAGGGCATCCGCACCGAAGTCGTGCTCAAAGCCGATATTCGACCCGGATTTACCGACACCATGACCGGCAAACTCGAGCGCATGGAAGCACAGATCAAAAAGCAGGAGGAAGCACGATGAGCATCCGCGACAACCTTGATATCTCGGCCTATCTGGTACTCGGCCCCGAAAACACGCTCGGGCGCCCCGTGGGCGATGTGGTGGCCCAGGCGCTCGACGCCGGCTTTACCTGCATCCAGGTGCGCTCCAAGGTGGCAAGCGCCCGCGAGATCATTGCGCTGACCGGCGACGCCGCGCAGGCAATCGCTCAGGCCAGCAAGACCGGTCAGGTCGCCTTGCTGATCGACGACCGTCTGGACTGTGTGCTTGCCGCGCGCGAGCAGGGTATTGCTGTCGACGGTGTGCACGTGGGCCAAAGCGATATTCCCGTCGAGGTCTGTCGCAAGTTGCTGGGCCCCGACGCCATCGTGGGCCTTTCGGCCCGTTGCGAGGAGATGCTCGAGTACGTCAAGACCGCCGATATGAGTTTGGTCGACTACCTTGGCATCGGCCCACTCCACGAGACCGAGACCAAGCGCGACTGCGGACGCGCGGCCGACGGCTCTATCATCACCAAGAGCTTTGAGGACCTGGCCGCGCTCCATGCGGCAAGCCCCGTGCCCATCGTGGTGGGCGGCGGCGTCAAGACGGCCGACCTTCCGCAGCTCAAGGCTACCGGCGTCGACGGCTTCTTTGTGGTGAGTGCCGTCTGCAGCGCCGATGACCCCTACGCCGCGGCCAAGGAGCTCGTAGACACCTGGCAGCAGGCATAGGCATAAGCCGAACAGTTGCTCCGCGGCCCCATAACTTCAGCAATGGAAAACGCATCCCAGTTTGGACGTCCATTCTGGGATGCGCTTTCCGCTGAGCACGCGGCAGTTTGCCCTACTCTGCCAGATATGCCTCCAGCGCCGGCAAGGTCGCCTCCGCATCGTGGCGACCAATCCGGTAGATGCGCTCAAGTTCATCGGGCTCACGACACAGCGACGGCACCTTCACCGATTCGCTCGGACGCACCACAAAGATATCGCCGGCGGCCTCACGACGCGCCAAATCATCGAGCGTGGCATTGTAGACCTCATGCCGATGCTCAAGCGCTGCGACAAACTCCGGATAGTGACGGAACACGCGACGCAGCATGGGCATCACGCTGTTGGGCTGCTTCACAAAGCCCGCTGGCTGCGTGAGTACCACGATATTGCGGTCATACCCCTGCGCAAACAGCCATGCGCTGGGAATAGAATCAGCCACGCCACCATCCAGATACTTATGCCCGTCAATAGCAACGGGACGCGTCGCCACGGGAATCGCCGACGACGCCCGGATCCACTCGATATCGCGCTCATCGCCATAGGGCAGGTCGTGGTAGACGGCCTTGCCCGTCTCGATATCGGTACACACGCACGTAAACCGCATGGGGCAGGCGCGATATGTCTCCAAATCGATGGGATCGCGCTCGATGGGCACCTCGTGATAGGCAAAATCGGCATTGAACATATCGCCGGTCCGCAGCCAGCTTGCTACACCCGCATAGCGCTTATCGGCACAATAGGCCTTGTTATAGCGAATGGCGCGGCCGATCTGGCGCGATTTAAAGTTGTAGCCAAACGCCGCGCCCGCCGAGACACCCACCATATGGTCGCAAGTTAAGCCGTGCTCCATCCAAACGTCGAGCACGCCCGCCGTATACATACCGCGGTAGCCGCCTCCCTCGAGTGCCAGCCCCACCGTGCGCGTCGTATTTGACTGTGCCATGCGACCATCTCCGTCCCCACAAATTCAAACGGGACAAGTATACCCGTCAACATATATCGTCTCAGTCGCATTTTCATCGAACATCGCATCGTCGCGCTACCGCCTGTCGAATAATAGCCGTCCACAGCATGTGCACCCATATCCCCGCACTCGAGGAAAGCGGCTTTATGGTGACGCTCGACAAGCACATTTGGCAGATTGCGCCCGTCGACGGCGATCAAGGCCGCAGCACGCAAATCATTTCATCGATGCTCGAAATGGCGCAGTCGCTCCATCTACCCGTCGTGGTCGAAGGCGTCGAGACAAATGGGCAGGCGAACATGCTACGACAAATGGGCGCCCGCTACGCTCAGGGCTTCCTCTACTACCGCCCCATGCCGGCGAAGGATTTTGAGGCATTGCTCGATGGTGGCAATAGCAACTGATACGCTCGCGCGCAAAACGCCGCCGTCGAAGGGGACATTTGTCTCCATTAGCTAACTTATATCCCCAATTCAAACCGAATTGGGGATATGATACAAACCGTTGTTCCGCCCAAGGAGGTTATCCATCATGAACGAGTCATATCGCCTGGGCGAGCAATCGATTATTGCCTATCTTCAGCGACTTGCGAACGGCGTCTCGACCGCTGAACTCGATGTTGCCGCGCTGCCTGCTGAGCTACGCGCCGTTGGTGAGCAACTGCAAAAGACGCATGCCGTCCTGCAACAAGAGCGCCAGCTGCTTGAGCGTAACGCCTATATCGACCCGCTCACCAACTTGGGCAACCGCAACGGATTCGACCGTCACGTCGAGCAACTCTGGCGCAAAGGCGACCCCTTCACCTGCGCCTATATTGACATCGACCATCTCAAGCATTGCAATGATAGGTTTGGCCACGCCGAAGGCAATCGCTATATTCTGAGCATCTGCCGCACGCTCTCCGAAACCATGGAGCACGATGAGATGCTGTTCCGTATCGGTGGAGACGAGTTTGTGCTCATCTCGCTCTCCGCAAACGAGATTGAACTCGAGCAGCGCTTGGAGCAGGTACGTACCAGGCTGATCGAGGCGAGCTCAGGTGGCAAGGCGCCCATGATCGGCAGCTTTAGCTTTGGCTGCTCGCGCGTCGATCCACTTGCCGGCGACACGCGTCGCCAGATGACGATGGATGCCGATCGCAAGATGTATCGCTATAAGCTTATGCATCGTGTGCAGCAACCGAAAGACAGTGACGCGCCGCAACGCCCAATCGTCGATCAGCTTCCCTGCAACGACCGGGTGTTCCAAGCGATCTCCATGAGCTCCGAGACGCGCTATCCGTTTATCCTCAATCTCGATACGGGAGAATCGCAATGGTCGGTTAACGCCGTGCGCGATTTTGACCTGCCCTCCCAGCACCCTTTTAACTCACTCGACATGTGGCTCGCCCGCGTTCATCCCGAGGACCGCGACAACGTACGTGTCGAGCTCGACATGGTGATAAACGGCACGTGGCACTTCCACTACATGCAGTATCGCGTAATGGATGCCACCGGAAAATACGTGCTTTGCGACTGCACGGGCTACCGCTTGGACGGCACCGATACCGAGCCCGGCATGTATGTGGGCATTATCATCAACCGAAGCTTGGCAGATACGACCGATTCCGTGACCGGCTTGGGCGATATTCACGCCCTGGTCAACGCCATTGGCGAAATGCGTCGCGTGGCGCGCAAGGCGGGGTTGATCGCCATTAAAATCGACGATATCGCTCAGGTCAATGCCCGTTTTGGCTTTGATGCGGGCGACCGTGTTTTGGCAGAATGTGCCGCCTGTCTGGTGGAATGCTCGCGCGGTAAGGGTCGTATGTTCCGCTCGACGGGGCCGATGTTCGTGGCGCTTTTCGACGACTTTGATCCCGAAGAAACCGATGCGATTGCAGAGGAAATCGAGCGGTTCCTGGGTTCGCCCGTGCTCTTTGGCCCATTTGAATATCAGCCGCCCATTCGCGTGGCCACGCTCCATCTGGACGGCGTCGACCGTCAGCCCGTTTCGATTTTAAACGAGCTCAAAGCGTTGCTCGGGAAAGCCGTGCAGGTGCCAGGTACCAAACTGGATTAGCACCGCGCCCACACCGCCTCCCCCATCGTGCGATAATCCTCTGCAGAAGTCACCGACAGCAGAGGGAGTTTGTGATGAAGGTTCTTTTGGTCAATGGCAGCCCCAAGGCAAACGGCAACACCGCCCGCGCACTCGCCGAGGTCGCCGAGCAACTCAATGCCGAAGGCATTGATACCGAGGTGTTTCAGCTGGGCACCAAGCCCATTCGCGACTGCATTGGCTGTGGTCAGTGCGGCAAGCTCGATTGCCGCTGCACCTTTGACGATGACGTGGTGAACGAGCTGATCGCTGCCGCCGAGCAGGCAGATGGCTTTGTCTTTGGCTCGCCCGTCTACTATGCGCACCCCAGCGGACGCATCCTTTCGGCCCTCGATCGCGCATTCTATGCCGGCAGCAAAGCCTTTGCACACAAGCCGGGCGCTGCCGTCGCCGTTGCCCGTCGCGGCGGCACGTCGACCACCTTCGACGTGCTCAATAAGTACTTCACCATCAACCAGATGCCCGTGGTTGCTTCCACGTACTGGAACAACGTGTTTGGCGCCATGCCGGGCGAGGCCGCCCAGGACGCCGAGGGCCTGGCCACCATGCGCAACATCGGCAAGAACATGGCCTGGCTCCTGCATTGTATCGAGGCAGGACAGGCCGCCGGCATCGAAGCCCCCGAAGCCGATCGCGAGCGCACCAACTTCATCAGGTAGAACGGCGGAACAAATACATGAACGTGCAAATTTTTGGCACCAAAAAGTCTTTCGATACCAAGAAAGCACAGCGCTTCTTCAAAGAGCGCCGCATTAAGGTGCAGTTTATTGACCTTAAGGAAAAGGAGATGAGCAAGGGCGAGCTCACGAGCGTGATGCAGGCGGTCGGCGGTATCGACAAGCTGCTCAACCCCAAGGCCAAGGACGAGGAGACGCTCGCGCTCATCCAGCACCTCACCCCCAGCCAGCGCTTCGACAAGTTGCTCGAGAACCAGCAGGTTCTAGCCGAGCCCATCGTGCGTAACGGCAAAAAGGCCACCGTCGGTTATTGCCCCGATGTATGGGGAGCCTGGGAGTAGCCTGTGTTATTTGCCAGCGCGTGGGTATAAGAGCAGGCGTTTGGCATATGATTCAACTGTAAGCCATGTCTAACAAAGGAGGGCACATGCCCAACAAACCCGTGAAAATCATCATGCTTACCGGATACCTCGGTGCCGGCAAGACCACGCTGCTCAACCACATCCTCGCTAACGATGGCGGTATCCGCGCCGCCGTAATCGTCAACGATATCGGCGAGATCAATGTGGACGCCAGCCTCATCGCCGACGGCGGCCTTTCCGAGACCGACGACCTCATCCCGCTCACCAACGGCTGCATCTGCTGCACGCTTTCGGATGACCTGGCCAACCAGCTGCAGGGCATCGCCGATTCGGGCAACTTCGATTACATCATCATCGAGGCCTCGGGCATTTGCGAGCCCATCCCCATCGCCTACACCATCTCGAGCTTCTGCGACGAGGCCAAGGTGGGCGGCGAGCCCAAGCTCGCGCTCGACAACATCGTGGCCGTGGTCGACTGCGCCCGCATGTACGACGAGTTCAACGGCGGTCGCGACCTGCTGGCCGAGGATATCGACGAGGACGACATCGAGAGCCTGCTCATCCAGCAGATCGAGTTCTGCTCCACGCTGATCCTCAACAAAACCGATACCGTGAGCTCTGAGCAGATCGCCGAGCTCAAGGCTATCGTGCGCAGTCTGCAGAAGGACGCCGTGATCGTCGAGGCTCAAAACGGCGAGGTTCCCATGGAGGAGCTGCTCGATACCGACCGCTTCGACTTTATGCGCGCCTACAACTCCGCCGCCTGGATCGATGCCATGGAGCATCCCGAGGAGCACGACGACCCCGAGGTGCTCGAGTACGACATCGAGACCTTTGTTTACTCGCGCCGTAAGCCGTTTGACCTGAAGAAGTTCACCGATTTTGTTGAGCAGGAGTGGCCCGACGAGGTCATCCGCGTCAAGGGTCCGCTGTGGCAGACCGGCGACCCGGACATGTGCTACATGTTTGAGCAGGCCGGCCACCAGATGCGCCTGATGGAGAACGGCCTGTTTGTCGACTCGGCGCCCGAGGGCGAGAAACAGAAGATCATCGACGAGAACCCCGAGATCATGCAGATTTGGGACGACGAGACGGGCGACCGTATGACGAGCCTGTGCATCATCGGCCGTCACATGGACAAGGATGCGCTCATCGCCTCCCTCGATGCCTGCCTGACCGACTGGCATCGCGCCTAGGTTTATCCAAGCGGGCATTTTTCCGCTACGTAACCGCCAAACCACCACGAAGGTGCCCGTCCCCTTCGTGGTGGTTTTTCGTTCTGAGCCAAGGAGATTCATGTTCAACATTGTGCTGTATGCACCCGAGATCCCAGCCAATACGGGCAATATCGGCCGCACCTGCGTGGTCACCGGCGCCCGCCTGCATCTGGTGGAGCCGCTGGGGTTTTCACTCGACGACAAGACGGTGCGTCGCGCCGGCCTGGGCTACTGGCAAAACTTGGACGTGACCACCTATGCCGGCTGGGAGGATTTCCTTGCGCGCAATGGTCTCTCCCCTGCCGACGAACGCCTGCACTTGCTGACCAAAAAGGCACGCCGCACCTATGCGCAGAGCACCTACCGCGACGGCGACTACTTGGTCTTTGGCAGCGAGAGCTCGGGCATTCCCGAGCCACTGCTTGCCGCGGCGCCCGAGCGCTGCGAGCGCATCCCGATGCTGCGCGATTGCGACTCACTCGATAACGCCGAGGCTTGGGAAGCTCACGAGGAATCGCTCGGGCATACCGAGGACAGCCACGAGGCCATCCTTCAACAGGATATCTGCGGCAACTTCGTCAACCCGGACGACTACCGCATCAGCGCACTCAACCTCTCCAACAGCGCCGCCATCGTCCTCTACGAGGCCCTACGCCAAACAGGCTTTCCGGGAATGTGACAAAGGAACTGTCCCTTTGTCACATTCAAGCGCCACGCCGACGGCACACACACCTAATTGATGCTCTAGATAAAGAGACCACACTTTTAATCAGAATTAACTAAAGTAAAATGAAGTTAAACGGCGGTGTCAAAGGAGAGCCTTGTGAAATATCTCGAGAACCCGTTTACCCCTAGCTTTGGCGAGGTTCCTGCCCATCTCGCTGGCAGACAACAGATTATTCGTGATCTGGACCGTGCTTTCTTGAGCCAGCGCAGGCGCCCAGAATTGACCTCGATCTTCTTAGGCGCGCGTGGAACCGGTAAAACTGCTCTCATGTCATCGCTTGCGACAAGGGCGGAATCCCACGGCTGGATAGCCGTAAAGACGACCGCGCTCCCGGGAATGCTTGAGGAAATCGAGTTCGGGGCGAAGCGTGCTGCCGGCCATCTTATCGACCCGTCTAACAACTTCGAAGTCACCGGTCTCGGAATTGCACCGCTCGGCAGCATCGAGGTCAATCACGTTCACGATGCCTCAACCTGGCGTTATCGCATGAGCGACATCATCGACCAGCTCAACGAGGCGGGCACCGGTCTGCTCGTCACGGTTGACGAGGTGGACCCAACACTCGACGAGATGATTCAGCTCGCAGCGGCGTATCAGCACTTTGTGACCGATGGGAAACGCGTCGCGCTGCTCATGGCGGGACTTCCCAACAACGTCTCGACGTTGCTGAACCACAAGACGGTCTCGTTCCTTCGCCGCGCTCAACAATATCATCTGGGTCGCATTGCCGACTATGACGTGCGCGAGGCCTTGATTCGCACAATTCAGGAAAACGATCGCCTGGCAGATGCTGAGGGAATCGATAGAGCCGTTCGCTCGATCTCTGGTTTTCCCTTCCTATTGCAACTCGTAGGCTACCGTGCCTGGGATCTCACAAGCGATTCGAAGGAAATCTCGTCACGCGACTTTGACCTGGGAATCAAAATCGCGCGCGACGAGATGGACGACCGAATCCTCGCGGCAACCTATCGGGAACTCACTGCAGAGGACAAGCGATTCCTCATCGCTATGCTCGATGACGAGGAAGAGACCACCACTGCTGACCTTGTCGAGCGCCTTAAGCGTTCGCCGCAGCAGGTCTCCCGCTACCGACGCCGCATGATAGATGCCGGCATCATTGGAGAACGAGGACGAGGGCTCGTCGCATTTGAATTGCCATTCTTCCGCGACTATCTCGCGGCTCAATGCGTGAAATAGAGGTCAATGCGACAAAGGGGCAGCCCCTTTGCCTCATTGTCTATAGGTAGCGTCCGGTAATGCTCTTGGAGCAGGCCGCGATATCACCCGGCGTACCGGCGCAGACGATTTGCCCGCCCGCATCGCCACCGCCTGGGCCCATGTCGATCACGTAATCGGCGTTGCGGATAAGGTCGAGATCGTGTTCGATCACGATAACTGTGGCGCCCTTGGCAACGAGGCCGTCGAACACACTCAACAAGACCTGGACATCGAGCGGATGTAGGCCGATCGTGGGCTCATCGAACACGAATACGGCATCGTCCTGCACGCGGCCCATCTCGCTCGCAAGCTTAAGACGCTGCGCCTCGCCGCCTGAAAGCGCCGGCGTGGGCTCACCGAGCGTGAGATAACCCAAGCCAAGGTCGTGCAAGGTCTGCAAGCGCGTCTGAACTTTCTTGAGCCCCACCGTGGCGTCGATGGCCTCGTCCACACTCATGTCCATGAGCTGCGGCAACGTAAGCAGACTCCCGTCCTTGCCCTCGCGATGGATATGCGAAGCCGCGTCTGCATAACGTGAGCCGCGACATGCCGGGCAGACGATTTCGACATCGGGCAAAAACTGCACGTCGAGCGATATCGAGCCCGTGCCATCACACGTAGGGCAGCGCAAGGCGCCGGTATTGTAGCTAAAGGCGCCCGCCTTGTAGCCGGCTGCCTTGGCCTCGGGCGTACGGGCGAAGGCGCGGCGCAGCTCATCATGGATGTCGGCATAGGTTGCCACCGTCGAGCGCACGTTGGCACCGATGGGCGTGGCGTCAATCAGGTTGGCACGCGCAATGCCCTCGGCATCGATCCAGCGCACGTGGCGTGGCAGGCGCTCGCCGGCTGCCTGCGCCTTAAGCGCCGGGATGAGCGTCTCGAGCACCAACGTCGTCTTACCCGAACCCGAAACGCCCGTCACCGCGACAAGGCGGCCGCGCGGGATATCGACTTCGAGCGGCTTGACGGTATGGATGGCATCGGTCGCCATGCGGATATGGCCCTGGTCGAACATTTCCTCGTCAGTTACCCGTGGACGCAAGCGCTTGGACTCTGAGCGCAAAAACGGCGCGATACGGCTGCCCTGCGATTGCTCGACCTCGTCTACCGTACCAGCGGCGATCACATTACCGCCGCCCGCTCCGGCAACGGGGCCCATCTCGACCAGATAGTCGGCTTCCGCCAGTACGCGCGTATCGTGGTCGACAACGACCACGGTGTTGCCGTCATCCACCAGATCGCGCATCACGCCCACCAAGCCGTCGACATTGGCAGGATGCAAGCCGATCGAAGGCTCGTCCAGCACATAAAGCACGCCTGTCGATCGGTTGCGCACCACGCGAGCGAGCTGCACACGCTGGCGCTCACCCGTGGAGAGCGTGGCACCGGCGCGGTCGAGTGAAAGGTAATCGAGACCCAGGTCGACCAGACGACGGGCCACACTCAAAAACGAATCGCAGATATCCGTTGCCATGGGCCGCATCTCGGGCAGCAAGGATACGGGCACCCCGCGCACCCACTCAATCGCCTCACCCAGCGTCATGGCCGCGGCCTGCGCCAGATTGATACCGCACACCTGGGGCTGGCGTGCAGCCTCGGAGAGACGCGTGCCACCGCAATCGCGGCATGCTCCCTCGCGCAAAAAGCGTGCAACGCGTTTGAGACCCTTATCGTCTTTGACCTTTGCGAGTGCGTTCTCGACGGTATAGACGGCGTTGTAATAGGTAAAGTCGAGCGGCGTGGCGCCCTCACCGTTTTTGGGGACGTAGAGAATGTGCTTTTTAACCGCCGGACCATGAAACACGATGTCGCGCTCTTGAGGCGTGAGCTGGTTAAACGGCACGTCGGTGCGCACGCCCATCTCGCCGGCCACCTGCTTCATCAGATCCCACATGAGCGTGCCCCAAGGAAGCACCGCGCCCTCGTTGATAGTCTTTGACTCGTCGGGTACCAAGCTCGCCTCGTCCACCTCGCGCATGACACCGGTGCCGCCGCAGGTGGGACACGCACCGCCGCTGTTAAACGCAAGGTCCTCGGCGCTCGGCGCGTAGAACTCACGACCGCATGCAGGGCACGCGAGCGACAGGCCTGCGGCAACGTTAAGGCTCGGCTCCACACGCGCCCCGCAATGCGGACACACATGATGGGCGCAACGGCTAAAGAGCAGACGCAGGCTATTGTTGAGTTCAGTCATGGTGCCAAAAGTGGACCGCACGCCCGGCACGCTGGGGCGCTGATGCAATGCGAGTGCCGCCGGCACGTGCAATACCTCATCCACCTGAGCGTGCTCGGCCTGCGTCAGGCGACGGCGGGTATAGGTGCTGAGCGCCTCCAGGTAACGGCGCGAGCCCTCGGCATAAAGAACCCCCAGCGCCAGCGAACTCTTGCCCGAACCCGACACGCCGGCAATGCCCACAAGCTTTCCCAGCGGAATATCGATATCGATGTCTTTAAGGTTATGAACGCGCGCGCCACGCACCTCGATAGCCTGCGGGCTCATCTTCTGTTCCGTCACCTTTATCACCCTACTCATGCCATAAAACTCGATCGCGAACGTACGCGCCCAGCATGGGCACGGTAAACCGGACGAGGCCGTATCCGGCAGCCTCGATGACGCGCTCGCGAATCAGACTTGCGCGATATTTACTCGCCCAGCTTTGGGTGCGATCGCAACGCTCAATGATATCCGCCATGCGCGTCGGTTTGCCCTCGTCAGCCGCCATGGCCTCGATAAAGAGACGCTGTGGACTGCGCAACCCGTAATACAAGGGAGCGTCGACCGCTTCATAGAACTCAGAGACGGCATCGGCGTAGCCAGCCTCGACATCGCACACTTCAATGACCTGCGAGCCACGCCGGACAGCAGCCCGCCACATGTAATATCCCACCAACTGAACCATATAGGGATGCCCCATGCTCTTGCGCGCCGCAAGGTCCGCCGTCTCCGCATCAACGCAAAGGCCAGCGTCTTTGACCGTCTGGACATATGAATCGCGCACCTTGGGCAAAGAAATCGCCCCCAGCGTACGCTGCTGGGCACGCCGCAAAAACGTCACGCTCGGCTCTTCGAGCAAGTCATCAACCATACTGGGTAAGCCGGCGAACACCAGCGCAAGACCGCGCTGGTCGCTATCGGACAAGCCCGTGGCATCCTGATCTCCGAGCACTTGCTGATAGAGAACGGCAAGTGCCGCCAGCTCCTCGATAGACGCAGATTGAGCCTCGTCAATCGCAAACAGTATGCCCTTGCCTGGACCGAGCTTCTTGAGGCGCTCGTTGACCAGCCCTCGCAACGTCTCGCCCTTTGTTCGCGCCGCCTCGACCGACATCCGGCCAAATGACGGACCGAACTCCATTGACGTCACAACCGGCCTATTCGAGCGAAGCGCGTCGGCCAAGCGGTCGCATAAGCCAAGCGAAGCGGAATCGGAGACAACCGCCCATCCGCGCGCGCTGGCTAGACGCTGCAGCTCCCGTAGGAGAACCGTTTTGCCACAGCCGCGGTTTCCCGTAATGAGCATGAGCCTTCCGGGGGGCACCGGCGCCGTTATCGAGCCCTTCCTCGAAATCTTCGATGACCGACTCGCGACCGATGAGTATCGGAGGCCGCTTGCCAGCCGTAGGCTTAAAGGGATTTGGATTCATGTCGGCCTCCTCGGATTGGCAAACGCTGCCTATAGTTATACCAACTTATACCGAGTTATACCAACAGCAGGTGACAAAGGAGCCGCCCTTCTGTCACCTATGGCCGAAAAACTCCGCGTCTGCTGCTCGCCAGGGGCGGAAGGTGGCGGGATCGACCTTTACGTGCGCCGCGGCGGGTACGTCGTACCATTTGACCGTGTAGCCGGCGCCGTGAGAGCAAAAGACCGAGTCGGGCGTGTTGGGCAGATCGGCCTCGGGCTCATAGGCGGCCGTCTCGATGACGCGCTCGGCATCATGACAAGGCGCATAGCCGGCAAACTCCAAGTACAGATGCCCGCGACCACTCGTGTAGGCAGCCACCTCCAGCGCGTAATCCTGCACCTCGGATGCCGGCACGCGACCCACAAGCTTCGCTCGGTCGCCCGCCATCGTCGGCGGCTCGTACTCGGCACCCATGCGTGTGGCATCCGAGAGCGCCCGGCCCACGCACTCCCCCGGCACCTCGAGCTCAAAGTGGTACCACGGCTCCAACAGCACCGCCGCGCCGGCCTCACGTGCCCGCATGAGCCCCTGGCGAATCGCGCGATACGTGGCCTGGCGAAAATCGCCGCCCTCGGTGTGTTTGGCATGCGCGCGGCCACCTGTGAGCGTAATGCGCACATCGGTGATGGGCGAGCCGGTCAGCACGCCCAGAGGATCGCGCTCCATAGCGTTGGTGAGCGCCAGACGCTGCCAGTTAAGATCGAGCTCGTCGGTCGAAGTCACGGTGCCAAACTGTACGCCCGAGCCCGCCGGCAACGGCTCCAGGCGCAGATGCACCTCGGCATAGTGGCGCAGTGGCTCAAAGTGGCCCACGCCCTCGACCGGCTGCGAAATGGTCTCCTTATAGAGGATGCCACCGGGCTCAAACTCGACCGCAAGGCCAAAACGATCGGCCAGCACGCGCTGCACGACCTCGAGCTGCACCGCTCCCATGAGCTGCAGATGTATTTGTTCAAGATGCGTGTTCCAGCTTACGCCGAGCATGGGATCTTCGTCCGCCAACTCAGTCAACGCTTTGAACACCGTATGGACGTCGTGTTCGCCCGGAAGCACCGTATAGGTAAGGACTGACGCAATGACGGGCGCATCGCCCGCAGGCTCCGCGCCCAGGGCGTCCCCTGGGCGAACGTGCGCAAGGCCTGTCACGGCACAAATACCGCCAGCAGCAACTTCTTGGGCAAGCTCGTATTTCTCGCCGTTATAGATGCGCACCTGGTCGATCTTTTGCTCCCATGCCTCGGCACCGAAACGTCCGCCAATCATCTGTTTTGCGTGCAGCGTGCCGCCGGTCACTTTAACCCATGCCAAGCGCTCGCCGCGATCCCCGCGGCTGACACGATAGACGCGCGCGGCAAACTCCGGGAGCCATGCCTGTTCACGCATCAGCGCACATATGCCATCCAGCAGCTCGTCCACGCCTTGGTCCTTGAGCGCCGAGCCGGCAAAACAGGGAAAGAGCTTGCGCTCGGCAACCATGCGCGACAGCGTTTCAACAGAAAGCTCACCCGCCCCAAGAAACTCCTCGAGCGCCGCCTCGTCCAACGCAGCAGCGTCCTCCTGAACGGCACCGCCTGCCAGCAGTTCGTTGGCATCCAGGCAGCCCTCGGAAAGACGCCGCCCAAGTTGTGCCAGCAAAACATCGCGGCCGGGATTCTCCAAATCAATTTTGTTGATAAAGATGAACGTCGGGATGTCATAGCGCGCAAGCAGGCGCCACAGGGTTTCGGTATGCCCCTGCACGCCATCGTTGGCGCCCACAACCAAAATCGCATAGTCGAGTGCGCGCAGCGTGCGCTCCGCCTCGGCAGAAAAATCGACATGCCCCGGCGCATCCACGAGCATGACGTGGGTATCGCCATGGTCGAGCACGGCCTGCGACGAGAAAATCGTGATGCCACGCTCGCGCTCAATCTCGTTCGTATCCAGATGCGAATCGCCATCGTCCACGCGGCCGCGCTTGCGAATGCGACCCGCGTTGAACAGCATGGCCTCGGCCAACGTGGTCTTGCCGGCATCGACATGCGCCAAGATTCCAACGACCGCTTGCTTCGACATGGCTCTCCTCTTATTACAAGCCCATCGCACGCGGCAACGGGCGTTCACGCTCCACACTGGATGATACAATTTACGGGCCGGCGGGCGAAGCGGGCCCTATCCCCCGACCGAGCTCATCGCCCCGCGTTGCCGCGCGGCGATTTTCGTAGGTTCGCGCCTTGCGAAAGCCGGCTTGCAAAACAGTGCAGCGAACGAAAATGGCCCCACCCGGAGCCATTTTCGTTCGCGCGAATTGTTGATACGCGTCCCTGCTCTTACGCCTCGCGCAGCCAGTCGAACGCAACACGAGGCGTACCGTCCGACACATACACGACGCCGGCACGCTCAAACCCAGCCTTAATACTCGCACCCTGCATGGGCAGGTTGTCCTGATGTGTGTCGATACGCAGGTGATCGGCGCGCTCCTTGGCAAAGGCAAACATCGCAGCCGCGATACCGTGCACGGTGCCGTCGGATGCCACACGATGCAGCACGGCGTACGGAGTGTCGCTTCGCCATTGACCGTCCTCAATTACGTCATAGCACTCGTCCGGACCCGGTAAAAAGGCAAACGTCGCCACCACGCGGCCGTCGACTTCGCACACATAGCTACCACCGGCGGCGATATCGGCAGCCAGTTGCTCGGCCGAAGGCGTGCCCTCGGGCCACTGCGTGGCGTTGCCATGCGCGCGCATAAAGGCACGGGCCGCGTCATAGATAGCCATGACAGTGGGAATGTCGGTATCGAGGGTTTTTCTGATCATCACGCGGCGACCTCACGTTTATTGGTATCACTTTGATTGGGCAATGATACCAGCGTTTGGAGAGGGGCACGAAGCAGATGGGGAGCAAAAAGCGAGCCGCTTGGTCAAAAGCCAAAAGCGAGTTTTTGGGCGCTGCCACGGGCGGCGATATGAGCGACCTGTTTGCGCGCGAAGACGAGCGCCGCGACGCCCTGAACGCCGAGCGCGATGAAGCCTGGCGCTACAAGTCGTGCGAACGCAAAAACCGTTACGACACACGCGCCGAGGCCGAGGCCGTTATGGCCGACTGCGAAAACCGCGGACGGCGCGGTTTGGCCTGCTACAAATGCGAATACTGCGGTGGATGGCACCTGACGTCGCACCCTTGGAAATAGGCGCCGCATCGGCACAGCATTGACGGAGTGCCAGCCATCGTACGCAAGCTACGGGCGCGGCGGCACCAAAACATCGTAGCGAACGGCCTTGCCCGCAAGCTGATAGCTCGGCTTAACGCCGGCAAGCAGCGGGCCCTTCACCGGCCGCTTGATAACGACCTTGTGCGGGTGCACCGCAAGCGCAGCTTCGACCAGCGTCTCCTCATCGGCACACGGCTGTTCCAGATGATGCAAAAGTTGGAACTTCTTTTTCACCGCCGCGCTCTTGGTGCGCTCGGGAAACATGGGGTCCAGATACACCACGTCGGGGGCGGCAAGCTCGCCCCGCCCGATCAGCTCAGCCGTATGGCGAAGGCCGGCAATGCTGTCCTCGCCCGCATGTAAGCGCATGCGCGACACGGCAGCCTCAAGCGCCGGATCATCTGCCGCGCGGTCCAAGGCATCCTTGAGGAGCGCCGCAATCACGCAATCCTGCTCATACAAATCGACCGCAAAGCCCGCGGCCGCGAGCAGCAGCGAATCCTCGCCAAAGCCTGCCGTGGCGTCAATTGCCCACGGCCGCTCGATGCCTTTTGCACGCGCAGCCTTCACCAACAGCTCTTGCTGCAGACGGCCCTGCTTGAGTCGCGGCAGCATGCGGCCAAAATCGGCACGCAGCTCCATCGTGCCGTCGGTGAGCGCGAGGCCCTCGGGCTTCCCGGTCAGCTCAAGCCCCGCGGCCCGAGCAACAGAAAAGGGATCGACGACGCCCATGGGTACTCCTTAGCAAGCAAAACGAATACGTGGGCGCCGTTCATGACGACACCCAACCGTCCGCTATTGTCCCACATGTGACATGGCCCACAGCATCCCAATGCAAAGCACCGCCATCAATCCCGTGCACACGGCAGCGATCACGGAATCACTCATGCGCCTTCCCAACGACCGCGGCTCACGCACTTGCCCTGCTCCGTACATCATGGCTTCTCCTTCGGTCCAGCTCTTACCATGACCCCATCATCGCAGCGCCGCGCATACGCTGCCATCGATTTGACTTACGCCCAGCTTTCTTTTTTGAAAGGTTGGGGTTGGGCTGCGCGGGCTCAAAGCGCTTTCAGGCACATGCATCGCCGCGTTGAACTACAATGTGCTTCACCATATGTGCAGCACATGGGGTGCGCCAGGTTGGCGTACTCGTATCGAAAGGACCAGCCATGAGCAACGCCTGCAAATTACTCAAAATCCTATCGTTCTTCTTCTTTGTCGTCGGCATTCTAAGCGCAGGCATGGGTGCTACAGCGCTCTTTGCGGGCAGCGCGGCAGGCGATATCACGGGTGCCATGATCGTTTCTTGCATCGTCGTCATCGTATTGGGCGTCGTCGAAATTGTGACCGCCGTCTTTGGCATCCGCGCGGCAAATAATCCCGCCAAGGCTGGCGTTGTCTGGATTTGGTCCATCGTCTGCCTAGCATGTTCGGTCATCAGTCTGCTTCTCTCCCTGCCCCTCTTGGGTGGGACCGGCTCAAGCATCCCCGATTTTACCGGCCTGATCGTCAGCATTATCTACTTTGTACTCGCCAACCGCGTCAAGAAAGAGGGCATGGACCGTTTGAGCTAAACCGCATCCGTGTCAATCGCTCAGCGACTCTGGTATATACGCCAATAAAAAGGGCCGATCGCGTAGCAACGCGGTCGGCCCTTTACGTTTGCCTAGATAAAACCCACCAAAATAAACCTGTCCCTTTTTTGGCTGGTTGTTAGCTGTGGCGGTACTCGGCGATGATGAAGTCGATATCGGTTTGGAGCGTGTCCAGGTTTGCCAGGCGCTCTTTGTCGGCAGGGCGTGTGCGGTAGTAGTACGGCGTCATCTGGAACACCGCCTCGATGTCGGCCTGGGTCTGAAGCGTAATATTCGCGGACACTCGCTGCGTTCCAACCAGCTTGAGCTCCGTTGTTTGTGGCAGCTTCTCATCGTTAAGGTACGGCGTGTCGTAGAGCACTTCCTTAAGCCCAAAGAGATGACGGGCGCCCGGCACCACGGTATAGAGTGAGCCCTCGGGCGCCAGCACGCGGGCAAACTCGCGCTCGTTAAAGGGGGCAAAAAGCTCGGTCACCATATCGAAGGCGCCATCGGCCACGGGAATGTCCTTCATGTTGGCCACGAAGTAGGTCGCATCGCCGCGCTTGGCGGCAAGGCGCACCATCTCTTTGCCCAGGTCGAAACCGTAGGCATCCACGCCCGGCACCGCGCCCATGGCGCTGGTGTAGTAGCCCTCGCCGCAGCAAATATCGAGCAGCGTCATGGGGCCGTTCGCAGATGCTGCACGCCCAGACACCCGCTCGCGCACGAGCTCGACCATCGCATCGCGCAACGGCGCATAGTAACCACGGTTCAAAAAGTCACGACGGCTGCGTGCCTGCGACTTGGGATCGCCCATGGAGTCGCCGCTCTTGGACGAGCGCAGTAGATATAGATAGCCCTCGCGAGCACGGTCAAACCGGTGTCCGCCCGCGCATGCAGCACCGCGCTCATTGTCCACCAAAGGCTCATGGCAAACGGGACACAACAACATGGCAACTCCTTAGCGCGAACAACACAACGCCCACCATTGTCGCACGCCTTCCCCACCTAGTCATTGGGGACGTTCTTGAATGACTAGTTAGAAGAGATAAGGAGTGTCCCCAGCTGCCGACAGAAAAGGAACGTCCCTAAGTGCCGACTGGTTGCATTAGGAGTATCATCGTCTGCGCAAATAAGCACGAAAGAGCATGTTAGAGATTGAGAGCGTATGGCTGATACCGCATCTAAGCACATCGATATGACCACCGGCTCGCTGTGGCGCAATATTCCCCTGTTCGCCTTCCCCGTGGCCGCCACGAGCATCTTGGAGCAACTGTCGAACCTCATCGCCACGGTCATCATCGGTAACTTCTCGGGCGACCAGGGAACCCTCGCCATGGCGGCGGTCGGCTCCAATGTTCCGCTTACCAGCCTTATGCTCAACCTGTTTATTGGCATGTCGCTTGGCTCCAACGTGGTCATCGCCAACGCTATCGGCCGCGACGATCAGAACATGGTCAAGCGCGCCGTCCATACCTCGATTTTAATGGCGCTCGTGGGCTTTGTCGTCATCGCTCTGGGTGAGATCTTTGCCGAGCCCATGCTCGCCGCGCTCAACGTTCCCGCCGAAACCATGCCGCTCGCTTCGCTCTACCTGCGCGTCTTTTTGCTCAGCCTGCCCTCGATCTTGCTCTACAACTTTGAGGCCGCAATCTTCCGCTCCGTCGGCATCACCCGCATGCCGCTGCAGGCGCTTGCCGTATCCACCGTCCTCAACATTGGTCTGGACCTCATCTTTGTCCCCGTACTCCACTGGGGCGTCGCGGGCGTCGCCATCGCCACCGCCATCGCCTACACCGTCAGCGCCGCTACGCTCTTTATCCGCCTTCTCAAGACCGACTCCGTCGTCCGCGTCACCCTACGCGACCTGGCTATCGACCCCGTCGCCCTCAAGCGCATCGTCAAGATCGGCCTGCCCGCCGGCATCCAAAGCGCCGTCTTTGCCGTCGCCAACATCATCATCCAGTCTGCCATCAACAGCCTGGGCACCGAGGTCATGGCGGCATCGAGCGCCGCCATGAGCCTGGAGTACGTGTGCTATAACCTGCTCAACAGCTTTAGCCAGGCTTGCACCACCTTTGTGGGACAAAACCACGGCGCCCGCCAGATCGATCGCTGCACCAAAACGCTTAAGGTCTGCCTGGTCGAAGGCGGTATCGTTGCACTCACCACGATCATCGTTATTGTCGGCCTGGGACGCGAGATCTTGTCGCTGTTCAACAGCGACCCCAACATCGTCTCGATCGGCTATATCCGCGTGTGTTCGATCTTCCCGGCGTACGCCTTTAGCATGTTCTACGAAAACATGTCAGGCTACCTGCGCGGCTTTGGTATCTCGCTCACGCCCGCCCTCATCACCATGATCTGCGTCTGCGGCATCCGCTTCTATTGGGTGTTCTGCGTGTTCCCGCACTTCCGCACCTTTGCGAACATCATGATGGTCTACCCCATCAGCCTGGGCACCACGGCGTTCTTTATGGTCGTGGCGGTGCTACTCTGCCACCCGGCACGCACCTATCGCGCCACCCAAGCCAAAGCGACAGCCCGCTAAACACCGCACCCAACGCTACGCCAGTCATTAATTGACAATATGCGAGCTCATATAGTCGATAAAGCGCCTCGTGGCGATAGGCATGGTGTCCCAGCTGCGCCAGGCCGCCACCACGTCGCGCGAGGGGGCATGCACGATGGGCCGCACACGAATATCGGCTCGCATGCCCTCCACAGTACGACGGTAGAGCATGCTCACGCCTAGGCCCTCCTCCACCATCGCCATGATGGTGTAGTCGTCGGTCACCTCGCTCGTCACGTGCGGCGACAGCCCATGCGCCGCAAATGCATCGAGCACCAGGCTCTGTTCGCCCTCATCCAGCAGTACAAACGGCTCGGACGCCAGGTCGGCGAGTGTCACCTTTTCCTTTGCCGTCAGCGGATGCGCGGCCGGCAACAATGCCACCAACTCGTCGTGATAGACCACGCGCTTCTCGAGCCCAGCGGTAAATCCGCGTGCCGTAAAGCAAAAATCAACCACGCCATCGTGCACCCACTGGGCGTTGCGCGTGTAATCGCCCTGCTTGAGGGTAAAGCGTACGCCCGGGTGCAGGGCTCCAAAATCGCGGATCACGCGCGGCAACACGGTTCGACTCACGTTGGTAAACGTCGCAATGCGAATATCGGTCGACGAAAGCCCCAGCAGCTCCTGGCGCTTGCCCTCGAGCTCGGCCTCGGCGGTCACGATCTGGCGCAGGTACGGCAGATACTGCTTGCCGTCGCGCGTAAGCGACACGCCCTGCTTACCGCGCTCAATAAGCGTGGTACCCAGCTCGCGCTCGAGCGCCTTGACGGCCTGGCTCACCGCACTTTGCGTATAGCCCAGCTCGTCCGCTGCGCCCTTAAGACTGCCGCGATCGACCACCATACACACAATCTGATACCGCGATGCCATCGTGCCTCCACATCACTGCAGCCGTAAAACGTTTTGCCAGGGCTTTTTCTGCCTACATTAGTATTTCTTAATCATACTGAAGATACATTCGCTTTACTACATCCACATCTGGGAGCAGAATCCTTTTTGCGAAACCGTTCTGTAACAAAAGGAGTCCCATGGATCGCAAAAAAGCAATCGCGCTCTCATTTTCCGTTCCCGTCGCATGGGGCTTTTCGTATCCCCTCATGAAGATCGGCATGGACAGCATGAACGCCACGAGCATCGTCGCGCTACGCTGCATCATCGCCTTTGTGGTCTGCCTGCTGCTCTTCCACAAGCGCGCTTTCCGCATCAACCGCGACCTTATGGTCCGTGCCGCCATCATCGGCGCCATTATGGCAACCGAGCTCACCTGCATGTGCCTGGGCTCCAGCCTCACCTCCGCCTCCACTGCCGGCTTTTTGCAGAGCCTGACGGTCGTGATCGTACCGTTTGCCAACGCCGCCCTGCTGCGTCGCGCCCCCGAGCGCAAAGTGCTCGTCGGCACCGCCATCGTCACCTGCGGCATGCTGCTGCTCTCGGGCGCCGACTTTACCAGCCTGAACCCGGGCGCGATCATCATGCTGCTCTCCGCCTTTGTCTACGCCGGACACATCATTGTGGCGAAGCGCTTTGTCGAAGATGTCGACCCGCTGGCTCTGGGCGTTTGGCAGCTGGGCTTTGGCGGCTTGTTCTCGGGCATCGCCGCATTCACCTTTGGCGGCTTCACGCTTCCCGGCACGCCGGGCGAGGTCGTAGTCGTCGTCGCGCTCGCACTCATCTGCTCTGCCTACGGCTTTATCACCCAGACGCTCGTGCAGCCCCACGTGCCTGCCGAGACCACCGGCTTTGCCTTCTCGCTCGAGCCGGTCTGCTCCTCCGTCTTTTCGTTCTTCCTAGTCGGTGAGGTCCTGAGCCCCATCGCCTTCCTGGGTGCAGCTCTCATCCTCACCGGCGTCATGGCGGCAACCGTGCAGCTTCCGCGCCTCCGCGCACATGGACAGGCTCGCATGGCAGGAGCGCCCGAGCACGTCTCGTAAACCCCACTCTTCATACAGCCGCGGCATAAAGGCAACCGGTGCGCCTTTACAATAGATGCCAACAGAGCATCTGACGTAAAGGAGCCCCATGGACGCCGCGACCCGCGACCGCAACATAGCGACTTGGTTAGGCGATGCGCCGCAGCCGGTACGTGACACTACGAACCAGCTGCTCGAGCGCATCGCCCTTTTGCGTACCGAGCAAACCATCTACCCGGCACAAGACGACATCCTCAATGCCCTCGCCTACACGCCGGCCGACCAGGTCAAGGTTGTCATCTTGGGTCAAGACCCCTATCACGGACCCAACCAGGCCATGGGACTGTCGTTCTCGGTCCCCGCGACGCAAACCAAGTTGCCGCCGAGCCTGCGCAACATCTATAAGGAACTCAAAGCCGATCTGGGTTGCCCCATTCCCGCCACGGGAGACCTAACCCCATGGGCACAACAGGGCGTCCTGCTCCTCAACACCACGCTCACAGTGCGCGAGCATGCCGCGAACTCGCACGCCAAGCTGGGCTGGAGCACGCTCACCGACTATGTTATCGAACGCTGCTGCCAGCTGCCCCAACCGGTAGTCTTTTTGGCATGGGGCCGCTTTGCCCAGCAGATGGTTGAGGGCAAGCTCGCCGCGATCGGCGCGGGCAAGGCAACCGACAAGTTCTGCCTTGCCTCCACGCACCCCTCGCCGCTTTCGGCCAACCGTGCCACGGCAGAACTCCCCGCTTTTATGGGGTCGCGCCCCTTCTCGGCAGCCAATCGGCTACTCGAGCAGCACGGCTCGACCCCCGTCAACTGGACTTGCCTCGGCTAAAAATCGATACATCAAAAACGCGCCCGACAGCTTTCCATCGGGCGCGTTTCCTATTCGGGCCAAATAAATTGTGTGCGGCCGGCCTCGCCGCCATCGATCAGCAGGCTCTGCCCGGTCATAAACCGGTTGGTCACGCCCACAAAGTAGATCCACTCGGCGATCTCTTGGGCGGTGGCCCAGCGCTCAAGCGGCGTGAGCTCCATAATCTGGTTCCACAGGTGCTCGTCTTCCATCACGCAACGGTTGAGCGGCGTTATAACGCCGCCCGGGTCCACACTGTTGGCGATGGCCTGCGGTGCCAGGCGGTTTGCAAGGTTCTTGGTGTAGGCGATAACGCCGCCCTTGCTGGCGGCATAGGCGGGAAACTCCGATCCAGTATGCCCGCTCGCCGACCCCACATTGACCACGGATTTGATAGCCGGCGCCGGCTTGGCGGCTAGCCCCTCCCCCACAAAGGCGTAGCGCTCGGTCACGTTGATGGTGCCACACAGGTTGGCGGCGATGTCGTCGGCCGAATCCTGCGTACCGGCAACGTTCACGATTACCTGAGGCTCAAGGTCACTTGGAAACGAGTCCGGCTCGCGGACATCAACGATCAGATGGCGGTAGCGCTCGTGTTCGATCGCCGGCGACAGCAGATCAAAGCCCACGACCTCGTGGCCCTCATCCAAAAAGCGCTGCACGCACGCGGCTCCGATACCGCCCGAAGCGCCCGTGATCAAAACCCGCATACTTGCTCCTTAGGCGGTTGCGTGGCGCTCGAGGTACTCGGAACCCACATTCTCGCGCTCCCAGCCGCGCACGACCTTGTAGCCCACGGGGCTCAGGAAGACCTCGCACAGCAGCTCGGCGACGGCGCCCGTCAGCGAGCACATAAGGACCTGTACCCAGGTCCAACCAAAGAACGTGTGGCTCACCACAATGGCGAAGACCAGGTTGTCGATAAACTGGCCAACACCCGTAGACACATAGGAGCGGAAGGCGAAGCTCGCAAAGTTATTCTTTTTGAGCATACGGCCGAGCGACTGGTTGAGCGTGGAGTTGACCACGGCAGAAACGAGCATTGCCAGCGAAGAGCCCAGCACCACGTACCAGGTGCCACCGATGGTGGCGTTAAGGGCGGTGTTGACCTCGATCATGCCCGTGTCGTAGTAAGCGCCCCACATGCCGGGCGTGAGCGAACATGCCCAAAAGCACAGACTCACGGCGAGGTTGACTGCCAGCGCGAGGATAGAGATTTTGATGGATGCTTTGGCGCCAAAGCGCTTGCAGATCATGTCCTGGCACAAAAACGAAACCCAGCTCACCACAAAGCCGCAATCGAGTGCCAGATACGGCAGGCTGATAAGCTCTTTGTTGGCCAGCAGGTTCATCATGATGACGCTCACGAAAAACAGCGAAACCGTTGCCGCGGGAATGCTCCGCAACAGGACCTTGTAGTCCTCCATGACCTTCTTGATCATTATGTACTCCTTTGGTTTTAGGTTTAACGAGCAGGATATCGGACCCGAACTGCTCGGACGTCTCGGTCTTGAGACGACGGTGGGTATGATAGCCGCTCACACGGCATCAGGCAAGTAAATGGCGCGGCAGCCCCGCAGAACCACCGCGCCGATGCGTTAAAAGGCTACGTTGCCAAACTCCGACAGGATAAGGTCGGGGTTGTGGTCGGTTGCCCAATCCACGTTCCACGGGCTCGTAAACAGCAGCAGCTTACCGCCGCGCATGTCCTCGACGCGCAGCGTGTCGCGCGTGAGCGAAAGGCCCGGGATATCGATGGAGTCGGGGTCATTCTGGATCCAGCGGATGTCCGTATAGGGCAGTGGCTGGCGACGAACCTCAACACGGTACTCGGCCTTGAGACGGCGCTCGAGCACCTCAAACTGCAGCACGCCGACCACGCCCACAATGACGCTCTCCATGCCGGCACCCAGTTCGCGGAAGATCTGGATGGCGCCCTCCTGGGCAAGCTCCTCCATACCCTTGACGAACTGCTTGCGCTTGAGCGTATCGACCTGCGTAATGCGAGCGAACATCTCGGGGGCAAACGTCGGGATCTGCGGGTACTGCACGTGGCGCTTGCCGGAGCACACGGTGTCGCCGATGCTAAAGATACCCGGATCGAACAGGCCCACGATATCGCCCGCGTACGCCTCGTCCACGATGGCGCGGTCATCGGCCATCATCGAGGTACCCGTTGCCAGCTTGAGCTTACGGTTGCCCTGCATGTGGAAGGCATCCATACCGCGCTCGAACTTGCCCGAGCAAATGCGCACAAAGGCGATGCGGTCGCGGTGGTTCTTGTCCATGTTGGCCTGGATCTTAAACACAAAGCCGCTAAAGTCGTCGCGGCAGGGATCGACCGGCTCACTGGTGAGCGTATCGGTATAGGCGCGCGGCGTCGGGGCAAGACGCAGGAACTCCTTGAGGAAGGGCTCCACGCCAAAGTTGGTGAGCGCCGAGCCAAAGAACGCCGGGCTCAGCCTGCCGCAGGCCACAGCATCCAAGTCGAGCTCGTCGCCGGCGCCATCGAGCAGCTCGATGTCGTCCATCAGGTTCTTATGGTTCTCCTCGCCGATGAGCTCATCCATGGAAGGATCGCCCAGCTCGGCCTCGACCTCGGCGACCTTCTTGGTGGCGTTGGCGTGACCGTCGCCCTCAAAGGCAATGACGCGACGGGTCTGACGGTCGAACACGCCGCGGAAGTTGCGGCCGCTGCCGATCGGCCAGTTCATGGGATACGTATTGATGCCCAGGACGTTCTCGATCTCTTCCATGAGCTCAAACGGATCGCGAGCCTCGTGGTCGAGCTTGTTCACAAAGGTGAAGATGGGAATGTGGCGCAGCGTACAGACCTTAAAGAGCTTTTTGGTCTGGGCCTCGACGCCCTTGGCGCCGTCGATGACCATGACCGCGGCGTCAGCGGCCATAAGGGTACGGTAGGTATCCTCCGAAAAGTCCTGGTGACCGGGGGTATCGAGGATGTTGACGCAGGCACCGTTATAGGTGAACTGCAGCACCGAGGAGGTAACGGAGATACCGCGCTCCTTCTCGATGTCCATCCAGTCCGAGACGGCATGCTTGGCCGAGCTCTTGCCCTTGACCGAGCCGGCAGTCTGGATGCTGCCGGTATAGAGCAGCAGCTTCTCGGTAAGCGTGGTCTTACCGGCGTCCGGGTGGCTGATGATCGCGAATGTGCGGCGCGACGAGATTTCATCCGACAGGCTTGCCATGCGGATCCTTTCTTGCATTGAGTGCATTACGTCGATGTAACCGCCCTATTGTAGCCGCGAAACCTCGCCATAGGGCACCTATCAGGACAAATTCATCAGTTGGGGCCTAGGCAGCCGGCCCAATCCGTATTTTCCTCTTGCATAACTGTGCATAGTGTATATATACTGTGCTTACCGGTTATATACACGTGTAGCCCATCAGCTAAGGAGCCGCTGTGGACATCATCCTATCCAATTCGAGCGACAAGCCCATCTACGAGCAGATAACCTCGCAGGTCAAAGCCCAGATCCTTTCGGGCACGCTCGCTGCGGGAGCCAAACTCCCCAGCATCCGTGCACTCGCGAGCGACCTTGGCGTGAGCGTCATCACCACCAAGCGCGCCTACGCCGACCTGGAGCAGCTCGGGTTTATCTGCACCGTGCAGGGCAAAGGCTGTTTTGTCGCCGAGGACAACCAAGAGCTCTTGCGCGAAAACCAGCTCTGCCATATCGAAGAGCTGCTTGCGAAAGCGGCAAGCCAAGCCGAAACCCTGGGTGTCACGCGCGACAAACTGCACGAGATGCTCGACCTGGTAGCCCCCGAAACCATGCAGTAGCCATCTGCAAGAAAGGCTATACCATGCAAAACTTGCTAGAACTCAAAGGTATCTCATGCCGTGTGAGCGACCGTTTTTCGCTGCGCGACGTCACGCTTGCCGTGGAGCCCGGCCAGATCGTTGGCTTTGTGGGCGCAAATGGCGCTGGCAAGACGACGACGATTCGCGCCGCGCTTGGGCTTATAAAGCTCGATGCCGGCGAGGTGCACCTGTTTGGGCAGCACTGTGGCGCCGGCGCGCCCGATGAAGCGCAGCGCTGCTTGCGCACTCGTGTCGGCCTCGTGCTGGACACATGCCCCTTCCCTTCCACACTCAAGGTGACCGAAGTTGAGGCACTCGTAAGCCCGGCGTACCCCACCTGGAGCCACGACACATTCGCCAGCGTTATCGATCGGTTTGGCTTGGATCCCAAGACAATGGTCAAGGACCTCTCCCGCGGCATGGGCATGAAACTGCAGCTTGCCTGCGCACTCAGCCACAAAGCCAAACTGCTCGTTTTGGATGAAGCCACCGCGGGCCTCGACCCCATGGCACGCGAGGAGCTGCTCGATGAGCTGCTTGCCTTTGTCGCCGACGGCCAGCACAGCGTGCTGCTCTCGAGCCACATTACGTCCGACCTCGATCGCACCGCTGATCGCGTCATCTGCATCGATAACGGCTCGATTGTGTTTGACCTGCCACGCGAGGACATTACCGACCGCGCCGGCATCGCCCACTGCACCCAGGCACAGGCCGCCGAGCTCATGGCTTGCGTCGAAGGCACCCGCGCCGCCCGCCACGCCTACAGCGTGGACGTACTCGTGCCCAACCGTCGCGAAACGCTCGAGGCCTTCCCAGAGATTCCCTGCGATCGGGCAACCATTGATGACTACCTGCGCCTCATGCTGAAAGGGGCTTCGAAATGAAACGCGCCTTTATGTCCGAGCTCGCCATCGTTCGCACGCTTATCCCGAGCATCGCGGGCGTCAGCCTGTTCATCTTCGTTGTGTTGACCCTCGCCAACGCGTCGGATGGCGATTCCGGCATGAGCGCTGGCGCCTGCGCGGTCAGTGCCATGTCGCCCATCATGGTCATGAGCTCGCTGGCCGGCTTCGACAATCAAAATGGCTGGGAGCGCTATCGGGCAACGCTGCCCTTCTCGCGCAAAGACATTATTTGCGCACGCTACCTGAGCGTTATTGTCTTCTCGGCTGTCATGGCGTGCGCCGCCGCGCTTCTGAGCATCGTCTCCATCCCGCTATTCAACAGCGTGGGCATCCCCTCGACGGGACAGACGGTCTTTGAGATCGCTATAGCCTCGGCAGCATCGATGCTCATCTCCCTCATGATGGTGTTTTTGGCACAGCCGCTGTTCTTCCGATTTGGACACATGGAGGCGCTGCGCCTATCCGTCGGCCTGTTTGCCCTGCTCTGGTGCCTTGCCATTGCCACGCTGAGCTCCTCCAACCCCATCAGCAACTGGCTCATGTCGATTGCCGGAGCGAATCCCGATCCCGCCGTCCTCGGCTGCCTGTGTGCAGGTATTGCCGTACTGGCCCTCGTGCTATGCGCAATCAGTTGCACCGTCAGCACCAAGGTTTATCGAGCACGCGACCTGTAATCGACAGCTAAAAAAGCTTAGGTGGTACCCCGCTTATTTTTTCAATGAAACAAGGCGGCATAGCGTCACCACCGCCCCTCACAGCAGGCCGTCTAGTTCTTGGCAACCAAAAAGACACCGTCAGCATATCGAAGGTGAATACTTTTCCGAGAAGTGAACGAGTAAAAACAGTGCCCTGTAGCATCGACATTTTTAAGGACTCAATTCCTGCGGTTTTGTCTAAGAATCCTGCAGTTTTGTTCGAAAAAAGTGTGCATGTTCCAGGGTTCCAGATTTACTCGTTCACTTCGCGGAAAACCATTCACCTTCGATTCGAGCCTTAACCAAATGCCCTCTCGAACTATGGCCCCTGTCTCACCACAGCGATATCAAAGCTTCATGGCGGGACGGTATCATCGGACGAGCGCCGTAAATCTAGCGCGGTTGTTCTTTGGGGAGGCATTTCACCCGTGTCGTGGGTCGCAGCAGCATTTGTGTCGGCTTTCTTTGCCGGCATCACATCTATCCTGGCCAAATGCGGCATCAAGCAGACCGACTCCGATGTCGCGACGGCCATTCGCACCTGCGTGGTGCTCGTTTTCGCCTGGGCAATGGCGGGCATTTCTGGATCCATTGGAACCATCGGCAGCATCGAACCCAGATCTTGGCTCTTTCTCGTCCTCTCGGGACTCGCTACCGGTGCTTCGTGGATCTGTTACTTTAAGGCGTTGGGCATCGGAGACGTCAATAAGGTCGTACCGGTCGACAAGATGAGCACCGTACTCGCTGCACTGATCGCCATCGTGCTTTTTGGCGAGACGAGCAACCTTGCGGTTAAGCTCGTGGGAACCGCTGTCATCACCCTCGGCACGTTTTTAATGATCGAGAAGAAGCAGCCTGCCGGACCCGAGCAGCAGCAAGACCGGACCTGGCTCGCTTACGCCCTCGGCGCCGCCGTGTTCGCAGCGCTCACGTCCATCCTTGCCAAGGCTGGCATCGAAGGCGTCGAATCCAACCTGGCCACGGCAATCCGTACCTGTGTGGTACTGGTTATGGCATGGGCAATCGTGGCAGCTAAAGGCAAGATGGGCCAAGCCGTGCACGTAGACCGCTACGAACTCGTATTTCTCGCGGCATCGGGCATTGCGACTGGCGCATCGTGGCTGCTATGCTACTACGCCATCGCCACAGGCCAGGTGAGTGTCGTGGTGCAGATCGACAAACTATCGATTGTCGTATCGGTACTATTTGCGCGCCTGGCATTCAACGAAAAACTCTCACGACGCAGCGCCATCGGTCTCGCTCTCATCGTCCTGGGCACTGCAGCGCTCGCAGTTTGGAAGTAGCGCGGCCAGCAGCCGCTACATCCTCACACCTGGCTTGGGATGCCTGTACTGACCGTGGGATGCCGTGCGCTTACCGTGCGAGATGGCAAATTTGGGACAACAGTGCAGGCAACGAAGGCAGGCTGCGCACTCCGGCTTTGTCCAGACGGGAAGGCCGTCGCGCATCTCAATCGCCGCCATGGGGCAGCGCTTGGCACACAGGCCGCAGCCGATGCAGCGATCGGCATCGACGGCAAACTTGCTCGTCTGTTGCATGCGCGGCAGCCCAATTGCGTGATACGCGCACGATGCAAACAGAGGCACGCGATGGCGCATCATGTTGCCCGTGCGGCGTGCCCGCACCGCCTCGATCACGGCATCAATCTGCGCCTCGGCAGCTCTATTGATACCCTCAACCTTTTGAGGGTCAGACAGGTCGAAAACAGGCGTCCAGGTATCGGGCATCTTGACGCTCATCGCCGCATCTAACTCGAGCCCACGCTCGTGCAGCAGGTCGCGGGCAAACTTGGCCGATTGGCCGGTCGTCGAACCGTACGTCGAAACATAGAACGTATAGGGGCGCTCGCCGCCCTTTGCACCGGCAGCAATCGACAGGTCGGCAGTCTTCAAAAACTCGATCATTGGCGTCGGCAAGCCCCAGGCGTATACCGGGGCGACAAACCCCAGCCGACAGGGGCCTTCCGTCGCAACAAGGCGAAGGGCTTCGGCATCAAAGCGCTCAATCGACATAACTTTGTCGCTTGTCGCCGCTACAATGCGACGCGCCACATGCTCGCTGTTCCCTGTCGCGCTAAAGTACAGGATCATCTCGTACCCCTGGAATTGACTCGTGAAAAACCGCGCTACTTGTGCAGCGGCTTGGGCAGCGGAATGCCGGCGGCGATGACGGCGGCGATGATCATGCAGACGATACCCTTGAGTGGGAAGCACATGAGCAGCAGGCCCACGACCATGACCGGCTGACGCATGACCGCACCCATCGTCGATGCCGTGCAGACGGCAACGCAAAAGACCGGATCGGCGCCGGTGAGGATGGCCAGTCCGTAGCCCAGGCTTACGCCCGAGAAGATAACCGGGAAGAAGTGACCGCCGCGCCAACCAAGGTTGATGAGGGCGGGGGTCAACATGGCCTTGACCAGACCGGTCGCGATAAGCACGCCGGCGGGAATGGTCAAGTAGGTTTCCATGAGCACGTCGGCCTGGGTCTCGCCGGCAAACATGGTGTAGGGCAGGACCGTGCCGCAGATGGCGAGCGCCAGACCGGCTAGCATGGCCTTGACGACAGGACGCTCCCCTATTGCATGGGCAAGCGCTTCGCTCGCGTGCTCAGAGACAAAGTACAGCCAGCCGCAGATTGTTCCGATCAACGACAGAGGGACGAGCCAGGTAAGCTCTAGGTTGCCCACCTCGGCGGACTCGAACCTGGGCATGCCCATGCCGCCGCCCACAAGCTGGCCAAGCAGCAGGTAGGTACCCAGACCGCCGGCAATCGCAATACCGTAGACCACCGTCTTTTGCGCCTTGGGCAGCTTGATGGTGATCTCGCCGGACGTGGACTCATCGTCGGCGTCTTCGCCCTGGCCGTCGGCGCTACCGGCAAGCGGCGCCACAAAGCCAAAGACGGGCGCGGTAAAGAGCGCCGTCAGGGCAGCCTGGGTGCCCAGCAGCGTGAGCTCCCTAAATTCGGCGCCAAAGCGGCGCATACGGTCGCCGACCCAGTTGCACAGACCAGCGATAACGCCGGTCAGGCCGGCCTCCGGTCCAATGCTTCCGCCAAACAGCAGCGGCAGCAATGCCGCGAGCGAAAGCTTGCCCAGGTTGTCGTACGGGTAGCGCCCGTCTTGCTTAACCTTAGCCATCACCTGGTTGAGGTCATCGGTCTTGGTGTCTGTCATCTTTTCGTACAGACCGATTAACAGGCCGCCCAGCAGGCAGACAAAAAACGGGTACGGCAAAAAGCCAAACGGGCCGCTGGCAAGCTCGGGCGAAGAGACGCCCAGCGCGTGCGGAATCTCGGTCCATAGATAGTCGATACCGTGCTCCATCGCAAAAAAGAACAGCCAGACCGCGGCACCTGCGAACGCACCGGTCACGGCAACGCTAGCTAAAAACAGCGCGCGGTTTGTGGGTTTGGCAAGGTTGTCCATCGGGACCTCCCGCGGTCAAAGTCGACATAGATACGTTTTATTGTAGAGCGAGCGTTGCCCGAACGAGCCAACCATCCACGCCGCGAACGGCACCATTGGGAGCCATAGCGGGGCAGGCTCAAGACTTATCCGTTGATAATCGAGGCAATCTCGCGCAAATCGTCGGCAAAGTAGATGCCTTGCTGGCGCCTCGGGCTCGAAAGCCCCTTATCAATCATGTGCTCGAGCAGCGCCTTGAGGTCGTTGTAGTAACCGTCCAGGTTATACAGGATGCATGGAGCACTCAGGTGCCCCAACGACACCGCGGACATGACCTCGGCAATCTCCTCGAGCGTGCCCGTCCCACCGGGAAAGGCGATGAACGCATCGCCGAGCTCAATCATCTTGGCCTTGCGCTCCGCCATATCACTCGTCACGATGAGGTCGTCGATACCGTCATGTTGAAACTCAGCCTCGATAAAAAAGCTCGGCTCAACACCCGTCACGTGTCCACCCGCCTCGAGTACGCTATCGGCGAGCGCACCCATCAGGCCCGATTTGGACCCACCATATACCAGCGCGTGCCCGTTGGCGCCAATCCAGTTGCCCAGCTCCTGCACCGCGGGCAGAAACGCCGGGTCATTGCCAGTGTTGGCACCCAGGTACACGGTGATGTTCATATTTGGCCCCCCTGTTGTGGCGCACGACGTTCGTCTTAGTGCTGGCGTCGACGATACTCGCGCACGCGACGCGAAAGATCGGCAAGCTCGTCGCGATCGAGCTCTTCCAAATGCTCAAGATCGTCCATAAAGCGTGCCATGGTGTCCTTTTGACGCATCTTGATAAGCGTATTGCAGTAGTTCACCGCCACGCCCGTGAGCATGGCGATGTAGAAGATGCTGATGACGCTCAAAATGACGGTAATGGCGCGGGCAACCGGTGTCTCGGCAGGAATGTCACCAAAGCCGATGGTCGAGACCGTCTCAAAGCTAAACCAGAGACCGTCGCCAAACGTAAGGGACGTGGGCTCGGACAGCCAGACGGCAGTCGAGCACAGCAGGTAAAAGATTAGAAACAGGCCCGTGATGCGCGCAAAGCCAGCCTGTCGCAGCACATCGGCAAGCGTCCTCAACCTGTTCATCGCGACCCCTTTCCCAGACGCCCAATCTCGTTCGCTCGGTATTGTCCCACGCCTCCCCCGCAAACGAAACTAGTCATTGGGAACTAGTCATTGGGAACGTTCTTAAATGACTAGTCAAACAAGAACGTCCCCAATGACTAGTCGTTTAAGAACGTCCCCGATGACTGCCGGGCGGGACCGTTTAGCGGTGCAGCTGCCGGATGGGCAGGCTGAGCTGGTATCCTTATGCGGTAATGTCTCGATTCGTTAGGATTGCATGTGAGAGCTGCCACTGTCCTTCGTTCAGTTATATATCGCACCCTGGCCGTCGCGCTTGCCGCGCTCGTCGTACTGAGCACCATCATGCCCGCCCCCGCCTATGCCGCCAATACCGATCAGCAAGTCAAGACGGTCCGCGTCGGCTGGCTCGTCAACAACGAGGGCTTCCAGAACGGCACCCCCGGCGAGCGTCTCTCGGGATGGGGTTACGAGTACCTCCAGACCCTTTCGTACTACACGCCCGGCTGGCGGTACGAATACGTCTCCGGCACCTTCACCGAGCTTATGGACATGCTCGAGGCAGGCGAAATCGACCTCATGCCCAACATCTCCTACTCCGAGGAACGCGCCCAAAAGCTGCTCTTTTCCTCGAACCCCGAGGGCACCGAGCGCTACTACATCTACGCCAAGCCCGATCGCAACGATCTGGCCAAGGGTGACCCCCAAGCGCTCCAAGGCCTTACCATCGGCTACAACCCCGACGTTATGCAAACCTTCGTTGGCCAGCAGTGGCTCGCCAACGAAGGCATTACCTGCACCTATAAAGAAATCAACACCGGCGGTGCCCTCTTTGCCGCGCTCGCAAACGGCGAGGTCGATGCCGTCATCATGAACGACACCATTTCGTCGCCCGAGGCGTCGCCCATGTTCTACGTCGGTTCGAGCGACTACTACTTTGCTGTCCCCAAAAGCCGCCCCGACCTGATGGACGACATCAATGCCGCCATGACGGCAATCGCCCGCGTCAACCCACGCTATATCGACGAAGTCAAATCTAACTACTCGGCCCAAAACAGCGGTTCATCATCGCTCAACGGTTCCGAACGTTCCTGGCTCAAAGCAAATGACAACACCATCACACTCGGCTACATTACGGGCAAACTCCCCTACTGCAACGAAGACGAAGACGGCAAAATGGAAGGCTCGCTCGCATCGCTTGCGACGACGTTGCACGATAAATATGGCATTACGGTCAAAACCGTCGCCTTTGATAGCTACAAGATGATGTCAAAGGCCCTGTCAAAGGAAAGCATAGACGTTGCGCTGCCGGTATACCGAGATTACTGGTTTGCCGAGCAAACAGGCGTTGTGCAGTCGGTATCGTTGGAAACCATATCCCTCACCGCTATCCACACCGGCAGCAACCTGAACAAAAACCTTCAGAACATCGCCTGTACCAAATCATCGTTTGTCAACAAAAATGCGCTTGAAAGTCTGTTCCCCACAGCGACCGTAACCGAATACCAATCCGACGATGAAGCGTTCGACGCCCTCAGGAAGGGAACGGCGCACTGCATCGTCGCTCCCAGTTCACGCGTAAAAACCATCGGTGACCGTTACGATCTCGAGGACTGCGAGACGACCGAGCTCCCTGATACCTGTGAGCTCTCGTGCTGGATTTCGCGCGGCAAGCCCGAGCTGTTGGGAATCATCAACAAGGGCATCATCAATGCCGGAGAATCGCTCTCCGCAAGCAATTTCTCCTCCACGTCGTACACGGCCCAGGAATCCAACACGCTTCAATTCCTTTATCGCAACCGCACCGCCATTGCAGCTACCCTCATCGGTATGTTGTCGGTCGGCATCGTCCTGCTCATCTGGGCGCTCATGCGCGCTCGAACCGAGCGCAAAAAAGCCGATGCTGCCAACGCCGCTAAGACGGCATTCCTCACGCGCATGAGCCACGACATCCGTACGCCGCTCAACGGTATCCTGGGCCTTATCGAGATCGAGGAATTGAAGGAAGGCGATATGCAAGTCGCCCGCGAGAGCCGTGCCAAGGCGCGCGTTGCCGCCAATCACCTGCTCTCGCTGATCAACGACATCCTCGAGATGGGCAAAATCGAAGACCGCAAGCTAACACTGGAGCATGCGCCTTTTAACCTCAAAGAGCTCTGTGACGATACGCTAGTGCTGTGCAAGCTCCGCGCGTCCAGTAACGGCATCACAATGCAGGACAATAGTCTGCCGTACGCCACGGGGCCATACATGATCGGCAGTCCCACCCATATCCGACAGATCATGATCAACCTGTTAGACAACAGCATTAAGTACAACAAGCACGGCGGCTCCGTCACCTTTGGCTCAAAGACCAAGCCACTCGATAACGGGCGCGCGCTCTTTTGCTTTAGCGTTTCGGATACCGGCATTGGCATGGCTCCCGAGTTTTTAAAGCATATCTATGAGCCGTTTGCCCAAGAAGGTAACGATGCGCGCAGCAAGTTCCAAGGAACCGGCATGGGCATGCCAATCGTCAAGTCGCTTATTGAACTGATGGGCGGCACCATCGAAATCACCAGCGAACTCCATGTGGGCACCACGTTCTACGTGGAAATTCCGCTCGATATCGACAAGAACCCCCGGGTGCGGACGGATACGGTCGAGAAGGCGCTCGACTGCTCGCTTGCCAACATGAACGTGCTGCTCGCCGAAGACAACGAATTGAATGCCGAGATTGCCCAGGCGCTGCTAGAATCCGAGGGCGTCGTGGTCACCCGCGCCGTCAACGGCAACGAAGTCGTCGATCTGTACCTGTCTCATCCCGCCGGCAGCTTCGATGCGATCCTGATGGACATTATGATGCCGGACATGGACGGTTACGAGGCAACCCGCGCGATTCGTCTGAGCGAGAAGGTCGATGCAGCCGATATCCCCATCATCGCGCTCACCGCCAATGCCTTTGCCGAAGACGCCAAGGCGGCACACGACGCCGGTATGAACGCCCATCTGTCCAAACCGCTCGACTTTAACAAGCTCAAAAACATACTCGCCCGCATCAAGAAAAACGGATCCGTTTCGCTATAGTTTGTGCTCAACAACCATGCCCAGTAGAAAGGAAGCCAACGATGTTTAGGCCCTTACGTCGAAAGAAACGCGCCATCACTGACGAGGAAGCGCGCGAACTGCTCGCTACCTGCAAGCGCGGCGTCTTTGCCGTCAACGGCGACGATGGCTACCCGTACGCCATTCCCGTCAACTACTTCTTTGACACCGAGCACGACAAGATTTATTTCCATGGCGCCAAGGCTGGCCACAAGGTCGATTCACTCAAGCGCGATGACAAGGTCTGCTTTACCGTTTACGGCAACGAGTGGTACAGGGACGGTGACTGGGCTCCCTACGTTATGAGTACCGTGGTCTTTGGCCGCTGTCGCCTGGCGAATGACACCCCCGCGTTTATCGAAGACAAAGTCCGCCAGCTCGCCCTTAAGTACTACCCTTCCGCCGAGGAAGTCGAAGAGGAAATCGCCAAAGACATCAAGGGCGTCCAGCTCTACGAGATTACGATCGAGCATCTCTGCGGTAAGCAGATTCAAGAAAAGTAAGTCCCTCAGCAGGCCTCATCAATAGCAATATGGCCCGGTTCCAGCCCACCTTGGAACCGGGCCATATGCTTATGAAGCGTCGGCGGCGATGTGCGCTAGCGCCTCGACGAGCTCTTGCGAGCTCACAGGTTTGCTCAGGTGCGCGTTCATGCCCGCCTCACGCGAAAGCCTACGGTCGTCGGCAAAGGCGTTGGCACTCACGGCGATAATCGGCGTGGTCGCGGCATCCTCGCGATCGAGTGCTCGAATCTGACGCGTGGCCTCAAGGCCATCGATGCCAGGCATCATGATGTCCATCAACACCACGTCGTACTCGTGCGGTGCGCTCGCGGTAAACATCTCGACGGCAGACTCACCATCCTTAGCATGCGTCACGATGGCACCGGCACGGCTGAGCGTAAACTGCGCGATCTCGGCATTCAGATCGTTATCCTCTACGAGCAAAACGCGCAAGCCCTGGAGCGCATCGCCGTCTCCCGCATCCGCGGGAGCTGCCTGAGGAATCTCGGAGCGGTCGCACTTCTCGAACGGCAGGCGAATGGTAAACGTCGTCCCCTGCCCCAAGACACTCGTAAAGCTCATGGTTCCGCCCATAAGCTCGACCAGCTGTTTTGCGATAGGCGCGCCCAGGCCAGTTCCCGACGAAGCGCCTTCCACCTGCTGCTCCTCGCGGCAAAACGGCTCGTAGAGGTGCTTTTGGAACTCCTCGCTCATGCCAATACCGTTGTCGGCGATCGTGTATTCATAGACGGGGACGCCATCCGCTGGCTCCACCTCGCGGCACACCAGGCGGACATAGCCGCCCTGGCGGTTGTACTTGACGGCATTGCCGGCAATATTGAGCAACAAACGCTTGAGGTGCGTCACGCTCACCCGCGCATAGGGATGATTAAGCGTCTGCTGGTCGGAGATAATTGTCACCAGACGCTCCTCGGCCTGGCGCTCCAGAATATCGCGCACTTCACAGTTGAGGGCCACCAAATTTATGGGCACGAGGTTCAGGTCGACCTGCCCGCTCTCCAGGCGACTCATATCGAGCGCCTCGTTGGCAAGGTCGAGCAGCAGTCCCGATGCCGTCCAGATTTTTGAGCGGCACTCAGTCTGCTTTTGCAGATCGTCCGCATTGGCATCGCCAACCTCGACCATGCCGCGAATGCCGTTGATGGGCGTGCGCAGATCGTGGCTCATGCGACGCAGAAACTCCGTCTTTGCCGAGTTGGCAGACGAGGCCTCACGCGCCGCCTTTGCCAGCTTGTCGCCATAGTCGCGCTCCTGCTGCAGCAAGTCCGTCAAACGCCGACGATCAGCGCGGCGACGCACCATCACAACAACGGCTACAACACCGCTGTAGAGCGCCAGCACGCCGGCAGCAACAGCCGCGACGACCTCAAAGTAGCGCCGCGCCGGAGCATAGGTGTACACATAGAATTTGTGCGCTTTTCCAAATGTGCCCAAATACCACTCGCCGTCGGCGTTAATCAATTTGACCTTACCGGCCAGGCATCGATCCTTAATACCGTCGACAATGAAGACGTCCGTCGCAGGCAGATCGAATACGCCCAATACAGTGGGTTCAACGGCATTGGTCGCAACGACCTTGCCGTCGCTTTCGATCACGATATTGCCGCTATCGATGGTTTCATAGCCTTCGAGCAAACTCTGCAGTTTGAGTGTATTGCTTGCAACCGCCTTCGCGCTCTGATGCCTTACCGCGATAACGATGCCCTCGCCATCCTGCCGAGTCACGCAGCCAATGTCTGCGACCGAATCATCCGCAAGCGTGATGCGGGCGGTATAGGACTTAAGCGGATGAGTTGCCACCTCCAGCACGGGTGCTTCCTTGAGATACGTAGCAAGCGACTCGTAGCCCACGCCATCCGTCGAGGACTCAGACACCAAATTGCCCGATGCGTCCGTCACGATCAGTGCGCTCACGTTGAACTGGTCGGCGTATTGCTCCAGCATGGCGTTATCCACCGAACCGTCGCGCTCCATATCGCGAGCAGCCTCTCCGGCAATCTCCATAACGCGAATCAGGTTTTTGGTCGCATAGGCGCTGTTGAACGCGTCGTAGGAAAGGCTCTGCGTCGCCACGTAATCGACAACGTCGGCAAAGCGCTGCTCGGCTTGGGCCGTCATGTAGCCGTAGCTCATCATGCCGGCAACAACCGAGAGCACTATCCCCAGCAGAGCGACAAGAAGCCATGCCCCTGCCGAACGATTGCCCCGCTCCTGAGCGGCGTGGTCGAGCGCATCGATCATGACAGGCCCTCCACATTCAAAAATGGCGAAGGGTCATCGAAGTACTTTGACACCAGACGTTCCATGGTGCCATCGGCAAGCATTTCTTGGTAGGCATGAGTGAGCTTGACGTCGATGCCGCGCGTATCGTTGATATCGAAAGCGGTGCCCAAACCAACCTTTAGCAGCGGCTCATCCAAAATGCGATATGTCACACCATAGTCTTTTTCGTAGGTGAGGAACGAGGACTCATGCGCGGCGACAGCGTCGACCAGGCCCTCGACGAGCGCCGGGTTCAGATATGAACCGTCCGAAAAGCTGTAGAGCTCCTTGATCTGCGGAACGTTTTCATTTGTGCGATTGAGCAAAATGCCCTCGGGCTTGGTGGTGGACTGAACCGCCACGATCTTATCCTCAAGATCGGCAAGTGTGTAGATATCGCTCTGGGGATCGACCGCGACTACCTGGCGGCTCGCAAGGTACGGACCGGCCCAACGATACTCGTTTTCGCGACCCGTCATGCTAAAGCTGCCCATGACACAATCGAGTTCGCCGCTCGCCAGCAGCTCTTTCTTCTTTTCCCAATCGATCAGCTGGTATTTTGGCTTGTAACCAATGCGGGCCAAAGCCTCGGTCAATATCTCGACATCCAGGCCAACGATATCGCCGTACTCGTCGGTATACACAAACGGTGGATAGAGGTCGCTGCCGACGTTGAGCGTCTTAAGGTTGTCGTCCTTGACCTGCGAGGCATCCGGGGCTTTTGATGCTGGCGTCGAGGCTTCGTCATTGTGCCCGGAGCAGCCGGCTATCGCTATGACAAAGGCGCTCGCCACTGCAAGCGCAACAAACAACGAAATGGCAACCGAGCGACGGGATCTTTTCATCGAGCTCCATACGATCCTGTTTACAGACTGAAATGGTTAAAGATAATAGCAAACAAAACCACACGAGCACCCAATTGTTACAGACGCTTTACCGTGTGGGGCCTTCCAGCCGACTTGGCAGAAGACCCCGCATGCAGCGCTCACTTACCGTGCATTAAAAACGTAGCGGTCCAGGCGGCCGCACGCTTCCTTTACGCGCGAAAGCGGCAGCGCCAGATTCACGCGAATGTGGCAGGGCCCGTGGAACGGACGGCCGTCCTGATACCCCACGCCCACGCGCGCCCCCTCGTCGAGCAGCCACTGAATATCGCGGCCATGTTCGCGGCACCACTCGGTGCAGTCCAGAAACACCATGTACGTGCCCTGCGGACGCGAATAAGACACGCCCTCAAAATGCTCGTCCACGTAATCGCAGAAGTACTCGATATTGCCGGCAAGCACCTGGTTGAGCTCGTCCACCCACTCGTAGCCCTGCGGCTGGTAGGCACCGATAAGCGCATGCATGGAGAGGACGTTCATCTCGTTGTGGTGAGTCTTGTTGGACACGGCGCACACGCGGTCGCGCAGCGTCTCGTTGTAGACAATGTGGTAGCTGCCGACCAGGCCCGCCAGGTTAAACGTCTTGCTCGGCGCATAGAGGGCAACCGTGCGCATGCGGGCATCCTCGCTCACCGACTGCGTCGGGATGTGCTTGTGCCCCGGCAGGATGATATCGGACCAAATCTCGTCCGAGATCACCACGCAATCGTGCTGGCGATAGATGTCCATGGCGTGCTCGATTTCGTCGCGCTCCCATACGCGGCCGCAGGGATTGTGCGGCGAGCAGAACACCGCGGCATGGATGTGGTTTTGGGCGAGCTTGTGCTCCATGTCCTCAAAGTCCATACGCCACACGCCCTGGTCGTCGAACTTAAGCGGGCTGTGGACAATGCGATAGCCCGCGGCCTCAATGGACTTGGTAAAGCCGATGTAGGTAGGGCTGTGGACCAGCACCGCATCGCCTGGTTGGACATACGCGCGCAGCGTCGACACGACACCGCCCAGCACGCCGTTTTCGTAGCCGATATGTTCAGGGCTCAAACCTTCGACGCCATTGCGGCGGTTCTGCCATTCGATGATGCGGTCGAAGTACTCGGGGCGCGGGTTAAAGTAGCCAAACATGGGGTGCTGGGCACGCTGAATGATGTGCTCCTGGACCGTGGGCACCGTGGCGAAGTTCATGTCGGCCACCCACATGGGAATGCGGTCGAAGCCCTCGTCGGGTGCATTCGGAGCCATACCGGGGATCTCACCCCAAGAGTCAACGGCGATGGAGTCCATGCCGTGGCGGTCGATGATTGAAGTGAAGTCGTATTTCATGCTGGACTCCCGTGCAAAGTTGATTGTTTTGGTAGGCGTTATTGTCCACCAGCGTGGGCGGTTTTGGCGCGGGGTTTGGCGCTTAATTTGACGGGTACGGACGAATGGCTGGTTAGTCTTGCGCGTCGTTGACGGCAACTACGGTTAGCTGGGTTTCATCGACCGCAAACGATATGTCGAGCCCGGCGTAAGCCAAGTGATAAACGCGGTTTGGCTCGTGCTTGCTGCCTGCGCGGCGTGGATCTTGGCGAAGGACCTCGACCAAGCCGGGGAGCTTTGCGGGCGGGACCATATCCTGCAGCGCTTGCGGGAACTCAACATCGAGCTCTTGCCACGGAGCATCCTCAATCCAGCCGCCCGTCGCATCCGGGTGACAGTCGGCAAATGGAATGTAAGGCTTGATATCGTAGATGGGCGTGCCATCGCGCAGGTCGGCCCCCAGCACATGGATGATGGGGCCATCGTCGGTAAGCTCCACGCGGTCGAGCTTGACGCAGGTGAGCCCGATGGGATTAGGGCGAAACGGACTGCGCGTGGCAAAGACGCCCACACGCTCGGCTCCACCCAGGCGCGGCGGACGCACAGTTTTCGACCATTTTGCGTTGGTGCCGGACCTGTCCTGCGTTTTGGCATCGGCGGCTATGTCCTTAGCCGTGCCGCCGGGCGTTCCGTTTTCGAAGCGCCACAGCAGCCACAGGTAAGAGAAGGAGTCCAGACCCTCAACCGCTGCGTTGGAGGCAAATTCCGGCTCAAAAACGATGCGTCCCTGCAGATGAGGCGCCAAAAAGCTGTTGCGCGGGATGCCGAACTTCTGCGGCAGGTCGGTATGTATGTGTGCAATAGGTTCCATGCCGGTCATTGTACGGCATGGAGGCGTGGGGCGTTGCGTGCAATTCTTCGCCGCGGTCCCCCGCCGTGCAACCAACGGTTGCTTGGAAGGGCGTCTGCCGCCGCGTATGCTTAAGCCATCAACCAGCAGAAAGGAGCCGCTATGGCCTTTGCAGAAAAGCTCATCGCTGTCCGTCGCGCCCATCACCTTACCCAAGAGCAGCTCGCTGCCAAGCTCTTCGTCACACGCCAGGCCATCAGCCGTTGGGAACGCGGCGAGGTCACACCGGGCATCGACATGATGAAGCTCATTGCCGCCGTAACCGGCGAGCCCCTGTCTCACCTGCTCGAAATGCCCGAGCACTATTGCCAGAGCTGCGGCATGATACTCACGCCCGACGACTGCGGCACCGATGCCACAGGCGCCACGACCGACCATTACTGCAAGTGGTGCTACGACCACGGCAAGTACACCTACGACACCACCATGGAGGCAATGATCGAGGATTGTGCCCCGCGCCTGGCACAAAACACCGGTATGTCGCTCGACGAAGCCGTCTCGCTCATGGGCGCCGTCCTGCCGCAACTGGAGCGCTGGCGCACCGTGCAGGAAAACGAGGAGCGCTACGGCGCCGAAGCGCGGGCGCGCTATGGCGATGAGGCTATTGATGCAGCAAATGAAGCACTGCTGGACATGGACCCCGAGACATGGAACGACATGAAGGAACTTGAACGCGCTGTTCTGGGCCAGCTTTCGATTGCCATGGGCATTGGCGACCCAGAGAGCAACGAGGCCCACAAACTTGTCGCAATGCACCGTCGATGGATTGCCCTTAGCTGGGGACACGAGCCCCAAGACGAAGCATACCTGGGCCTCGCCCACGGCTATCTTACCGACCAGCGCTTTGTTGACTACTACGACAAGCCCTGCGGCACCGGAGCCACGGCGTTTCTGGTCCAGGCCATCGAGTCGTCGTTGACGCGCGCATAGACCGCGGCGGCTTTGGGTATTTCAATCAAAACCGCAACCGATTGGAGACCTATGACTACTGATCACGAGCTCGTGCTCTACGTTATGACCGGCTGCCCGTACTGCATAAAGGTCAAGCGCTTTTTGGCCGATAACGGCGTGGCCATTCCCAAGCGCAATATCTCGACCGATTCCGATGCCGAACAGACACTCATCGCCATCGGCGGAAAACGCCAGGTTCCCTGCCTGTTCATCGACGGCAAACCACTCTACGAATCGAGCGACATCATCGCGTGGGTGCAGGAAAACCTGCTCTAGTACGCACGCTCTGTCCGTCCAGGGCCCCAACCCATACGACCCAAACATGTACACCAGCATCCAAAGTCGACATTTTTCGACATCTTTGGATGCTGGCGTACAGCTTTTTGGTAGTCATGGACGCTCTTGGCCGGCTAATTGTTTGAGGAGACCTTTGGATTATGGCTGTTTGACGCCTCTGGAAAGGTTTCCGAGAGGGCTGTGGTCAAAAAAGGGCAAATATGAGTACTGCTACCTGTTTAGTAGCAGCGATTTTGATCACTTCAGGAACTATTCAACGTTCCACTCGTCCGCAGACGACGTTATTTCTCCTCATATGTTCAATAAAAGTAGCTCTTAATGGGAACAAATCTCATCAGGAGCTACAATTTATAGCAAATAAATGCAACCATAATGGCAACAGTACTCATATTTGCCCTTTTTTGACCACGACCCTCCAGAATAGTCGCTGAGAGCGACACTAAATGACAAAATCCGACACTTGAACGTTCTTATATGAGTAGCCATTGAAGAACACCTAACGACTACTCCCATTCGCGACACACTGTGTCGCGAATTAAGCTGGCCCCATTACCGAAGACCAGTGAGAGCTCCTGCCCAGAATCTCAATAGCTTAATAAAGGGCTCCCCTCCGGAAGTTCAATGAGCATCCAAATTCCAAGCTGAAAAGCAAAGGAGTATCGAAGCCGTCAATGCTCATTTCCTATCGAGCAGGCGGATCAAAACAAGCTAATTAGCCTGATAAACTGCTTGTATTTTTGTCTACAAAACTGTATACAAAAAAGGGAATCCGAGAACCAGCGCTCGACATTATGTCGATCGATAGGAGGCGCTATGAATGCTGAGCAGCTTGAAAAAATGATGGGATTTGCCCCTGGAGAGTTAGAGAAAGCCGCGGAAGCTTACGAAAAAGATGAATGGCCGAAATGCCGCACCGTTAAGCTGGGAAGGCCGCCGATCTCTGATGAGCCAAGCGTTGTTTTATCGGCACGTGTGGGTGAGTCTGTTCTTGATGCGTTTGACGCAAAAGCAAAGCGCCATGGGCAAACACGCACGGAGCGACTCAGGGAGCTCATCACGCTCGATGCAATGATTGCCTAGACTCAACTCCCCCGCCGACCCAAACATATACACCAGCATCCAAAGTCGACATTTTTCGACATCTTTGGATGCTGGTGTACAGTTTTTGCGGGTAGTCATCGGGGACGTTCTTAAATGACTAGTCGCTAAAGAACATCCCCGATGTCTAACTAGCCGCGGAAGCGAGCTATGGGTGCGAGTGGCTGCTCGCGAAAGACCCGCTCGACGGCGGCGCGGTTTTCGTCGACCTTTTTGGTCTTACGCACGAGCTTGTGAACGGTAGCGGGGTCGGCGAAGGCGCACTTGGCGTAGAACCACCACTCCTTCATGCGAAAGACCGCGTTGCCGCCAATCTCTTCTGCATAGGCCGCAAACAGCGTGTCGTGGAAACGCTGCAGTTCGGCTGCCGTGGCAGCGGGACCGCCCTTGACCATGCGAGCGAGCGCGGGGTTCGCAAGCAAGCCACGCCCCAGCATCACATGGCGCGTCCCGGGATAGGCCTCCGCCAGCGCGTCCATATCCTCAAGATCGAAAATGTCGCCGTTATAGGCCACCGGAAACGGCGCACGCTCCAGCGTCTCGCCGTAAAACTCCTTGCGCGGCGAGCCCGTATAACGGTCCTTCTGTACGCGCGGGTGCACAATCAGCTCTGCCAACGGCATGCGGCAATACAGATCGAGCACACGTTCATACTCGTCATCGCGTTCCAACCCCAGCCTGGTCTTTACCGATACCGGCAACGGCGACCGCTCGCACACATCGCTTAAGAACGCCTCGAGCTCGTCGAGATTGCGCAAGAAACCCGAGCCCTTGCCCTTGGCGACAACCGTTCCCGAAGGGCAACCCAAGTTGAGATTGACCTCGCGGTAGCCCATGTCGGCGAGCACCTGTGCCGCCCACACAAACTCGTCCGCGTTCTTGGACATCAGCTGAGGCACTACGTTGAGCCCCTGGTTATTGGCAGGATCGATCTCCTTAAACGCCTTGCCGCCAAAGCGGTTTCCCACCCGCGGCGGCGGCAAAAACGGCGTGTAATAGCAATCGAGCGCACCGAAGCACTCCGCATGCACGCGACGGAACACATGCCCGGTAATCCCCTCCATAGGGGCCAGCGAAAGGATCATCTACTCTTCTCTCATATCAACACAACAAAGGGGCCGTCCCTTTGTCACATGCATTATGCCTTGCGCTTCAGGCGATTCACAAGGAAGAGGTAGCTACTGAACGATGACCACCCTCCAGCCGCACCCCATACAACGAGGTCTAATACTTTTCCCGAGAAGTGAACGAGTGAAAACGGGCCCCCGAAGCATCGGCACTTTCGAGATGCAATTTCCTGCGGTTTTGCCAGCCAAATCCTGCGGGTTTGACGTCTAAAAATGTCGATGCTTCGGAGGTCCAAGTATGGCCGATCACTTCTCGGAAAAGTATTAGACCTCGATTTACATGCCACTCAATGTGACAAAATGGCTGCTCCTTTGTCACATTCGATGAAAAAGGGCACCGATGTTAGTCGATGCCCCAAAGCGGCTGCAGGTTAAGCCCTACAGCGTATGTCTAAGACGAATCGAACTATTCGTCCCAGGAGAGGTTCTTACCAGTCTTTTTTGCCAGCAGCAAGAACAGGCCGATAATAACGTTGCACGCGATGCAGAAGATGAAGACGCCCTGGAAGGAGCCGACAAGCTCATAGACCTTCATCATAACGGGCATGCCAAAGGCGCCGACGATATAGCCCACGGAGCAGATCAGCGCGAAGATGCGACCGAAATCGCGGGAGCCAAAGACATCCATAACCAAAACGGTCAGGGCAGTGCCAGCGATGACGTACATTACGTCGTTCACGCCTGCTGCGAGGATGCTGAGCGTCGAGTTGCCGCTGCTCATCATGAGCATGACAAAGGAGAGGATGGAGACAGCGAGCCAGCCCAGAATAGCCTTCGTGCTGCCAAACTTATCGCAAGTGGTGCCGACGATCGGATTGAGGAACAGATCGAAGAGCGATGCAGCGGATACCATGAAGCCGCCCACCATGGGGCTAAAACCAACCTCGGAAGCATACGTCGGGAAGAGCTGGTTCATGCAGCAAGTGAGCTGAACGAGACAGAGGAAGCCGATGCAGAAGAAGAAGGCAGGCGACTTAATGGCGCGCGCATAGCTAACGCCACGCGTGCTATCCTCGGTCGTCTCCTCGGTCTCGGTGACCGTCTCGCCCTCGACGTAGCCATAGGGCAGCATGCCCTTGTCCTGAGGCTTATAGCGAATAATCAGGACGGAAGCGGGGAGAATGAGCACGGCGGAGACGCCAGCGAGCACCAGATAGCCAGTCCTCCAGCCAGCGACCTCGATGACAGAGGTGATGACGGGGCTCATGATGAGCATGTAAATCGAGTTCACTGCCCAAGCGAGACCGATTGCCAGGCCACCAGATTTTTTGAACCACTGGTCAATAACGTCGGACATGGCGACGCCGGTGGTGAAGGCGAAGCAAACGCCAATCAGGGCGCCAGCGGCGATGAACATCCAGACTTCGGTGTAGAAGGCCATGCCTGCGCCGGCAGCAAGCAAAATAAGCTCGACAACGGGGAGCCAAACCTTGCCAACGACCTTGGGAATGAGTTTTCCGACAAACGGAAGAGCTGCCGCAAGACCAATGAGCGTTGCGGTGAAGTAATACGAGAAGATGGAATAGTCAAACCCGAACTCCTCGCACACGGGTGCGACGAAGGAGCCCGCGATGACGCTATAGGATCCGGTCGTGCCGGCAGACATAAGGCCGAGCGCGATTACGAGAACCCATGCGTAAACCTTGCTGCTCTTTAACTTTGCATTTTCCATTGATACAGCTCCTAGAGACCCAGAAGGGCACACATAACGGCCTTGATGGTGTGCTGACGGTTCTCTGCCTCACGGAAGATGACCGAAGCGTTGGCCTCAAAGCACTCGTCGGCAATCTCAAAGCCCTCGGTGATGATTTCGCGATGGAGGTCGTTCTTGCACTGGTCGAGGAGCATTTTGCCGACACGGTGATCTGCGTTATGGACAGAGGGAAGCTCATGCATGCAGAAGATGTCGGGATTGTTGGTGCGCTTGCACAGCTCGCTGGTGACGCGATAAGGGTACAAAGACTCGGCATCGCCCAGCCAGGAGTTGTAGTCGTCGGGATCCAGAACCTCTTCGCCGCACTCGGGGTTGATGTAGCGCCACTCCTCGGTAACGATAACGTCAACGCCATCCAGGGCATCGAGGTCAGAGGTGATGGTAAAGGTCCTATTGGGAGCGTACTTGGCGTAGCAGGCCTCCACCTCTTCGATCATTTCCTTGCACATCTGATGACGGAGGTCGTCGGGGCCGATGGCGAGGAAGTCCATGTCGAGCATAGCGCACAGACGGCCATACCACACCGGAGCGCCGGCGCAGTTGCCAACGAAAGCCATCTTCTTGCCGCGGCTCGTACGCAAACCGCCCCATTGCTCTTCCATCGTAAGAGCGTCAGCGAGCATCTGAGTCGGGTGATCGCCGAGAGTAAGGGCATTGATGACCGGGATGTCAACCAGGTCGGCGACGTCATAGAGGAACTGCTCGTCCTTCTGTGCGCGGTAGACGATGAGATCGTACATGCCGTTAAAGACGCGCATGGCATCCTTGACGGTCTCGCAGTCACCCATGTGGGAGTTGGTCAGATAAGTAAAGCCCATGCCCAAATCATTGCAGGAGGTCTCGAATGCGCAACGAGTACGGGTCGAGCCCCACTCAAAGTTGGCGAGGACGTTTTTGCCGGGGAAGTAGCGCTGGTCGACACCAGACTTCTTCTGAGCCTTAAGGTTCCAGGCAAGATCGATGAGATAGCGGAAATCCTCGGAGGAGAGATCATGGATGTTGATGTAGTCGCGACCGCGGAGGCTGTTGTTCATGCCTATTTCCTTTCGAATTATTATCAAAATTATTGTTGAATGTGTCCCCGAGGAAAACACGGATATCCCTCGGGGAGCGGTACATGTGGCGCCTAAGCCAAAGAGCGCAGGCTCTAAGGCTCACTAACGACTGGCCGCCACGTCCTTAGTCCAGCAGTGCACGCCGCCGCCGGACAGGTTAAGCGCGAGGGAATCAATCATGATGACCTTGCGATCGGGGAAGCAGCTCTCAAGAACTGCCTTGGCCTGCCCATCCTTCTCTTTCACGACCTCGCTCATGCCCTCGTGGTAATAACGCTGGCCAAGAACGACGCCGTTGCAAATCAGGAAGTTGCAGTAGCTCGCTGCGGCGTAGAAGTGGACGGGGCCCTCGGGCCAGGGGGTGCCATCCATAAACTTGCCGCCCATTTCGTCGATGAAGCCCTTATAGAGCTCGTAATCTTCATCGCCAGGGGCGATAACGACTTCAATAGGCTCGGCGGTGGGCATACGAACGATCTCGAAGGGCTTGCCCTCCCAGTCCGTTTCGTTGCTCAGGATCTCGTAGGCTGCCTCAATGCGGCGACGAGACTCTGCTCCAGCCTTGCTCGAGGCTGCCTCTTCATCGGACACCTCGGCAAGAAGAATCTTGTTCGGAGCGATAAAGCGACACATCTCATCAATGTGAGCTGCAAAGCTCATGCCAAAGACGGGAGTTCCGTCTTCCTTCTCGTCGAGGATGCCCAGTCGATAGTCGTCGTCCTCGAGCATAGGCTGCGGAAGCCAGATAACCTTGTTGAGGTTGTAGATGCGCTTATACTCGGCCTCTACTTCCTCTTTCGTGAACTCGGGATTACGCTTGCGGCATTCCGTGTCCTCGATGGCGATCAGAGTGCCGTGACCGTCAAACTCGCGGTCGCCGCCCTCCGAAACCATTTCGGAATTGACGATATCGAAGCAACCGAGCGCAACCGCCATGTGAACGGCTGCCTTACGTGCGGACTGGCACTCCGGGGAGTTCTTGTCCCACACGCCGTAATAGGTCCAAGCGGGGTTGACCATATAAGAATGGCCCTTGTCGTCGACCATGATGCTGGGACCGTTGTCGCGGACATAGAAGTTGGAGTCTTCGAACTGCGTGATCTCGATGCGATCGAGATCAACCCCCTCCTCCTTCAGGCGCGAGCAAGCCTCCTCATAGGAGCCGGGGGTGCCGCAATTGAGGTTGACCGTAACGTCGCCATACTCGAGCAGAGCCTTGATCACGTCAACGCAGGGCTGGCGGTTATCGTAGCCCTCTGCACGGATGTAATCGGGAAGCCATGTCACATAGACGTTGGAGCGCTTCTCGAACTCGCCCGGCATACGATAGTTCTCGTACATGGTTGGTCCTTCCGTCGGGTTTCCCGCGATGCTGTCCGGCCGCGACAATAGCGGGGTTTCACCTGCTATAGTACTACTATACCTACCGTTCGGTAGATAATTTTGAATAATTGCCGCTCGCCTACTGATACATACCGTTCGCCGTATATAGTGGTCATGTTTGGACACGAATTGATGTTCCGTTGCCATCCTTAATAATGTTGGTAGTGCGGAAGTGATTTGCAATGGAGAAATGCAGCGTGAGCACAAGAAAAAAAATATTGGACGCAATGTACGATCTTGTGGCAGAAGTCGGTTATGACAAAGCGTCTATCGGAAAGATTTGCGACTTTGTCGGTATATCCAAGCCGTCGGTGTACTACTACTTTCCCTCAAAAGAGGAGATTTTCACTACGCTCTTGGACAGCATGTTTCCGACTATTGACTATCAGCGCGACTACTCGCTAATAGTCGATAGGGACGGGTTCAAGGCCGCGCTTATCGAGCTCGGCAATTCAGTTATAGGTGGCTATCGAAGCGATGAAAAGCGCCGGCGCGTGCTGGCCGAGGTTAGCGTTCAAGCAAATCGAATTCCTGCAGTTCAGGAACGTCAAGCGACGGCGACCAAACGAACCATGGATGCGCTTAAAGACATCCTTCTTCATGGTGTAGAGATTGGCGCGTTTTCCGATAGCGCCGACGTAATGCTCTACGTACAAATTCTTTATACCGTTCTGGAGGGAGCAAGCAATACGGTCGCTCAAGGTGAGGATATTGATGAAAAAGCGGTTTGGGCGGGAATAGTCGAGCTTATGTTCAAATAAACCAGCCAAGCTGAAGCGCATGTTGGCACTCATGGTGCCTGCAGGCAACCTTTAAAACGAAAACAGGGGTCGACTCCAGTCTGGCTTGGAGTCGACCCCTGTTGCATGGCAATCTATGCCGATGCAAATCGGCGCTTATTACTTTTCAGCAGCCTTATTGAGAAAGCCGGAAACGATAGCAAACGCAACAATCATAAGGTTGCAGGCAATGCAGAAGATAAATACTCCCTGGAATGACCCTGCCATGCCGTAAACCTTCATCATGACCGGCATTCCAAAAGCACCGACGACATAGCCCGCTGAGCAAACGATCGAATAGATCCTTCCAAAATCGCGTGATCCAAAGAGCGAGAGGAGAAGCATCGGCATTGCGGTTCCAACGATGGCGAACATGACATCGTTTACACCAGCTGCAATGATGGAAACGGTCTCATTGCTTCCGCCAATGATAAGAAGCAGGAATGAAAGAATGCTGACACCTGTCCATGCGACCGTTGCTTTAATAGCGCCAAGCTTGTCGCATGTTTTGCCCACGAAGGGATTTAGGAAGATATCGGAGAGTGAAGCTGCCGAGACCATTAAGCTTCCTACGATAGGATTGAAACCGACCTCGCTTGCATAGGTTGGAAACAGCTGGTTCATGCAGCAGGTGAGCTGCGCCACGCAAAGCAAGAGGACACAGAGAATAAAAGACGGCGTTTTCGCGGCATCGCGGAGTGCCATGCCCGAAAGGACATCTTCCTGCTCATCGGCGCTGCAGCTCTCATGGGTTTCGGAGGCGGTCTCTCCGTACGGAAGCATATTGCGATCAGAGGGGTTAAGGCGAATGATAAATGCGCTTGCAGGCAAAATCATAGCTGCAGAAACGGCCGCAAGCACGATGTATCCCGTACGCCAGCCTTGCTGCTCGATGACCAGCGTAATGACAGGACTCAATAACAGCGTGCAGAGAGAATTAACGCCCCAAGCGAGGCCGATGGCGAGACCGGACGATTTGCTGAACCATTGGTCAATGACATCGGACATGCAGACGCCCGTTGTAAACGAAAAGCAGATGCCGATCACTGCGGCGGAGACGGTGAACATCCAGACCTCGGTGTAGAACGCCATTGCGGCGCCGGCGGCAATAAGGACGAGTTCAATGCAAATATGCCATGGTTTGCCGATTACTTTTGGAATGAAGCGACTCAAAAGCGGAAGCCCAAGCGCAAGGCCAAGAAGAATCGCGGTGAAATAGAAAGAAAAAGAAGTGTAGTCAAAGCCCAGATCTTCACATACTGGAGCAACGAATGAGCCGGCAATAATGCTATATGTGCCAGTTGTTCCGGCGGACATTAAGCCGAGCGCAATAACGACGACCCAAGCAAATGCGCCGCTTTCACGGAGACAATCTTTTTTGGCTGGTGTGGTGAGAGTCATGGTTGCTCCATTTCTATCGGCAATACATCCTATATGCCTACCGATAGGTATATAAACCAGAGGACTCTTCGTCAAGCATTAAGCGGGGAGAGGGAGTTCTTAACCTGCCGAACGGTAATTAGACCCCGTTTTCGCAAGGGTCTCAATGTGACAAAGGGGCCGTCCATTTGTCACATTATTCGGAGCGCAGGGCCTCCACGGGATCCTTCCTGGACGCGCTACGGGCCGGCAGCAGGCCAGCGACAACCGTCAGCAGCACCGAAATTGCAATGAGCGCCAGCGCATCCTGCACGGGCAGGCTCATCAGATTGCGTACCTGTTTGGCAGCAAGCGCCCAAGCATTGACCGGGAAGCTCACGGCCACCACGACGACAATAGCAAAGACGCCGGCAATGAGGCCCTCGATAAAGGTCTCGGCATTGAATACGTTGGCCACGTTGCGCTTCGACGCGCCGATCGCGCGCAGAATGCCAATCTCCTTTTTGCGCTCCAGCACGCTGATGTAGGTGATGATGCCGATCATGATGGAGCTCACCACCAGGCTGATACTCACGAATGCGATGAGCACCAAGCTGATGGTGTTCACAATGTCGGTCACCGAACCCATGATGATGCCCATGTAGTCTGTGTACGAAATTGCCCGATCATCGTGGCCAGCGGCTTTGACCTGCTTGTTGTACGCATCGATGTGATCGAGTACGCGCTCCTTGGCCTCAAAGTCGCGCGGGAAAATCTTGACCGAAATGGGATCGGCCTCGTCCGCATAGCCCAGTGTGGTCAGATTGTTATCGTAGGTGAGCTTCGACGCCTTGGCATAGCTCATCATGAGCGAACTCAGGTCCTCGGCGTCCATGTTGAAATGGATGGCGCGGGCAAAGGCGCTCGCATCCACACGCATAGCGCTCGCTAGGTTGGCAAAACTCGAAGACATCTGCGTCGCCATCTGGTCCATAAGCCCTGCCGCGCCCGCCTTGAGCTGGGATGATACCGTCGACGCTATCTGCTCGCTGATTGCCTTCATCACCTGATCCATAGCCTGCTGCAGATACGGAGCCAGCTGCTTTTGCACATAGTCGCTCATCGCCTGCTGCAGACGCTCGGCCAGGGCATCGCCGCCGAGTGCTTTGAGCTGGGCCAGGATTTGCTGGGCTGTGTCATCATTCTCAAGATACGTCGAGAATGCGGCAGAGAGCTTTGACGCGTCCTTAAGATCATCGGGCGACAGCGCCTTAAACTGATCAGACTGCAAAAAGCCCTCAAACAGCTGGTTGGCTAGTGTTCCCACCTGCTGCATTTGCTCGGGCGTGAGTTCCAGACCGTCAAAGATACCCGAGAAATCTGGGGTTGGCGCTTTTGCCATGATGTCGCTGAAGTCGATGTCCTTGCCAACGCCCGAAAGGTCAATGTCCAGCCCCGACAGATCGATGCCAGAAAGGTCCATACCGCCGGCTGCACCCGAGAGCGCAGATGTATCGAACGAAAACGCGCTCTTGAGCGCCGCCTCGTCCACACTGAACATGCTGCCCAGATCAACGCCTTGCTTGGCCTCGCCTTGCAGTTCGTCGAAGGTTTTGCCCGTAAAGACATCCGTCTCGGGGTGGGCAAGCTGCTCCTGCACAATCTGCGAATTTGCGGCGCGCTCCATAAGCTGGCGAGTCAGCGCATGCGTGTAGGCAATGCCCGGGGACAACGCGCTCGCGTTGGCGGTCTCGTTGGGTCGCACCACGCCCACAATGTGCACGTCGATACCGTCGGCAACCTTGGCGGCCATAAAGTCGGTGTCGCCAGACATATCGGTCCATATGCCGGTCTCTTCGTTTTTGCGATACGCATCGGCCGGCGACAGCACCTTAAACGTCGTGGACAGCGCATCGTCGTAGGTAAATTCGGTGCCGGTCTCGGGCGTTTCGACCCCACCGTCGGCCGCCATGGCGCTGTTGACCAGGTCGTTGAGCTCATCGATATCCAGCGCACCGATGCTGTAGAGCGTATAGTCGCCCACCGTGCCGCGGCTCGAAAGCACCATCACGGCTTCGTTGGCAGACGTGGGCCAATGACCGGCGACGACATCGTACTGGCTGTCGAGCAGGCTCTGGTCGTCAATCATCTCGTTAAAGACCGAGGTTCCCATGGATTCCATGCTCACCGTTGCCGCCGAGCTCGCGCCTCCGCTCATGGCCTCGGTCATGGCATTGGGAACAAGTCGAACCGGCTTCTCGTCACCCTTACCCGCACGATAGACAACCGGCGTCACGCCATAACCGTACTGGATAGCATTGACTTCTTTGTCAATACCATCGCCACCGTCGTCGAGCCATGCCTTAAAGCTCGTCATGTCGTTGGACTTAACGCTCGCAAACATATCCTTTACGGCCGTGACCACGGGAATCTTATCGGTTCCCTGAGCCTTGCCGCCGACACTGTCGTCGGATGAATCCACGCTTTCAGACGAGCCATCATCCGCAGCCCCCTGTCCGCCCATCATGGACGACAGGTCGTAATCCTGCTTGGAAATGGTGAGCGGGTAGCTCGAGAGCGTATCCTCCTCGACCTTTTTGATGTAGCCGTTTACGCCGTTGGACAGCGCCAGAATCGCCGCGATACCGATAATGCCAATCGAGCCCGCAAAGGCAGTCATGGCCGTGCGGCCCTTCTTGGTCATGAGGTTTCGGGCAGAAAGCCCCAGTGCCGTCACAAAGCTCATCGAGGTTTTGCGCGTAGGCTTAGCCTCGCGACGCGCGGCCTTGACAACATCAAAGGGGTCGGAATCGTCGGTGATCTTGCCGTCCGCCAGGTTGACGATGCGCGTGGCGTATTGGTACGCCAGCTCGGGATTGTGCGTGACCATGATGACCAGACGGTCGCGCGCCACGTCCTTGAGCAAGTCCATGACCTGCACGGACGTTGTGGAATCCAAGGCGCCGGTCGGCTCGTCTGCCAGCACAATCTCGGGATCGTTGATTAGGGCACGGGCGATGGCCACGCGCTGCATCTGCCCGCCCGAAAGCTGGCTCGGGCGCTTGTTAACGTGCTCGCCCAGGCCGACTTTCTCCAACGCCTCGCGAGCACGCTGGCGGCGCTCGGCATGCCCCACGCCCGTGAGCGTGAGCGCCAGCTCCACGTTTTCCAAAATGGTCTGATGCGGAATGAGGTTATAGCTCTGGAACACAAAGCCGATGCGGTTGTTGCGATAGGCATCCCAATCGCGATCGTGAAAGTCTTTGGTCGAAATACCGTCGATCAGCAGGTCGCCAGAATCGAAATGATCGAGCCCACCGATAACGTTGAGCATCGTAGTTTTGCCCGACCCCGAAGGTCCCAGAATGGCCACGAACTCGTTATCGCGAAAAGACAGGTTCACGCTGTCGAGCGCCACCTGCGTAAACGACTGCGTAACGTACCTTTTGCAAATACCTTTGAGCTCCAGCATGGACGGCAACCTCTCCTGCGCAGGCACATTCGCCCGCTCTCCTCCGCCGTTCGTATTCGACGCGTTTGTCCTACTCTATCCCCATTTTTTGCCGACGCCAGTGAGGAATGTAACAAACCGCGCCAAAAAACGAACGGGACGGTGCCTAAAAGAAGAGGTCCCGAGCGGGACCTCTATATGGTGGAGTTTATCTTGAAAGGCAGCGGACTACTTCGCACAGCGACACACGATCCTCGCTATGCTTTACGCGTTTTCTACTGCTCGCTATTCGCAATCGCCTGGTCGATAAGTTTGTTGAGTGCTGCGCGCTGCTCGGCGGAGCTGATGGCTCCCACGATTGGATCCCCTACGATGTTGCCATTCTGATCGATGACATACGTCGTCGGGAACGAGAACAAATTTGACGTAAACTTACCGGCCTCGCTATCCGACTTGAACCAGATGTTCTTATATGTCACGCCCTTCTTGCTCAGCACGTCCTTGGCATCTGCAATCTCGCCCTTGTTGCCATCGAGCGTAAAGGAATTGACGCCCACGACCTGGCCGCCCTTCTCGGCAAGCTCCTGATTCAGTTTCTCAAGATCGCCCAACTCACCCACGCACGGCTTGCAAGTGGTGAACCAGAAGTTCATGACGGTAACCTTGTTCTTAGAGAACAGCTCGTCGCTGCTCACGTCGTTGCCGTCCAGGTCCTTGCCCGTAAAGCTGGGGAACTTCGTCGCCTCGCTCGAAGCATTGGCACCAGCCGTCATGCCAGCGGTCGAAGCATCGACGCTCTCGCCTGCGCTCGGCGTGCTTCCACAGCCGGGGAACTCCTTCTCCAAGCTCTCGAGCTTGTCCTCGATTTCCTTGATCTGCTGCGCACCGGCCTTGAGCGTCTTGAGCTCATCCGCCGTAAACTCATCCTTGGCGCCGTCGATGGTCTTGAGCAGGAAATCGCCGTAATTGCTGCCGTCCTCAATCATTGTCGAGTCTTTATTTGCCGCATTGAATACCTTTTCCCACAGCGCGTTATCACTCGAAAAGATCTCGTTCTCCTTCTGCATGAGCTTCGCATACAGCTCGGCGGCCTCGTCGGCATTGGTCGGCTTCTGCGCAGTGAGTTCTGCGATCTTAGGATCGGAGCCCGCAGATTCGCTCGCATTGCCACCGGGCGCCGAACATGCCACAAGGCACAAGGCCAATACCGGCACCATAAACAGGGCCGCAATCTTAGAAAGCTTCATAGTCATTCCTCCGTTTTGTCGAAGCTTGTTTACTTTTTTTCGGCGGTCAAGGGAAGCTTTTCCGCCGACACATCCAGGCCATAGCGATAGCTGATGGCATCGACAGGACAGGCCCCGATGCACTTTCCGCACCGGATACATTCGGCATGATTGGGCGCGCGGACCACATCAACGTCCATCTGACAAACCTTTGAGCACTTGCCGCACGAGACACATTTGCATGCGTCAACCCGAATCCCCAGTAGGGACACCCTATTCATGAGCGCATAGAATGCGCCGAGTGGGCAAATCCATTTGCAGAAGGGGCGATAGAACAAAACGCTCAGCACTACCACGGCAATGAGAACGGCAAGTTTCCAAGTAAAGAGATGTCCCAACGCAGATCGAATGCCGGCATTTGCAATGGCCAGCGGAATGGCGCCCTCGAGCACACCCTGTGGACAGATGTACTTGCAAAAGAACGGGTCGCCCATGCCCACGTCGTTAACCACCAAGACGGGCAGCAGCACCACGGCAAACAGCAGCACGACGTACTTGATGTACGTGAGCGGCTTGAGCTTTTTCGTGGAGAACTTTTTGCCGGGAATCTTATGAAGCAGCTCCTGCAGCCAGCCAAACGGGCACAGAAAGCCGCATACAAAGCGTCCCAGCAGCACGCCGAGCAAAATGAGCGTACCGGTAACATAGTAAGAAAAGTTGAACTTGGATGAACCTACCACCGACTGGAACGACCCGATGGGGCACGCACCCGATGCCGCGGGGCACGAATAGCAGTTAAGTCCAGGTACGCAGACTGTTTTTCCCGCGCCCTGATAGATACTTCCTTTGGCAAAGTTTGGCAGGTGAATATTGGTGACCAGCGTCGCCGCCGCCTGAATGAATCCGCGAAATCGGGCCAAAACATGCGACGCAGTGTTTTCTCTTTTATCCAATTCCGATACACTCCAAGCACAGCCTAATCGCTTTGGCCAGCACGGCATCCGCCTCGCCACGCATAACGCCAAAGCACACCATGGCAATTCCGACGATCAACAAAGCGACCTGTACCACGGGTTTTACCGCTTTGAACAACACGACCACTCCTTTCGTTACGCGACCATTGGACCATATCGACTATAAAATCCGTGTTAAGCGCGATTTGAAATGTGCAAGGAGACTGTTATGCGTATTTTGATCGTCGAGGACGAGCGGGCGCTGTGTGACGCAATCGCGCGCAGCTTGCGAAACTTGGCGTACAGCGTCGACTGCTGTCACGACGGACAGGAGGCGCTCGACCTACTGGACGTTGAGGCCTTCGACCTCGTGGTACTCGACCTCAACCTTCCCCGCATCGACGGCATGACCGTGCTCAGGAAACTTAGGAAAACTGACTGCGAGACTAAGGTACTGATTCTGTCCGCACGTGGCGAAGTATCCGATAAAGTCGCCGGACTCGATGCCGGCGCCAACGATTACCTCACCAAGCCGTTCCATCTGGACGAGCTTGCGGCAAGGATCCGCAGCCTTACCCTCAGACGCTTTACACAAAGCGACATAGTTTTAACCTGCGGAAAGCTCCGCTTTGACACCAAGGCGCGCATCGCCTCCGTGAACAGCGAGGCTTTATCTCTTACGCGCAAGGAAACGGGAATCTTGGAATACCTGATGCTTAATCAAGGGCGTCCGGTAAGTCAAGAGGAGCTTATAGAGCACGTTTGGGATAGCAGCGTGAACAGCTTTAGCAACGCGACCCGCGTTCACATCTCGTCACTCCGCAAAAAGCTACGCAGCGCTTTGGGATACGACCCGATTCGCAATCGGATTGGAGAGGGCTACGTTATGGAGGATAGCGAATGAAAAGGCTTTCGCTGCAATGGCGCATAACGATTACGACGGCACTGCTCACGTGTGCGGCATGCGTGCTGACGAACTGCCTGGTCGGCTATACGGGCATGCGCTACATGGATGCCATCGGCAGTAACATCTCGGCCTTTAACGCAACCGGCGAAAATTCGCCCCAGGCGTTCGACCCAACGAAAGCGACCCCCGATGACAAGGTCACGATCGTCGTAAACGACGCACAGGAGTCTTTTGGCACGACAACCTGGTGCATCACGGCCGGAGTCACACTCCTTGGCGGCGTGCTGACATACTTTGTGAGCGGCCGTGCACTCAAACCGCTGCACGATTTTGCTGCACAGGTTGAGCGTGTGCAGCCTGACAACCTAAGCGAAATCAGACTCAGCGAAGATGTACCCACCGAGTTACAACGATGCAGCGCCTCTTTCAACGACATGATCGCCCGTCTTGGCGAAGGGTTCTCTGCACAGCGTCAGTTTACCGGCAACGCCGCACACGAGCTGCGCACCCCGCTCGCCCTTATGCAAGCACAGATTGAACTATTCATCTCCGAGCACCCCGGTTTGCAACCCGAAACGGCCGAGCTGCTCGGCCTGCTACAAGAACAAACCGAGCGCATGTCTCGAATGGCCAAGGTATTGCTCGAGATGAGCGAGCTCCGCAGCGTTCCTTGCGAGGACGATGTGGAGCTTGGTCCCTTGTCCGAAGAGGTCCTCACCGACCTTGCGCCACTTGCCGAGAATAAGGGCATAGCCCTCAATTGTGCTGGAGACGCTTTAGTAATCGGGAACGATGCGCTCCTCTATCGGCTGGTGTTTAACTTGGCCGAAAACGCCATCCGTTACAGCCGCCCCGACTCGACTGTCAACGTCTCCATCAGCGACAGCGACAACCACGTGCTCCTGCGAGTCAAAGATGAGGGCCCGGGAATACCCAAGCAGTACCGTGAGAGCATCTTCCAACCGTTCTTTCGCCTGGATAAATCCCGCAGCAGGGCATACGGCGGCGCAGGACTCGGACTAGCGCTCGTTTGGGAGATTGCAACGCTTCACGGTGGCACGGTAGAGGTTGAAACAAGTTCCGAGAACGGGACCACCATGCTCGCAAGCCTCTCAAAGGGGGCCACCACGTGATCCGACTGTCCAGGGGTCCCACTCGGCATTGTGAAACGCGTCCCAAAACTTGGACATGAGAAATGGGAGGCAGTTCGCATCTATGCCGAGGACGAAGTCCTGGCGGGGATTCAGGATGCGCAGAGGAAGCTTACGGCAGAAAACCCCGACAGAGTCGTGACCGTCGGCGGCAACTGTATGGTGTCGCTTGCCCTCTTCGATTACCTGCACGGGAAATACGAGAACGTTGGAATCGCCTGGATCTATGCGCATCCGGATGTATCCACGCTGAATGATGACTACCCCATCGCTCACGCCATGGTACTTGGCAGCCTTTTGGGAGAAAGTCATCCCGGTCTTCGGCGGCGAATAACGCGAATGTCCGCAGGCAGACTCCAATCTGTGCGCGGAGAAGCTGGGCGACGCAAGCAAGATTCCTCGACCCGAGCATGGAGATGAATCCGTTTATCAGTCTCATCGCATACTCAGAGGAGGATGCCAGATATAGATCCCATTGGGTAAAGTCGCCGTTCATAAAGGGAATCACTGCATTGCGCTCGGCGACTCTCAAGGCACTCAGGCTTTGCTCTATTTTCTCAGCTTCTTGTTTGAACTGTTCGCTATCCAAAATGCCCCCAAATGCCGGCTTCTCAACAAATCAGAAAAAGCATTGGCTATACTGATGCGGACAGTTCCGGGAGGGGTGCAAGAGACGGAAGGGCCGTAATGGGTGAGAAGGGCGAGCGGCCGGAGCGGGTGTTCCCCGGCAGGACAGACCCGTGGTTCATAGCGGCCATGGTGATTGTGGCGGGCGGTTTATCCGCGGCGTGTATCGCGTGTTTCCTGAGCTCGAGTCCCGCGCTCCTATGGGGCTGGCTCGCGCTGCTGCCCATCCCGGCCCTCGTGGCCCTGGCTGCCCTTCCCGTCCGCAGCAATCGCCTCGAGCTCTACGGCGACCGCCTCGTCGTCGTGTACGCTGGGACGCGTTCGGTGATACCCTACGCCCACGTGCGGGGCGTCCGGCGCACCAGGACGCTCTGGGCGGGGACGGCCAACTCGCTCGACCGCGTCTACATCGAGGCGCCCTACGACGGCGACGCCATCGTCTCGGTCAGAGACAACGACGCCCTCGTGGCGGAGCTGGGGCGCAGGTGCGGCCTTGGGCCCGGCGCCTGACGCCCCGAAAGGAAGAGAGGATGGACGTCCCGCACTGGCCCTACTGGAGGAAGTATTCCCTCGGCGGCACACAGGTCTGGTACGCGGACTGGGGCGACTGCCCCTTCGACACTGGTCTACATGAGCCCAGTTGAGTTCAGGAACGCAGGGCTGTCCCTGTAAAAAATGTTTAAGCAACCGTTGCAAATCCATTCTCCCGCGCAGAGAGCCCCGGGTAGGCCGAGCTCTCGTCGGGCATGTAGCCCATACGCCTCCGGGCGGCGGCAAGCCCGCGCCCGCCGCGCTCGCCGAACAGCTCAACCGAGCCCGAGCTGGGGCTGGCGGTGCCAGTGACGATACAGATGAGCGTTGACTTCCCGGCGCCGTTTTCGCCGATGAGCCCGTAGACGCGCCCCGCCTCGAGGGCGAGGTCGATGGGGCCGAGGACGGTCCTCCCGCGGTACGCCTTCGTGACCCCGTGAAGGCGGAGGGGCATGGCTGTCGTCATTGCGTTCCTTTCTCCTCGGATGGATTTTTGGTATGCGTCATGGGCCCCCGCGCGGGACGGGGAGCGAATCGACGCAGGCTCGAGGCCGGTTGGGTTGGGGTTGAGGTCCGGGTTCCACAGGCTTGCACAGCCCGACGGACGGGGCGTCCGGGCACGCTATGCTTAGGGAGCGGTGGGCGCCTCCGGGGCAGCAGGAGACTCGGACGCGGTGATGCCGGAGGTGTCGACCTCGCCGATTCCGGCGAGCTGCTCGATGAGGGGGAGGCCCGTCGGGTCGTCCACCTCGACGCCGCCGAGCACGATGGTGTCATCGCGCATGTCTATCTGGGTCGTGAACACGGCCGGGTCGAAGCCCGAGGCGATAAAGCCGATACCCGCGAGGACGACGCCCGCAGCGACGAGCCCTCCCGCCACGGCGAGGTAGACCTTCTTCGCGCTGGTCATGGTACTCACTCCTTTCTACGCCGCGAGATGCGCGGCAGTCCCGCCCTTCTCGCCCTTGCCCTTCCAGAAGGGCGAGGCGGCCTTCCTCGCCCAGAGCGCCGAGAGGCGCGCAATTTGTTTTGAGGCGGCCCAAGCGCCAGCACCAACGAAGAGCGCCACGCCGACGAGGCCGAGCCCCACGCCCGCCGAGGCGAGGGCGTACGGGAAGTGGCCGATGGTGACGCCGCTTACGGCAAACAGGAGCTCAACTACGCCCACGCCCCCGAGTGCCGCCGCGACGATCCACACGCAGAGCGCCAGCACCCAGATGCAGATATAGACCGTTACGGCCACGGCGGCGAAGGCGGCGAGCAGAGGCACCCACACCGGGGAGCCCACGATGGTCAGCACCCACAGCAGCGCGGTGCTGCGCTGGCGCGTCCTCGCGATCGCGCGCGGCACGGCGGGCAGGTCGTCGAGCGTGGCCTCCGCCACCTCGCCGGGCGTGCCCATGGCGGCCACGGCCTCCTCCTCGCTCATACCGTCCTCCATGCGGTCGGCGATGGCCTCCACATAGAACGCCTTGGTCTCCTCCACCTGCTCGGCCGGCAGGCAGGCAAGCAGCTCGCCCAACCGGCCCAGAAACTCATCGCGCGTCATGGTGCGCCCCCTCAACGTATGCGTAAATCTCCCGTACGGACGGCCACTCGGCCAGGAACTCCTCGATGCGCGCACGCCCATCGTCCGTGATGCGGTAGTACCGGCGCAGCCGCCCGTTGTGCTCGGCAGAGCGCGCCGTGATGCACCCGGCCTTCTCCAGGCGCTTGAGCAGCGGGTAGAGCGTCGACTCCGTGAGCCCCATGCTCGCCGGCACGTCCTTCACGATCTGGTAGCCGTAGGACTCCTCGCCGGAGACGGCCGCGAGCACGCAGGCCTCCAGGAAGCCGCGCTTCATCTGGGCCTCCATCCGCACACCTCCTCTCGTCATATACTATGCTATACACACTATACGATGCAAGGTATTAGACGTCAACTCTCATCGCGAAGATTCTCCGGCCCCTGCGCGCTGCGAACGTGATGTCGCGGGGCGGTTGGCATTATGCATGAAACGTCAAGTAACGCTCTTTTGATCCACTTCCACTCGGCCCCATATGCCTTGTACAACGCCCCCTTCGACCTCGGGTTCAAGAGAGCCGCTAGTCTTCCTTTATACGTTCGGCATAATCGTAGGCGATACCCACAAATTCCAGCACCGAGCAACAGGAGTACAATTGCTGCATTGTTGCCACCTGATGGGAGATGGAAGATGGACTGCGATGGCTACCCGCGCATTCCCATGCCGTTGATGTGCACCGCCTTTGTGCCGGGGCAGATTGACGCTGCGGTTGCAGGCATTTCCGACCCCGATTCGCGCGCCATTGCCACGGCAGAAGCGCTGTACTTTCGCGGACAGGCCACCCTCGCTGCCAAGACGGCGCGCCCTTATCTTGACGCCACCGACCCCGCACTGCGCTATTCCGCATGCCTTATCTGCGGATATGCCAGTCTGTCGCTCAACCGTATCGCCGATGCCCGCCGGTGCCTTGCGGGCATCCTCGATACGCCAACTGACGAGGAATCGCCCGCCGTCCACGCCACGCATATCCTGTTCGCCTCCGCCGCGAGCGTCCTGTTGCACTTGCCTTCCCCGTATTCTGCCGAAGAGTTTTATCCACTAGCGGCGCATCTGCCCGAAGGTCTGCGCCTGTTCGCCAGCTACGTGATGGCGCACGCCTTGTATCTGCGCGGCGAATACGGCCGCAGCCTGGGCATGGCGGAAAATGCCCTGATCATGAAACAGGGAAGCTATCCCATCTCGGAACTGTTCCTGCACCTGGCAGCTTCCATGGCATGCATGAGCCTCAAGGACATCGACGCCGCAAAGGCACACTTCGGAGCCGCTTGGAACATTGCGCGCCCCGACGGCCTTATCGAGCTCATTGGTGAGCACCACGGCCTTTTGCAGGGGCTCATCGAGGCATGCCTAAAATCGCAATACCCAGACGATTTCGCACGTATCATCGAGATTACGTATCGATTCAGCTACGGCTGGCGGCGCATCCACAACCCCGATTCAGGCGAGGACGTGGCCGACGATTTAACGACCACGGAGTTCACCATGGCCATGCTCGCCTGCCGCGGATGGACCAACGCCGAAATCGCACGCCACATGGAAGTTTCGCCGGGCACCGTTAAAAACCGCCTATCAGGAGTGTATGCCAAACTTGGTATCGGAACTCGCGCCGAGCTGGTCGCGCATATGTTGCGTTAGCGGCAGACTGCCCGTCGTATCGAAAGCGCTCCGGGGTCCTGGCGCTTTCGCACGCTCAAATTGGACATTTTGGCCATCGAACGGCACTACCGCCACGTAGCGCCCTCTCGCAAAATTGGATTATTTCCACCGATACCTGCGGGATGGGAGCCAAAGATGCTTGATCGCCGTTCGTTACTTGTTGCCGGAGCGTCCTCGCTGGCGAGCATTATGTTGCCGCGCGTGCCGGGAAGCGCAAACGCCTTCATATTGCCGTTCGCGCCCACCGAAGCCTATGCCGACGAAAAAGACCCTTTCAGGGTGCTCGTTCTCTCGCGCACCATGTTCGGTGTGGTCGTGGTCGACGTCGCCAACAAGAATACGCCCATCACGGGGGCCCAGGTCACGCTCACATCGCGCTATGCCGTAGGCAAGCAGCTCACCGCCACTACCGATGACGAAGGCACAGCCATCTTTGAGGTCGCGCCGCTTTCGGAAGGCTACGTGGACGAGGCGACGCTTCTCGACGCGTACGACTTTAACGGCAGCATCTCCATTAGCATGGCGGGCTACCGCGATGTCGAGATTCCCCTCTCGCGTGTCCAAGGCGGCACCGCCATTACCGCACCCACACGTCCGCTCTCCGATGGCGAGCCGTACTTTCGACAGCTCACGTTCGACGAATGGGACATCCAGTACGCCGACGCCACGTTTATGGCACTGCCGAAGGACGACGCCGGAAACGACCAACCCGACACGCACGCCTTTACCGTGCAGGCGCATCTGCCACAGGGTGGACAGGCAACGCTGCACATCAACAAGGTAATGCCCGCTGCGGGTAGCTCATCCGAAACCGTCACGCAAATTGGCCAAGTCAAGGCCAGTGCATCGGGTTCGGATAATCTGGCGACGTTCACACTCGAAGACAAGTTCCTCGATGCAGCTTCGGGCCTTCTGGAGGAAGGATGCAAGCTGCGCTTTGTGCTCGACTACCAGGGCAAAACCTACACGCTCTCCTCCCCCATGGCCGTTGCCACCGCACCGGCCTCAAAGGCAGAATCGGGCTCAACGACCATCATCCCCACCACCATGGATCAAGAGATCACTCCGTTTGATTTCCCCGCGGCGTTTCCCGGCATCGGCGGCAATAAGTTCACGTGCTGGATGCCCTCGTTCCCCATTTTGTTCGATTTCTCTTTTGCCGGGTACGTGCTGTTTGGCGGAGGATACAAACCGGTCGGCTACATGAACGATTCAGGCAATCCGGATCCAGAGTACTGGAAGAAATCGCCGCGCGAGTCGGGCGCCAAGCAGGCAAACCGCTACCTCGACGAGATGGAGGGGAAGTGGAATCAGTACAAAAGCATGAGTGCCGGTTCGGGCACCGATCCAAGAAACACTAAGCTCCTTCGCCACCATTGCACGCCGCTGTTCACGATGGATATCGCCACACAGCTGTACGGCTCGCTCGCCTACGATTGGGTGGGCAAAACCTGGGGCAGCAACAACGACCCCGCATACGGCAATATTAAGGCACTCTTCCAGGTAAGAACCGACCTCAATTGGACCGAGCAGTTTACCCTAGGACCGGTGCCGTTTTTCCTAAACGTCAACCCCTGGGTGCTGGCAAAACTGGCGCTCGCCGTGGGCGCCCACACACACGGCAGCGGCGCGGCGTTTTTTAAAAACATTTCGCTCGACTATTCAAACACCTCGGGCTCGTTCACCATCCAGATCGGGCTTGCCGTCACCTTTGGCGCCGGCGTTGCAGGCGTCGCTTCGTCTGCCGTGCGCGGCGCCGCATCCCTCACGCTGTTCATTGGGTACGAGAAGGCAGATGGACACCAGCTTCCGCGACTGCGCGTAGGTGCTGACGTCGATGTCGATGTGATACTCCAATTCGTAATGTTCAAGTGGACCACCAAGGCTTGGTCGGGGTCGTGGCCCACACTCCTCGATTCGTGGAATATGTCGGTGAACAATGGCAACCAGTATGTGCTCCAGCGCTCTGAGCTCGCATTGGGTGGAGATACGCCTTACACGTTGGATGCCTGCTTCGGCACGCCCGGCAACATCGAGGCGGGCGGCGTGCCGCAATTTATCGCATCGGCCACCATCGTCACCAACGCCGAGCTGCTCGCACGCGCCGAGGTTAAGGCCACTGCCGTAAACGTCGCGCCTGTCGTGCGCGATTGGGATCAAGCGGTCACGCGCATTGAGCTCGAGGCAGATGCAGAAAGCGACGACACGGGACAGATCGAGCATTTCGTCCATGCACTGATAGGGAACGGCGAAAACGCCGCGTCGATGTACGAATACACCTATATCGGGCAGGCGACGAACGCTGTTGCGGACCCCTACGCCAATTCTGTTGGTGTATCGGAGGACGAGCGTGGCGGCATCAAACCCTCGAGCGACAACGTGCTGTTTACTGGCGTGCTCAGCGAAGCTCACATGAAGCTGGCAATGATTGCCGGCGCAGAATGCCTGTTCCGTATCGCCTCGGTGCGCTACGGCGACAATGGCCGCTCGCGCCTGGTGGTGCACACAAAGGCAAACGGTACGTGGTCCGCTCCCGCGCCCGTGGACTTTCCCCTTGGGTTTGGCGAGGGCGACGTGGAGCGCGACGGCATATACGATTACGACTTCGACGTGGTGGAATACACGGACGGAAGAGGAAACCAGGACGCCTACGTGCTGCTGGTCTCGGGCGAGCGCCCCGACGGCGACAACACCCTTTTCGATGCGGCGAGCACATCCGGCATACTGTCCGTTGTGCGCCTGCGCATAAGCAACGGCGGAGTTCGCGTGGTGTCGCATACGTCATGGCGCAGCATCTCGCGCGGCCGCCTGCAAGAGGATGGCTGCCATTGCCTGCAGTGCCCGCGTATCACGGTGGGCAAGACGCTGGTCGACGGGCGCCTGTCGGGTGCCTACCTCCACCGCCGCGGAACCACCGCAGAAAAGGCGCTCGGCAGCGAGGCTGAGGTTGCGCTGGAGTGCTTTACCCTGTGGTCGGACGTTTCGGGCGATAGCCTGACGTTCCGTCAAGTTCTCCGCTTTCCGCAAGCACCGTCGAGCATCGAGCTGGGTGCGCCCGAGAATATCAACGGCAAAATGGTGGTGCCCGTTGCATACGAGACCACAGACGGTTGTGGCTGCGCGTCGTACGCCGTGATCGGCCAGTCCATCGCGGGTTGGGGCGTTATGTCGCCAGATGCCACAGTACCCCACGCGGTGCCGTGGCCGCAGCACACGGGCTTTTTGGCAACCGTCAACGAGCAACTGCAGCATATTACTTGGACGCGAGGCGCATCGGCATTTGCAACGCAGCCCGTGGGTGCCGCAGGCTGTGGCCCGGCATCGTTTAGCGTAAGCAACAACGGCAGGTGTGTGCTCTATGTAGAGAACACCGATGGCAAGGTGGGACAAACCTACGACGAAGAAGGCAACCCGGTAGCAGTGATGGGCAAGCACTTCCGCATCTTCGCCAGCACCTTGGCAGGCGATCTGTTCACGGAGCCGTTCGTGATGTGCGAGCTGGACCATCCCGTCGATCAGATAACGACATCTTTGACGTCGGGAGGCATGCTCTCCGCGCTCGCCACACACATTGTGAGCGCGGAGAAGAGCGAGGCAGAGCTGCACGGCATCGAAGTGCCCTTGGTGGCGTGTGCCACTCCGACGGGCGCGGTCGCTACCTCGGGTGCGGTGGTGCCCGGAGCAGCAGGTGAATCCTTTATGGCCACGGTGCGAAACGACGGCAACACCTTGCTGACCGCCGGCACGATCGATCTGTACCGAGAGGGCTCCAGCCAGCCGTTCTCCAGTGCATCCATCGGGTTCGGAGCGAATGCACGAATGGCATCGATCTACGATCCGGAGCTCGCCGAGGATGCTTCGGCCAACGACATGGCACACGTGAAGTACGCGCTCGAGACGCTGGGCGCACGTTTTGCGACGCACCCGCTGGTTGCCGACAATGGCAACGCCGTGCTGGCACCGGGTTGCACGGCACAGTTCCGCATGAGCTTCGCCATCCCCGAGAGTTGGAGCGACGAAGTGGGCAAACGCATAACGCTGTATGCGAAGGCGCGTAATCTGGTGGCGCTCGATCCCGTGACGCTCGAGGAAATTCGACCGGGCGCAAACTCGGCGCTGCGTGCCGTACTGCACGAGCTTCATGTGCCCGACGCGGCATGCGAGCGCTCAGAAGTTCAGGTCGGCGTATGCGGCAGCGCGGATACGACAGGACTTCACGACGCCCCGATGACAGCAGACGGCGATGGCGGCTCGAGCGGCGGCGGTACTGACGAGGGCGGCGGCTCCGGCGGAAGCAGCTCCGGCAGTGGCAAGGACCACGGCAATAACAAGCGTTCCGGAAAAGCGGGCGTGCTTGCGGGCACGAGCGATGTCAACGCTCCCCTCATGGCAGCCGCTGCAGCACTCGCCGCAGCTGGTGCCGGCCTTGTCGCCTACAGCGCCCGCCGCACGGCGCTCGAAACCGACACCACCAATAAGGTCAATTCGGATAGGCCTCGCTAGCTCCTAGTTACTTTTGCGAGAGACGCTGACTCGGCTCATCGAACATCAAAATGGGCTGGTTTTGGATACCCAGAGCCAGCCCATTACGCATTAGATGTCGTCAGAGGAGTCGAGTTCTGCCTCGAGCTTGGCACGGCGTCTTTTCGCCAACAATCCGCACGACACGTCTTCGACAACGTATCCAACCGCAAACGCAGCAAGACACATTCGGCCGTCTTCAAACTTACTCGGACAGAACCGACTCGGTTTTGTCCGAGTAAACGCTGTTCCACCAAATTCCGAACGATTGTTCGATGGATTTCGTGTTGGTTGGGATCGCCCACGGACTGGGCTATGCTACCTTGACTATCTATATGACTTAAACGCAGCAAAGGAGCACCGAGAGAGCGAGTATGGCAAAAAACACCGCAAACTATGGTAACGACAGTATCCGCCAACTCAAGGACGAGGAACGCGTACGCCTGCGCCCCGCCGTTATCTTTGGCTCGGACGGACTCGACGGTTGCGCGCATGCCGCCTTCGAGATCCTGTCCAACGCCGTTGACGAGGCGCGCCAGGGTTACGGCAAGCTCATCACCCTTACCGCCTTTCGCGATGGCTCTATCCAGGTAGAGGACAATGGCCGTGGCTGCCCGCTCGACTGGAACCCTTCCGAGAAGCGCTTTAACTGGGAGCTCGTCTTCTGCGAGCTCTACGCCGGCGGCAAGTATAACAACAACCAGGGCGGCGACTACGACTTCTCGCTCGGTACCAACGGCCTAGGCTCCTGCGCGACCCAGTACGCTTCCGAGTACATGGACGTCACGGTCTGGCGCGACGGCAACAAGTACTCCCTGCACTTTAAGAAGGGCAAGGTCGTCGGCGCCAAGAAGAAGGCACTCGAAATCGAACCCAGCGACGAGAACCGCACCGGCACCACCATCAAGTGGCGTCCCGACCTTGAGGTCTTTACCTCCATCAGCATCCCCCACGATTGGTATCGCGAGACCATGCGCCGCCAGGCCGTAGTTAACGCCAACGTGACCTTCCGTCTGCGCATTGAGGGCGACGATGGCGAGTTTTCCGAAGAAGACTTTTGCTATCCCAAGGGTATCGAGGACTACGTGCTCGAAAAGGTCGGTACCGACTACCTCACCGAGCCCTTCTTTATCGAGGCCGACCGTCGCGGTCGCGACCGCGAGGACCTGCCCGACTACAACGTTAAAATCACCGCATGCATGTGCTTCTCGCGCACCTTCACGATGCAGGAGTACTACCACAACTCATCGTGGCTCGAGAACGGCGGCTCGCCCGAGAAGGCTGCCCGCAGCGCTCTGACCAGCGCCATCGATTCCTACATTAAGCAACAGGGCAAGTACAACAAAAACGAGAGCAGCATCAAATGGCAGGACGTCCAGGACTGCCTGGTTCTGGTGACTAACTGCTTCTCCACCCAAACGTCCTACGAGAACCAGACCAAGAAGGCCATCAATAACCGCTTTATCCAGCAGGCCATGACGGCATTCTTTAAGGAGCGTCTCTCGACCTACCTGATCGAGAACAAAGACGCCGCCAACAAGATCATGGAGCAGGTGCTCATCAACAAGCGCTCGCGCGAGAATGCCGAGAAGACACGCCAGAGCATCAAAACCAACCTGCAGCAGAAGACCGACATGGCCAACCGCGTGCAGAAGTTCATCGACTGCCGCTCCAAGGACAAGAGCCGCCGCGAGATCTACATCGTAGAGGGCGACTCGGCAGCAGGTGCCATTCGCACGTCGCGCGATGCCGAGTTCCAGGGCGTTATGCCCGTCCGCGGTAAAATCCTCAACTGCCTGAAAGAGGACTACCCGCGCATCTTTAAGTCCGACATCATCATGGACCTCATGCGCGTGCTGGGCTGCGGCGTGGAGATCAAGGACAAGCGCATCAAGAACCTCGGCGCCTTTGACCTGGACAACCTCAATTGGAACAAGGTCATCATCTGTACGGACGCCGACGTCGACGGTTATCACATCCGCACGCTCGTGCTCACCATGCTCTATCGCCTGGTGCCCACGCTTATCGACGAGGGTTACGTGTATATCGCCGAGTCGCCGCTCTACGAGATCAACTGCAAAGAAAAGACCTACTTTGCCTACACCGAGCTCGAGAAGAACGGCATCCTCAAAGAAATCGGCGACCAGAAGTGCTCCATCAACCGCTCCAAGGGTCTTGGTGAGAACGATCCGGACATGATGTGGCTCACCACCATGAACCCCGAGACGCGTCGTCTGATCAAGGTGGAGCCCGAGGACGTCACCAAGATGGAGACCATGTTCAACCTGTTGCTGGGCAACGACGAGGCGGGCCGTAAGCGCCACATCTCCGAGCACGGCAAGGAATACCTGGACCAGTTGGACCTGCAGTAGCAGCAAATCGATAACGACGGCCTATAAGAAGTTCAAGAGGAAATCGTGGCAAAGAAGAAGACGAAGAACCAGCCAAAGAAAAAGCAGGTCAACGCCGAGAACGTCATCGGCCTGCACTCCGAGGTCACCGACCAGCCGATCACGCAGACGCTCGAGGTCAACTACATGCCCTACGCCATGAGCGTCAACGTCTCGCGTGCATTCCCCGAGATCGACGGCTTTAAGCCCTCGCACCGCAAGCTGCTCTACACCATGTACAAGATGGGTCTGCTCAAGGGCGAGCGCCAGAAGAGCGCTAACATCGTGGGCCAGACCATGAAGCTCAACCCACACGGCGATGCCGCGATCTACGAGACGATGGTGCGCCTAGCCACCGGCAACGAGGCACTGCTTGCCCCCTTCGTAGAGTCGAAGGGCAACTTTGGCAAGTACTATTCGGGGGACCTGAGCTACGCCGCCTCGCGTTATACCGAGGCCAAGCTCTCCCCCATCAGCGCCGAGATCTTCAAGGACATCGACAAGGACCCGGTCGACTTCGTCGACAGCTACGACGGCGCCATGAAGGAGCCGCGCCTGCTGCCCACCACGTTCCCCAATATCCTCGTCTCGGCCAACAAGGGCATCGGCGTCGCCATGGCGTCCGACATCTGCGGTTTCAACCTCAACGAGGTCTGTACCGCAACGATGCACTACCTCAAAGATCCCGACTGCGATCTGCTTGAGTACATGCCCATGCCCGACTTCTCGACCGGCGGCGAGATCATCTACCGCCGCGAGGAGATGGAGAAGATCATCGAGACCGGCCTTGGCAGCTTCCAGATCCGCTCCCGCTGGCGCTGGATTCCCGAAGAGCGCATCATCGAGGTCTACGAGATCCCCTACACCACCAAGACCGATGTCATCATCGAGCGCATCGTCAAGCTCTCCAAGGAGGGCAAGGTCAAGGAGATTGCCGACATCCGCGATGAAACCGACCTCTCGGGCCTGCGCATCGCCATCGATCTTAAGCGCGGTGTCGACCCCGACAAGCTCATGGCCAAGCTCTATCGCTCGACCACGCTGCAGGATTCGTTCTCGTGCAACTTCAACGTGCTCGTCGATGGTTACCCTCGCGTTATGGGCGTGCGCCAGATTCTGCACGAGTGGGTCAAGTGGCGTATTGAATCCACCCGTCGCCGCATTAACTTTGACCTGGGCAAAAAGTCCGAGCGTCTGCACCTGCTGCACGGCCTCGAAGCGATCTTGCTCGACATCGACAAAGCCATCGCCATCATCCGCGGCACCAAGCTCGAAGCCGAGGTCGTGCCCAACCTTATGAAGGGTTTCGACATCGACGAGACCCAGGCCGAGTTTGTTGCCGAGCTTAAGCTCCGCAACATCAACGAGGAGTACATCCTCAACCGCACCAAGGACATTGCCAAGCTTGAGGGCGAGATTGCCGAGCTTGAGGAGATCCTCTCCAGCGAGGAGAACATCAAGAAGGTCATCAGCGACGAGCTGGCTGCGGTCAACAAGAAATATGTGATGCCGCGTCGCACGGGCAGGATCGAGCCCCACGAGGTCATCGAGGTAAGCCTGGAGCCCGAAGTCGAGGAGTACCCGGTCACCATCATGCTCTCGCGCGATGGCTACCTTAAGAAGATGACGGACCGCGTGCTTAAGAAGGCCACCACGCTCAAGTACAAGGACGGCGACAAGCCCTTTATCGAGTTCCCGTCCTCCAACACCCACGAGCTGCTCGTGTTTACCAACAAGAGCCAGGTGTACAAGTGCAAGGTTGCGGCGTTTGAGGATACCAAGTCGGCCCAGCTGGGCTCGTACCTGCCGACCGATCTTGAGATGGAACCCGACGAGAGTGTCATCTGGGTCATCGACCCCGAGGACTACAAGGCCGACGTGTTGTTCGTCTTTGAGAACGGCCGCGTGGCGCGCGTCGCGCTTTCTGGATACGTCACCAAGACCAACCGCAAGCGCCTCAAGAACGCCATCTACGGCGGCAGCAAACTGCTGTATGCCCAGGTGCTCAAGGAAGATCGCGACCTCGCGCTGGTCTCGAGCGACTATCGTTTGATGAACTTCAACACGTCGCTGCTCAAGACCAAGACGACCACCAACACGCAGGGCGTCCAGGCCTTTACGGCTAAGAAGGGCCGCTCGGTCACCACCGTCGGCACAACCGAGGAGATTCTTGGCGCCGGCGTCTCTGCCGAGAAGTTCACCGCGCAGAGCCTGCCCTCTGCCGGTGCCCTCATGAAGGAAAACGACATGCCGAGCCTGTTTGACTAGGACGACGGCAGAACCGCCATAAGCTCTCAAAACGGTGGGGCCCGGAGCGCAGCAACATCGCGCTCCGGGCCCCGCTCGCTGCAACGTAGTCAGAATAATAGGAATCCCCGTTTTCACTCCTGCGATCCCACGTCACAAGGCATGTGAAGCCGTTAGCAAAACTTGCAAAAGTTAGCAAAACCTGCAAAGGGGCCACCGTGGATTGCAGCAAATGTCTCCGCCATGCCAGGCATGCTCGAAGATATTATCGAGCGAACCAAAGAAGCCGCAGATAGCTACCTCTCACAGCCTCATGCGCGCATAAACGGCGTTCAAATTGGTCCAGTGGGCATCGATTGGACATATGCTCAAGAGGCCCAGGGCAACTGGCGCACACGCATGAATGGCATCTTTAAACAACTCGAAAAACATGACATCGGACTTCTCATCACCATCGATGAAGTCACAGTCGATCTAGAAGAAATGCTTCAATTTGCCTCTGTTTACCAGCACTTTGTACGCGAAGGTAGAAAAGTTGCCCTACTCATGGCAGGACTGCCCTACAAAGTATCGGCGTTGCTGCGCAACGATTCCGTCTCGTTCCTCAGGCGTTCCCAATATCATCAGTTAGGACGAATCACTGACGTTGAAATTGCAAACGCATTCCGCAAAACCGTTGAGGCCGGAGGCCGCTCAATCACGCCAGAGGCGCTCGAGGATACTGTGAAGGCGGTCAACGGATTCCCCTACATGATGCAGCTCGTCGGATATCGCACTTGGGATGTTTCGAAGAACTCGCCCCAAATCAGTACGTCCGATGTTCAGCAGGGTTCCCTGCTCGCACGCATGGAGCTGCGCGATCGTATTCTCGAAACGACCTATCGAGAGCTTTCCGATAAAGACATCGAATTTTTGTTGGCAATGCTGCCAGATTCTGGCCCCAGCAGGGTCTCAGAAATTGCCAAGCGTATGGGCGTCGCCAGCAACTATGCAAGTCAATATAAACGCCGCCTCCTCGAAGACGGCGTTATCGGGGAACGTGGACGTGGTCTCGTTGGCTTTGACATCCCCGCGTTCAGGGAATTCTTGAACGAGAAGGCGTTTTAGCACGCCGGAATTGTCCGCGGAAGCATCAACGCATGGCAATCAGCAATCCTCTTGGTAAGGGAAGTAGGCTTTCCGCCAACGCTGATTGCCATGCGTTCCTCTTGTCATTAGGCGAGCTTGCGAGCGAGCTCTCGCACCTCTTCCAACTTGGGCGACGATGCCATGCTGTCGCGCTCGGTCATACCGCTGATGGTGACAATACCCTGGTCCTCCCACTTGCAGTACGCGCAGGTCGACTTGTACATAGCGATCGCTGCATCATAGACGCCCTCGCTGTGGCTATCGAGCAAAAGGGCCGTCTTGGTGAACGGAAAGCCCGTAGCACCGAAGGCGTACAGGCGGTCGATGGCGGCCTTCTCCTGCGCAGTGATATCAAACCAGTAGATGGGCGAAGCGAAGACAACCATATCGGCGCCTTTCAGCGACTCGATCACGTCGGCCATGTCGTCCTTCTGCGCACAGGCGCCCTCATGGGTAAAGCAGTACTGGCATCCCAGGCAGCCGGCGATCTTCTTGCCGGCAACGCGAACGACCTCGACCGTATGGCCGGCCTCGCGCGCGGTCTCGGCAAACGCCTCGACCATAGTGTCGGTATTGGCGCCCTTACGCGGGCTGCCACTCAACACAACGATATTCATAGAAATCTCCCTCCTTCATGCCGCAGGCGCGCGGCACACATTTCGTTGTAACCAAAACGGATGGAGCTATTCAGTCGTCTGTAGATCGCATCTCTCGTTCGCGCTTTCCAAAGAAGGTGCAAGCAGAAGCATCACGGGCATTAATCGGCACCGATATGGATCACGACATGAAACCGTAAGGGTTGGCCAGAGGTTGCTAGATTCAGTAGCTCGCAGCAATAGAGCGAATGACGACTTCGGCGATATAATCCATGCCATCTTGATTGTTTCCTGCGCGGAAGGTACAGCTCATGTCCAAGCTCAACATCGATCAGCGGTCGATTCGTGATCTTCTCACCGATAAGCGATCGGACTTCCTCATCCCCGACTACCAGAGGCCCTACGCCTGGGGCGAGGATGAATGCGCAACGCTGTGGGATGACCTGTTCGCGTTCGCTTTTCCGGGCGATGACTACGAGCGCTTCGACAGCGAGAACGACGAATACTTCCTAGGACCCATCGTCACCTTTAAGAACCTCTCTGGCCAACTCGAGATCATTGACGGCCAGCAGCGCCTCACCACCATCATGCTGCTGCTCCGCGCGTTCTACGACAAGTTCACCAACATGAAGGATAAGCAGTCTGTGAAGATGCGCGAGGCAATCGCCCGTTGTGTATGGAAAACCGACGAGTTCGACGAGCCCGACATGGAGCGCCTCAAGATCGACTCCGAGGTTGCATCGGACAACGACAAAAATGAATTCCTCGAGATTTTACGAGAGGGCAATGTAGGCGATGGCTGGAAGAGCGCCTATGCCCACAACTTCGCTTTCTTCCAGAGGAAAATTGAGCAACTGGTGAGCGAGTGGCCCACCTACACCGTCTACATGGCCACACGCGTCATCAACAATGTGATTCTGTTGCCCATTGAAGCAGAGTCGCAGGACACCGCGCTACGCATCTTCTCAACTCTAAACGACCGAGGGTTGCCTCTCTCGGATGCCGACATCTTCAAGAGCCAGTTCTACAAGCATTATTCCGACACGGGGCGCAAGGACGAGTTCATCCGTCGCTGGAAGGCGCTCGAGGAGGGAGCGAACGCTATCTTCCGGCCCATGCGCGGACACCAACCGATGAGCTATTTACGCGCTACATGTACTACCGCCGCGCAAAGAAAGGCATCCGCGACACGACCACCGCATCGTTGCGCGACTTCTTCGGTGCCGATGGTTACGCCATGCTCAAGGAGGACGCCACACTCGACGATCTCGAGGCGCTGCTCGGCTTCTGGAAACGCGTCGACGCGCAGGAAGGGTTCAGCGAGCGCGTGCTCCGCAGGCTCTTCGTACTGAACTACGCCCCCAACGGCATGTGGACCTATCTGCTAAGCGTCTGGTTCCTTGCCAACAGCGACAGCAAAGGTGTCCTCGATGACGAGGCACTCTACGGCTTTCTAAACAAGATCACGGCATTCATTTTCGCCTACGCCATTGAACGACCCGGCGTGAACGCGCTGCGTTCGCCAGTGTATCCCGAGATGATCAACATCGTGGAGCACCGCCCAGTGGAGTTTCCTAACCACCACTTCAATCGCGCAAATATTGCTGAGCGATTCCGAACCTACGTGTTCACCAACGGCAGGCCTGTAACAAAGTCCATGCTCACTTGGTGGGCGTACGCAGACACAGATCAACCGCTCATGGACCTAGACACCACGCTCGAAATTGAGCACATCTATGCCAAGAAGCGCAACGAGATAGACCCGCTTGTCGACCAATCCAGCCTGGAGGCACTGGGCAACAAGGCGCTGCTCGAGAAGCGTGTAAACATCCGCGCGGCCGACTACAGATTCTGCGATAAACGCAAGTACTATGAGGGATACACCGACGGCAATGGCAAGCGCAAAGCCGGAACAAAGATCGCGGAACTCAAGCGCCTGACACAAGTCATGGGAGACTTCACCGAAATAGACATCGCGACTCGCACGGCACGGATCATCGATGCCTTCGTGGACTACCTGGGCGACAACGGACTTTTGAGCTAAAGAGCGAACATGTTCGAAAGACTAACCAAGTACGCTAGCAAGCTGGCGGACAGAAACATGAATGTCGAGCTTGGGGGCGGGACGCTCGGACTCGAGGATTTCGTCGACGATTTCTATGAACTGGACGGGTTCGCGGACACCAGCTACTTCGAGACGCTTGAACGCCATGGCATCGACACCTCGGAAGGCATAGACAGCTGCGACATCGACCATGGGGACATTGATCTGATACGTGCATGCATCACGTGGTGCGTTCGTGGCGACCGCTTCTGCGACGGACTCCTTGCCGCGCAAGCCAGGAGCGGGTTTCTGGACCGCTGCCTCTCCCGACTGAAGGAGCTCGACGAGGGTTGAACGGCGGCCACGAAGACGTCTGGCGCTGCGACAGCACAGCGATGCGACAATGCCATGCCGTCGCACTCCGTCATGCCACCAAATCAAAAGCGGAGCCAACGCTCAATCTTGAGATACATTGACCAAAGGCTCACGTTTCTGCCGAGAAGTCGAGAGCGCGTGGCACACGATGGCGCTTTATCCTCAGCTCATAGCTGCACTGCTACCTGAAATGAACCCGTGGTCAAGATGAACTACGAGAATCATAGCGGGCGGATACCGCCCGCATGCCCCCTTCGGAATAAGCGCTAAGCAGCTCCTGGGCGTGGGCAAACTCGGGCCCTCGCCTCCAACCGAGCAGGCGGTTGACCGCGAGATTTCCCTGAACGTTGTGGACGAAGATCAGATAGGCGTCCTCGCGTGAAAGCCCGGTCTCCTCCATGATCGAGGGAACCATCTGCTCAGCGCCGCACTCGACGACGCGTTGCGCCACCCGGGCGTACGCGTCGTCATCCGAGTAGAGCAGATAATAGTCGTCGTTTGCCGGCGGGCGCTGGCAAAGGGCGCCCGCCTCCGTTCCCTCGAGCGGCGGCGCCGCCGCCAGGGCCTCGTCGATAAGTGTGTCGAGCAGTGCGAACTTGTCCTCGTAGTGCAAATAGAACGTGCCGCGGTTGATATCGGCGCAGCGGCAGATATCCGCCACCGTCATCTTCGCGAAGCCGACCTCGGCCAGCAGCGCAAAGAACGCCTCCCGTATGACCGAGAGCGTATAGCGTCGGCGACGGTCCATCTTCCCCGTTTCCATTGCCCCTCCAATTGCAGCGCTCAACAATATCCAGAAGTCGCTCGTTTATCGACAGCAGCTCGAGACTGTTCATTGCTCTGACGCAAATCAACATTGATACTTTTTATAGACACCTGTTCATTGTAATTGAAAGAGAGTATCAAGTGACTCTATACGAGCAGCTCGTTATCGGACTCACCAACCAATCGTTTTCCCATCAGGCCGCCTACCGCACCGGCGGCACGCCCTATGAGCTGAGTGCCCGCGAGCCCGAGCCCTACGACCAGCAAATCGAAACGTTTGCCCGCATGATCGATGAAGCCGATTGCGTGCTTGTAGGCGGAGCCTCCGGGCTCTCCGCAGCGGGCGGCGGCGACTTCTACTACGAGGATAACGCGACCTATCGCAGGCATTTCGGCAAATTCGCCGAGCGCTACGGTTTCAGGGGCGCTTTTGAAGGGTCGTCCTACCGCTGGCCCACCGCCGAGGCGCGCTGGGGATACCTCGCCACCTTCCTCGACACCACGCTCAACGCCCCGCTGCGCGGGCCCTACAAAGATCTCGACGCCATTCTTACCGAGAAAGACTTCTTCGTTCTCACTACCAACCAGGACACGCAGTTCATGAAAATCTACCCTTGGGAGAAGGTGGCAGAGATCCAAGGCGACCACCGCTTCTTCCAGTGCTCCCGTTGCTGTACCGACGAGGTATGGGACGCCATCGAGCCGGTCTCTCGTATGGTAGAGGCCATGGGAGACGGCCTAGAGGTTCCGACAGAACTCGTGCCACGCTGCCCGCACTGCGGGGCAGAGGCGTTCCCTTGGGTTCGCGGCTACGGCAACTTCCTGCAGGGCGAGCTCTACGAGGAGCAGTACCGCAAGGTGTCCGACTGGCTCGACGCGCACGCGCGGCAGAGGACCCTTTTCCTCGAGCTGGGCGTGGGCCGCATGACGCCCGCGTTTATCCAGGAGCCGTTCTGGGCCCTCACGGCGCAGTTACCGCAGGCCAGCTACATCGCCGTAAACAACAAGACGCAGTTTCTCCCCCGCGCGATCGAGGACCGGGGACTCGCCGTTCGAGCCGACATCGCCGGCGTGCTCGCCGACGTGCGCAAGACGCTGGGGGGGGTAGCGCATGGAGACGGCGAAAGCAGTTCGCATAGGCAGGGCACTTTCCGAGGCGGATCTTGTCATCATCGGCGCCAGCAACGGGCTCGACATGGCGGAGGGGCTCAATCTCTTCTGCGCCGACGCCCATTTCCGAGAGGCGTACGGGGACCTCGCCCAGGCTGATGGCATCGGCTGCATACTGCAGGGGCTCGCCTCTCCGGATGCAAACGTGCGACGCCGATGGGCCGAGCGGTTCCATCAAAAGGAGTATGTCAAGTATGAGCCCAGCCCGCTTATGAACAGGCTGCGGCATCTTACGGAGCACGCTGACACCTTCGTGATCACGTGCAATATCGACGGACACTTCGCACGTGCAGGGTTCAACGAGAACAGCGTGCTCGAAACGGAGGGGAGCATACGCACGTCGATTGACGAGCGGCGTCTCGCCCATCCAGACGCCCTCGCCATGGCACAGCTCGAAGAGCTCACACACCTTGTGCAAGCCCATCGCAACCACAAGGTTACCATCCTCGAACTTGGTGTGGGACTGCGCAACGGCGTCATAAAGCGCATGCTCGCTCAGGTCGCGAACGTCTGCGAACACGCCACCTACATTGTGTTCAACTACAGTCAGGCCTTGGCGCCCGATGCATCGTGCGAGACAATTCTCGTTGACGGCGATATGGCCCCGGCTTTTGAGGAGATCGCCCGATGCCGCCTCTAGAAAGAGAAGCAATGAGGCTTCGAAGCCTTATCGACGATGCCGACGCCATCATCGTCGGCATCGGCTCGGGCATGTCGAGCGCCGCCGGGTTCAACCATTACAACCACGCGGGCATGACGCGTGCCGGAATGGCGGACTGGCAGCAAGCCTTTGGCTTCAAGAGCCTTTTCGACGGCTTCTACCACCTCTACCCCAGCCTCGAGCAGCAATGGGCCTACTACGCGCGATACATCGATTTCATGCTGCGCGAGCCGGCCTCACAACCCTATCTCGACCTGCGGTCCCTCATCGGCCATAAGGATTACTTCATCCTGAGCACCAATGTGGACACCCAGGTCGAGAAGACGTTTCCTGCCGAGAGTATCTGCAACTATCAGGGAAGCTTCGCGCACCTTCAGTGCAAGCAACCATGCTGCGACGAGATCTTCGATGCGAGTCCCTACGTCGAGCGCATGCTCGCAGGCATGGCGGGGTTCGAGATCCGCAGCGAGGATGTCCCCCGATGCCCGCACTGCGGTTGGCAGCTTGTGCCGCGGGTGCGCGACGACACGTTTTTGCAGGGCACGGCATGGCGCGAGGGCGTCGAGCGTTACGAGAGCTTCGTGTGCAAGCGCCGCGACAGCAAGTTGCTTTTCCTTGAACTCGGCGTGGGCGAGATGACACCCAGCATCATCACGCTCCCATTCTGGAGCATGACCGCAAAGCTGCCGGATGCGCACCTGTTAAGCGTAAACATCTCGGGCGACTCGGCGCCGCTGCAGCTTGGAAGCAAGGCAGAGGCGATCCAGGCCGATTTGGGCGCACTGCTCTCGGCGGCACGGACGGCGAAGATATTTAAACCTCCTTGTCAGTCGCTTTAAGGTATTGCTCGTCGTCCACGGGCTCCAACCACTCGTTGGAGGTCTCCTCGCCTGGAACCTCCACCGCGAGATGGGAGAACCAGCTGTCGGGCGCCGCACCGTGCCAGTGCTTTACGCCCGCGGGAATATTTACTACATCGCCAGGGCACAGCTCTTGTGCCGGTTTGCCCCATTCCTGGTAAAGCCCTCGACCAGCCACGCAGACGAGGATCTGTCCACCACCGCTTTTGGCGTGATGTGTGTGCCAGTTGTTGCGGCAGCCGGGCTCGAACGTAACGTTGTAAATGCCGACCTGCTCGGTGGAAAGGGGCGCGAGGTAGCTTTGCCCGATAAAGTACTTCGCAAACGCGTCGTTGGGGGCACCGATGGGAAAGGCCATCTCGTTTTGGTATCGGGCCTTTGCGTCGGCGCCGTCGTCCTCGTCCGCCCAGACCTCTTTCGCCATGCGAAAGGCCGCCCACGCCTTGGGCCATCCCGCATAAAACGCCGCATGCGTAAGGATTTCCGCTATCTCAGCCCTGGTCACCCCGTTGTTCTTTGCGGACATCAGATGATATTGGAACGAAGAGTCCGTCAGGCCCTGTGCCATCAAGGCAACCACCGTCACCACGCTGCGGTCTCGAAGGGAAAGCCCGTCTTCTCGGCTCCACACCTCGCCGAACAGCACATCGTCATTGAGCTGTGCAAATTTGGGGGCAAAGTCCCCCAGGGCATCCCTGCCCGCGGTCTGTTTAATTGCCATAATCGATTTCCTCCTATCGATGGTTCTGGACACGAATCTGCCTCCGCGCGGCTAAGTAGCCCGCCTAGATTTCCATGCCCATTCGTCGCGCCTGCTCAAGGACGGGGTGACCGACGATTACTGAACACCCCTTGCGCTCCCAATTTATATTGACGAGAATGAAGGTAATACCTAAACCTAACTTTAGGTCAAGGAGTAAATTCGAGATTTGTCCGGAGGGACCATGTACACAATCGGACAGGTGGCGGAGATGTTCGATCTGCCCGTTTCCACGCTGCGGTATTACGACAAGCAGGGGCTGTTCCCAGGATTGGAGCGGGCATCGGGCATTCGCCGATTCGGCGATACGGAACTCGAGGCGCTTCGGGTCATCGAATGCCTGAAGAAGGCCGGAATGGAGATCAAGGACATCCGGCTGTTCATGGAATGGTGTGCGGAGGGCCCATCGACATATCCCAAGCGCAAGGCCATGTTCGAGGAGCGGAAGGCCCACATGGAGTCGGAGATCGCGAAGATGAACCGCGCGCTGGACATGTTGAAGTTCAAATGCTGGTACTACGAGCAGGCGATCCGAGATGGAAACGAGGATAGAGTGAAAGCGCTGATTCCCGACGATTTGCCGGAAGAGATCAAAGATATCTACGATAACGCCCACGCTCAATAATGCCGTTCGCTACCCATGGGACTCCGGCAAGGAACTCTTTCTGGACAGAACGAAAATCAGAACCACCCTTAAAAAGGGTGGTTTGCTCTTAGGGTATAACCCACGGGCCCCGGGCTCGCGTCTAAAGGCGCGGGCCCGGACTTCGTCCAGGCCTAGTGCATCTTGACCCGTGGCGCGCCGGTCGAACCGGCGGGA
>DBFADZ010000028.1:0-21382 GCA_048195375.1 Collinsella sp.
ATCGCGAGTTCCGCACGAACAGGAGGCCACTTAATGTGGCCTCCGTCGTGAGCAGGACTGTAGAGCAGGAAACTTAGCCCGTGCCGGGGCCGCTGAGCCCTGACCGGCGGGATACACAGGTTCAGATGGGGCTTTGATGCATGGGTGGTCTGTTGTTGTGCAAATGGGTATCATACTGTGGTTATTGCATCGACTCTGTGATGCATGTTTGTACGTTCCCGGCGGTCGGTTTGCCAGAAGCGCCCCGTCGGTTGTTCCAGACCCGTTTCGAAGAAAGGAAACCACACTAACCTATGGCAGCTAAAAAATCATCTCCCTTGAAGATCATCCCGCTCGGCGGCCTTGACGGCATCGGCAAGAACATGACGGTCTTCGAGTGCGGCGACGACATGGTGCTCGTCGACGCCGGTCTCATGTTCCCCGACGACTCCCAGCCCGGTATCGACCTGGTGCTTCCCGACTACACCTATGTTCTGGAGAACGAGGAGAAGCTCCGCGGTATCGTCGTCACCCACGGCCACGAGGACCACACCGGTTCGCTTCCGTACCTGCTGCAGGACCTCAACAACAAGGTGCCCATCTTTTCGAGCAAGCTGACGCTTGGCTTTATCGAGGGCAAACTTTCTGAGTTCCGCATCCGCGCACCCAAGTTCCGCGAGGTCAAGGGCGGCAGCCATGTCAACCTCGGCGGAATCTCGCTCGACTTCTTCTCGATGACGCACTCCATCCCCGGCGCTCTGGGCGTGTTCATCCGCACCAACCAGGGCACCGTTATGCACACCGGCGACTTTAAGCTCGACCAGACGCCCATCGATGGTGTCACGCCCGACTATGCCGCTATCAGCCGCTTTGCCAAGCAGGGCATCGACCTGCTGCTTTCCGACTCCACCAACGCCACGGTTCCTGGCTTTACCAAGTCCGAGGCCGAGGTTGGTCCCAATCTGCTGCACGCCATCAAGAACGCCCCGGGTCGCGTGTTCGTCGCGTCGTTCTCGAGCCACATTCATCGCCTGCAGCAGATCTGCGATGCCGCCCGTAAGTGCGGCCGTAAGGTCGTTGTGACCGGTCGCTCCATGCTCACCAACACCCGCGTCGCGCGCGAGCTGGGCTACCTCAACATCGACGATGCCGATATCATCGATGCCTTCGATATCGATAACCTGCCCGACGACAAGATCGTCGTCATGTGCACCGGTTCGCAGGGCGAGCCGCTGTCGGCCCTGTCCCGCATGGCCAATGGCGAGCACAAGACGCTCTCCATCCACGAGGGCGATACCGTCATCCTCTCAGCAACTCCCGTTCCCGGCAACGAGAAGGCCGTCCAGCAGGTCGTCAACAGCCTGGCCAAGCTCGGCTGCGACGTGTGGGATAAGAACCGCGCTCTCGTCCACGTCTCCGGTCACGGTAGCCAGGAGGAGCTCAAGCTCCTGATGGCCATGGCCAAACCCACGTACTTTATGCCGGTTCACGGCGAGGCCGTGCATCTGCGCGCTCATGCCCAGCTCGCCCGCAAGATGGGCATCAAGGACGATCATATCTTTATCCTCGATAACGGCGACACGCTCGAGATGCGCGGTGGTATCGTCAAGCGCGGTACACCCGTCGAGTCCGGCGTCGTCTACGTCGACGGCCTGCGTATCGGCGATACCGACCCCATTGTCTTGCGCGATCGTCAGAAGCTCGCTAATGACGGTATGGTTACCGCTGTTGCCATCGTCTCGCTCAAGCACAAGAAGATCGAGGCCATCGAGTTCTCGGGTCGCGGCGTCTCGTTTGCCATCGACGACCAGTTCTCCGAGGATGCCTCCGCGTCCATCATGAAGACGATCGAGAAGGGCAAGTTTAGCTTTACGAGCAGCGGCTCCGATGCCATTCGCAAGGCCGTGCGCGATTCGCTCTCCAACTTTATTTGGAGCCGTACGCGCACCCGTCCGATGATCATCCCGGTCGTCATGGAGGTTTAGTTTGGCGCGCGGATCTGCACAAAACGCCAAAGGCAATAAGACCAATAACCAACCGGCATCTGCTAAGGGTGCCGGTTCCCATCTGCGTGCCAATAAGGGCCACGAGGCGGACTTTGACGATTTTGAGCCCTTGGTCGAGCCCTCGGCCAACCGCGATATCGCCGGCGTGGTCATAGCCGTTTTGGCGATTGCGTCCTTCATTGCCGTGATTTCGCCGGCGACCGCACCCGTTACGGCTGCGGTTGCCGGTTTCTACCACCTGGGCTTTGGTCTGGGCGCCTACGTGCTGCCGATCGTCATTTTGCTGTTTGCCGCCACGCTCTTTTTAGGCGAGGACTCGCCGCTCAACGTGCGCTCTGTTGCGGGCGGCGCCGTGGTCTTTATCGCCGTCGTCTCCATTCTTTCGCTGATGGTGCCGGGTACGAGCGACTCGTGTGACCTTATGTTCACGCCGCAAAATTTGTCCGCCTCGGGTGGCTACATCGGTGCGTTTATTGCGAGTGCGCTGCAGAATGCCCTGGGTAAGCCTATCGCGATGGTAGTCCTGTTGGGCCTTGTCGTCGTGGGCTTGGTCATCATCGGCTTTTCGGTTGGCGGCGTTTTGCGCTCTGCTCGCGACCGCGCGGCCGATTTTGCCGAGCGCCGTCGTGCCGATGTTAACGCGAGCCCGTGGGGTGACGACGAAGCCCTGTCGGTGCCCGGCGTTGCCCGTCCGCACCTGAGCATTCTTCGTCAAAAGGGCTCCGATGCTGCCGTGACCACGGTCATGAGCAACGATGTGGACCCGGTTTTGGACGATGACGACGAGGACGAGGATCCGTTTGTCGACGTGTCCGAGGCCGTGGAAGCTGAGCGGGCCAAGACCACACTGTTGCCGCGCCGCCATGCCAAGAAGGGCAAGGCTGCGCCTAAGCTCAATACGAGCGAGCCCGACCCGTCTTGGTCCGATAGCGAGATTGAGCTCACTGAGGGCGATGACGAGGACGACGAGGTACCGATTGAGACCGCAAAGACGACTTTGCTGCCGCGTTGCCATGCAAAGCGCGACCAGGTAGCCGGCCAGCTTTCGATGGAAGACGACCCCGATAAGATCGACGAGTCCGAGCCGCCGTTTGCCGTGAATCCTGTCTCGGCAGCACCTCAGATTCCCGACTTCTTGAAGCATCCCAAGGTTGCCGATGTGCCTGCCTCGAGTGCTGTCGAATCGGCTGCGGCTAGCGATGGTGGAGCGGACGGCGGCACCGCAGATAATGAAGGCGAAGAAGAGGACGGCCTCAAGCTTCCGCCGCTCGAAATCCTGCATGCCAACCCGCAGTCGGCTTCCGCCGCGTCTTCGGACAAGGAGCTGGAGCAGACCGCTGAGTCACTGCAATCCACCTTGCTTGAGTTTGGCCGCAGTGCCCGCGTGGTCGGCTGGATCGCCGGCCCCACGGTGACGACCTTTAAGCTGCAACCTGGCGAGGGCGAGCGCGTGAGCAAGATTTCGAGCCTCGAGGACGATATCGCGCTATCGCTTGCTGCCCAGTCCGTGCGTATCTTTGCCCCGATCCCCGGCACCTCGCTTGTGGGTATCGAGATCCCCAATCGCAAGCGCCAGAACGTCAACCTGGGCGACGTGCTTCCCTATGTGAAGGGCGGTCCGCTCGAGCTCGCCATCGGTCGAGATGCCGAGGGTACGCCGGTCGTCGCCGACCTTGCCAAGATGCCCCACCTGCTGATCGCCGGTACCACGGGTTCCGGTAAGTCGGTGATGATCAACTCCATCATCACGACCTTGCTCATGCGCGCCCTTCCCGAGGACGTTCGCCTGATCATGGTCGACCCCAAGCGCGTCGAGCTTGCGGGCTATAACGGTCTGCCGCATCTTTACGTGCCTGTAGTGACCGAGCCCAAGCAGGCCGCGAGCGCTCTGCAATGGGCCGTGTCCGAGATGGAGCGTCGCCTGAAGGTCTTCGAGCGTCTCAACGTGCGTAAGATCTCGACCTACAACGAAAAGCAGGCCGCCGGCGAGTTTGAGCATTACGATAACCCGCCGCAAAAGATGCCCTACCTGGTCATCATCATCGACGAGCTCTCGGACCTGATGATGGTCGCCGGTAAGGATGTCGAGGCCTCGATCGTGCGTATTGCTCAGCTGGGCCGTGCCGCCGGTATCCACCTTATCGTGGCCACGCAGCGCCCGAGCTCCAACGTGGTGACGGGCCTTATCAAGGCTAACATCACCAACCGCATCGCCTTTAACGTCGCCACGGGTATCGACTCGCGCGTCATCATTGATCAGATGGGCGCCGAAAAGCTCACTGGTTTGGGCGACATGCTGTTCTCAAAGGTCGACTGGGGCAAGCCCCGCCGTATCCAGGGCTGCTTTGTCTCGGATGACGAAATCAACGAGATTGTCGAGTTCGTCAAGTCGCAGAGTGAGCCAGACTACCACGAGGAGATCCTGTCTGCCGTGGCGCCCGCTTCCATGTCCATGGCGGGTGGCGGCGGCATTGTCCGCACCGGAGTCGCCGAGCCGCAAGACGATGATCCGCTCATTTGGGAAGCCGCCCATATTGTGGTGGAATCGCAGCTTGGCTCCACATCTGGCCTGCAACGTCGTCTGAAGGTTGGCTATGCGCGTGCCGGGCGTATTATGGATATGCTGGAAGAAAAGGGTGTCGTCGGCCCGCCCGACGGTTCCAAGCCGCGCGAGGTCCTGTTGGACGAGGAGGGGCTTGCCGCGCTGGAGTCTGTCGACGCCGAGATGGCACGTGAAGATCGTGAGTTTGGAGGATTCTGATGGCTGCACGCTTTGGTGACATGCTGCTCGAGCAGCGTCGCCGAATGGGCCTTTCCATTCAGCAGGTCGCCAACACCATCAAAATCAGGCCGCAGATCATCGAGTTTTTCGAGACCGGTAACTTTGCTTCGATGCCGCCGCGCGGCTATGCGCAGGGCATGATTTCGAGCTATGCTCGCTTTTTGGGCCTCAATCCGCGCGAGGTCGTCAATGCCTACTTTGACGACCTGATGGCATACGAACGCGAGACGTCCCAGCAGGGCGGTCGTTTTCAGGACGCCGCCGGCTACGTCAATTCGCGCTCCTCGGTCGATAACGGGCGCTTCCTGATGGTTCAGGGCGGTCGTTCGACCCGCTATGGACAGCGTCCTCAGCAGGCCGGTTATATTACCGAGACGGGTTCGGGCGAGGAGATTCGCTCGCAGCGTGACCGGTTCCGCAGTACGCCGATGCCCGAGGACCGTGCACTTCCCGCTGCCCGCGGTGTGGCGCGTGACCCTCGTGTCGGCTATGGCGACGGCGGCTATTCCGATCGCGGTTACCGTGGTGCCTCTATGGGACGCTCTCGCGGTGGCTATTCGGATGCCGATACCACGCAGGTGACGCCGCGTCTTCGCTCTCAATCACAGCCGTATGGCCAGCGCTCTTCGGCTTCGCGTTCGGGCCAGCGTGGCTATCAAGGCCGCGGTGAGCTTGCGCCCCGCTCGGGTCAGCGCAGCCTTCAGGGCCAGGGCGGCTATCGCGGCCGTTCCGATAGCAATCGCGGTCGTATGCCTCAGGGAGGCGGCCGCAGAAGTTCCGGTCGTGGACGCGGCGGATCACGTACTCCTCAAAACAACGGGCTCGATCCGCGTATCGTCTACGCCGGCATCGGTGCCGTTGCGCTGCTGTTGATTGTGCTCATCGTGGTGCTTCTGCGCGGCTGTGCATCTTCGGCGCCCGAGACCACGCCCGAGACGCTCACTGCTACCAAGACGACGACCAAGAAGTCTTCTAAGAAGACCGAAACGGTCGACGAGGACGAAGACACCGATGAGGCGACGGATGAGTCGACTGACTCGGACGCTACCAAGACGACGGCCAAGAAGGAAGAGAACGAGGTCACGAAGGTCAAAGTCTCCGTTGCCAAGGGAAAGACCGCGTGGATTGAGGTCAAGGTCGACGGCAAGTCGGTCTATGGCGCCCAAGCGACTGGCCCCTTTGAGCAGGAGTACACGCCCGAGTCCTCGATCGAGATCACCACGTCCAAGCCTTCCGATGTCACCGTTACCAAGAACGGTGAAAAGGTCCGTTACGATACCAAGACCTCGGGCGTGGCGCGTGTGACGATCACCGTTCCCAAGAAGGAGACGACTGATTCCGAGAATGGTGAAAGTTCTGATGGTACCGACACCACCGATGGTGCCGATACCACCGACGTTACCGATGCCCAGTCCACGGATGGCGCCGATACCGCAACTGACGATCAGACACCCACCGATTCTACCGACTATTCGTACGATAGCTACTAAGCCGCTCGTACGCGAAAGGAAACATCATGGCTAAAGATTCCAGCTTCGACGTCGTGTCCGAGGTCAACATGCAAGAGGTCGACAACGCCTTCCAGCAGACCACGCGCGAGATTTCCCAGCGCTATGACCTTAAGGATTCCGGCGCCACGATCGAGCTTTCGAAGGGCGACAAGCTCTTTACGATCAGCGCCCCGGCTGACTTTGTCTCTAAGCAGATTATCGACGTGCTGAGCTCCAAGCTCATCAAGCGCGGCATCGACCTCAAGGCTGTCTCGTGGGATGCTCCGCAGGCGGCGTCGGGCGGCACCGTGCGCGTGCTCGGCCATATCGTCGAGGGTATCGACCAGGCGACCGCCAAGAAGATCAACAAGGACATTAAGGACCAAAAATTCAAGGTCAAGGTGACCATCGAGGCCGACAAGCTGCGTGTTTCCTCTGCTTCGAAGGACGCGTTGCAGACCGTGATTCAGTTCCTGCGCGACCAGGATTACGGCCAGCCGCTACAGTTCACCAACTACCGCTAATATCATTCGAAAGGACCGCTCTCCAACATGGATACACCGTTGGGCTCCGTGCTCTACATCACCCTCGGGTGCGCTAAGAACGAGGTTGACACCGACCGCATGCGTTCTCTTTTGACCGCCGCAGGCTACGAGGAGGCATTCGACCCGCAGGATGCCGATATCGCCATCGTCAATACATGCTCGTTCCTCGCCTCCGCAACGTCCGAGAGCATCGAGACCACGCTCGAGCTCGCCAATGAGGTTCAGGACGGCGTTCGTTCTTGCCCCATCGTCATGTGCGGCTGTGTGCCGTCGCGCTATGGCGACGACCTGCCCGACGAGCTGCCCGAGGTCGCTGCCTTTGTGAAGGCCGACGAGGAGGACGGCATCGTGGCGGTCATCGATGGCGTGCTGGGTGTCGAGCGTGAAATCGCGGCCTATATCCCTCAGGTCAAGCGTACCGTCGAGGGTGCCGTTGCCTACGTCAAGATTTCCGATGGCTGCAATCGTTTTTGCAGCTTCTGCATGATCCCCTACATTCGCGGTCGCTATCATTCGCGCAATGCCGAGAGCATTATCTCCGAGGTGCGCGACCTGGTTGCTGGCGGTGTGCGCGAGATTGTGTTGATCGGCCAGGACACGGGCATCTGGGGTACCGACTTTGCCGACGAGGACGTCGCCGATGGCTCGCCGCGCAATCTGGCGCAGCTGCTGCGTGCCGTCGCCGAGGCCGTGCGCCCGCACAACGTCTGGGTCCGCGTGCTCTATCTGCAGCCCGAGGGCATGACTGACGAACTCATCGAGACGATTCGCGATACGCCCGAGGTGCTGCCCTATATCGATATCCCCGTGCAGCACTGCGACGCGCGCATTCTCAAGGCCATGCGTCGCTCCGGTTCGCGCCAGGAGCTCGAGGATCTGTTCCGCGACCTTCGCGAGCGCATCCCCGGCATCGTGATTCGTTCCACGGCCATGGTCGGCTTCCCGACCGAGACCGACGACGAGTTCCGCGACCTTATCGACTTTATGGACACCGTCGGCTTTGACTACACGAGTGTCTTTGCCTACTCTCGTGAGGAAGGCAGCCTGGCCGCTAAGATGGAGGGTCAGGTCGACGAAGAAGTCAAGCTCGAGCGCGCCCAGGAGGCCATGGACCTGGCCGAGTCGCTCGGTTTTGCCGCCACCGCCGCACATGTGGGCGAGCGCGCCCAGGTGATCGTCGACGGTATCGAAGAAACCGAGGACGGCGCCGAGCTGATCGGCCATGCCTGGTTCCAGGCGCCCGATTCCGATGGCGCGGTCCACTTGGACGCCAGTGAGGCGTCCGTGGGCGATATTCTGACTGTCGAGTTTACCGATAGCTTCTGCTATGAGCTTATCGGCCATGTTGTGGAGTAGGAGAGCATCGTGGCAAACGAGAGCAATAAGGAACTGACGAGTGTTTGGACGCCCGCCAACATCGTGACGTGCGTTCGCATCGTCTTTATCCCGGTGTTCATGATCGTGTCGGCGCTTTCTCACACGAGTGTTGCCGGTACGGATTGGAGCACCTTCGGCGGCCCGCTCGCCGCCGCTGCCTTCATTCTGTATGTGATCCTGTCGTGCACCGATAAGGTCGACGGTTATCTGGCGCGTTCGCGCAACGAGATCACCGACTTCGGTAAATTCTTGGACCCCATCGCCGATAAGCTGCTCGTGTTCTCGGCCCTGCTGCTGTTCTTGGATTTTGGCGCGGTGACCGTGTGGTCGGTGTTCATCATCCTGTTCCGTGAGCTTCTGGTGAGCGCCCTTCGCATGGTTGCGAGTGCGGCCGGTGTGGTCGTTGCGGCCGATAAGCTCGGCAAGTACAAGACAGCGACTACGATGGTTTCCATCTGCGGCTATCTGTGCGTCTTTGCGTTGTCTGGCCTTAACCTGGCCCCGGTGGCGCTGACGCTCGGTATCTATGGCGTCTCACGCTTCCTGTACGCCGTGGCCGTTATCCTGACCGTTATCTCGGGCGCTCAGTACTTCTGGAACTGCCGCAAGATCGTCTTTTCGGTCTAGGTCCTGGTGGGTATGACGGTCTCTTTTGAGCAGATTTCCGCACACAATGAGGAGCTGGCGCGCGATATTGTCGAGCGCGCGAGCGCTCGGGGCGTGACGGTTTCGACGGCTGAGTCGCTGACGGCGGGTATGATCGCCTCGACGATTGCGGATATCCCGGGCGCCTCGGCGGTGTTGCGTGGCGGTGCGGTGACTTACTGCGATGAGATTAAGCATCGCGTTCTTGGTGTTGAGCAGGAGACGCTCGACCGCTATACCGCGGTGTCGCATCAGACCGCGCGCGAGATGGCGGTGGGTTCGCTGGAGCTGTACCAGAGCGATATTGCAGTGAGCGCAACGGGTTATGCCGGCCCCGGCGGTGGCACTGAGGGCGATCCGGCGGGCACTTTCTATATTGGCTGGGCGTATCGCGCGGCTTATGGGGAAGTCCCGGTTGTGGACTCTGTGCGCTGCCACTATGAGGGCGACCGTTCGTGTGTTCGTGCCCATGCGGTCGCGGAGGCATTGGGGCGCATTGCCCTTGTGCTCAACTCTATGGAATAGACGTGTTTTAAGGGGCCTCCGGGCCCCTTAATTGTGGAGATAGGGACTTCTGACAAATTTAGCGTTTGTGCTGGTTATAGATGTATTCTTGCCTTCTTTGTTCTTATTTGGCCCTGTGTGGTCAAGCATTTGGTCAGTGTTTGGTCGGCGTTTGGTTGGGTTTTGGAAAGACTGCCTGCATATGATTGGCCTGAACGGTTGACCACGAACAGCCGTTCGTTTATTATCGATGCAGATTGTTAAGAGGAGGGCTATTCATGGCCAAGAATTCAGGTCCCGTACGTACCGTTCATGCTCGCACTACGGGTAAAGAGCGCGATGAGATGATCGCCACCACCAAGGCCGAGATCGAGAAGAAATTCGGCCAGGGTTCCATCATGAGGTACGGCGACGGTGGTCCCGAGCTCGAGGTCGAGGCCATTCCCACGGGCGCCCTGGCCCTCGATGCCGCGCTGGGTATCGGCGGCGTGCCGCGCGGCCGTATCGTCGAGATTTACGGTCCTGAGTCCTCCGGTAAGACGACGCTTTCGCTCGAGATCCTGGCCGAGGCCCAGGCAATGGGTGGCGTTGTGGCATTTATCGATGCCGAGCACGCGCTCGATCCCACGTATGCCGCGCGCATCGGTGTGGATATCGACGAGGTGCTCATTTCCCAGCCCGATACGGGCGAGCAGGCGCTCGAGATTGTTGACATGCTCGTGCGTTCCGGCGCCATCGATGCCATCGTCGTCGACTCCGTCGCCGCGCTGACCCCGCGTGCCGAGATCGAGGGAGAAATCGGCGACACTACGGTCGGTCTTCAGGCTCGCCTGATGAGCCAGGCGCTCCGCAAGCTCGCCGGCTCGCTGTCCAAGTCCAACACGACGTGCATCTTCATTAACCAGCTGCGTGAGAAGATCGGTGTCATGTTCGGCAACCCCGAGACCACGACGGGCGGCCGCGCCCTTAAGTTCTTCTCTTCGGTACGTATCGATATTCGCCGCATCGACAGCATTAAGCTTAAGGACGAGGTTATCGGTAACCGCGTGCGCGCCAAGGTCGTTAAGAACAAGGTGGCAGCTCCGTTCCGATCTGCTGAGTTCGACATCATGTACGGTACGGGCATCTCTAAGGAGGGCTCGATTCTGGACATGGCTGTCGAGTGCGGTATCTGCAAGAAGATGGGCTCCTGGTTTGCCTATGGCGAGGACAAGCTCGGCAACGGTCGCGAGGCCGCCAAGGCGTTCCTGCGCGAACACCCCGATTGTGCCGACGAGATTGAGCATAAGGTCCGCCTTGCCTGTGGACTTGAGTTTGATGACGATGCTCCGTCCGAGGTCGAGCTGACCGATCAGCCTGCGCCTGAGGAGTTTGACGAGCTTTACGCCATCGATGGTTCCGCCATGCTCGATGATGACGACGAGTAGCGGTTACGCTCATGTCGTATACGGTGACCGAGGCCACGGTCGTCTTTCCCGATAAGAAGGCGGCCTCCTCGTTCTCGAGCGGGTATGCGTCCAAAAAGCCTTGCGCACATATCGATTGTGAGCTTGAGGGCGGTTTTGAGCGGTCCATTTGGATTCCCGTGCGGGTCGCGCGGCTGTATGTCAAAAACCGCCCCGATCTTCCCTGTGATTGGGACAACTTTCGTGAGGCGGTGCAGCTCATCGAGCGTAAATGTGCACTTACCATGGTGACCGAGATGCTATCGCGCCGCGACCATGCGACGGGTGAGGTCCGTGACAAGCTGGCTCGCTACGGCTTTCACCAGCCCGCGATCGATTTCGCCGTCGAGCGCGCCACCGAGTATCACTTTTTAGACGACAACCGCTTTTGCTCGTACTTTATCGAGGAGCGCAAGCGGCGCGGTTGGGGACAGCGCAAAATCGAGACCGAGCTCAAGCGCCGTCATGTCGTGCTCGATGACATTCCCGGTTATCCCGAGGATTATTTTGCCGTCGAAGACGATTTGGCGCGTGCGTCAGCCCTGCTCGCCAAGCGGCGTGTTCCAGAGACGCGCGGATTCGAAAAACTGGTTCGGTTTTTGATGGGCAAGGGCTTCTCGTATCACATCGCCGCCGATGCCGTTAAGGCACGTCTCGATGCCGAACGCGAGGAATGTGCGGTTTAGGCGTATGCGTTTTGTGACCCTGCCGTTCACCGCGTTTTAGCCGCCGTGGCGGGGCCATTTATTTGACAGTTGTTGTGGTTCAACGTACGATAAACACTGTCATTTGCCTTGTGATATGTGCTCATCTGTGATGAGTTTGTTTATATGTTTATCTGTATCCGACCCGCATAAGCTGCGCCCATATTACTCAAATGTCGCGAGCCGTTCGTAAGGACGGTTCGCTTTGTTGTGTAACGAATCCATAAAAAGGAGTGAGCATGCCTATCATCGCAGCGCTCGTTGGCATCGTTTTGGGTGCCATCGCCGCCATTGCCTACATGCGCACCGCCAAGCAGGGTAGTCTTCACGAGGTCGACGAAAAGATCCAGTCGGCACACGCACAGGCTGAGTCCCTGATCGGTGATGCTAAGCGTCAGGCCGAGACCCTCAAAAAAGAGGCTCTGCTCGAGGCTAAAGAGGAGATCATCAAGAACAAGCAGGCCGCCGAGGCCGAGGATAAGCAGCGTAAGAGCGAGATTCGTACGCTCGAGAACCGTGTGATGCAGCGCGAGGAGTCCCTTGATCGCCGAAACGACGCTCTCGACAAGCGTGAGCACCAGCTGTCCAGCCAGGCCGGTCAGGTCGAGAAGCGCTCCCGCGAGCTCGAGGAGCTCTGCGCCAAGCAGACCTCTGAGCTCGAGCGTATCGCCGACCTGACCCGCGAGGACGCCCACAAGGAGCTCCTCGATAAGGTTCGCGGCGAGGTCACCCACGAGGCTGCCACGATCATTCGCGAGTCCGAGCAGCAGGTTCGCGCCGAGTGCCACAAGACCGCCCAGGAGATTCTGTCCCTGGCGATTCAGCGCTGCGCTGCCGACCACACAGCCGAGGTCACCGTTACCTCCGTGCACATTCCCTCTGATGACCTCAAGGGCCGTATCATCGGTCGCGAGGGTCGCAACATCCGGACCTTCGAGCAGGTTTCCGGCGTCAACCTCGTGATCGACGACACGCCCGAGACCGTCGTTCTTTCGAGTTTCGATCCGGTCCGTCGTGAGACCGCCCGTGTTGCTCTGGAGAACCTCATCGCCGACGGCCGCATTCACCCCGCCCGCATCGAGGAGATGTATCACAAGGCTGCCGACCTGGTTCAGCAGCGCGTGCGCGAGGCTGGCGAGCAAGCTGCATTCGATACCGGCATTCACGACCTGCACCCCGAGATCGTCAAGACCCTTGGTGCCCTGCGCTACCGTACCTCGTTTGGTCAGAACGTGCTTCAGCACTCCCTCGAAGTCTCTGACCTGTGCGGCGTGATGGCTTCCGAGCTTGGCCTGGACGTTGTGACCGCCAAGCGCGCCGGCCTGCTGCACGACCTGGGCAAGGCAATCGACCATGACGTCGAGGGGCCGCATGCCGTCATCGGCGCTGAGCTTGCCCGCCGTTATGGCGAGAAGCCCGTTATCGTCCACGCTATCGAGGCTCACCATGCCGATGTCGACCCCAACACGGTGCTCGATGTCCTGGTGCAGGCCGCCGATGCTGTCTCTGCCTCTCGCCCCGGTGCCCGTCGCGAGTCTGCCGAGAACTACATCAAGCGTCTTGAGAAGCTCGAGGAGATCGCCAACTCTCATGACGGCGTCGAGCGTACCTATGCCATGCAGGCCGGTCGCGAGGTCCACGTCATGGTTCAGCCGGACAAGATCTCCGATGCCCAGTCCACGGTTCTGGCTCACGATATCGCCCATCAGATCGAGGAAGAGATGGAGTATCCCGGTCAGGTGCGCGTCGTCGTGATTCGCGAGAGCCGCGCTGTCGATATCGCTAAATAATATGAGCGACGCGAACGAGCTCATCTCATTTATCGCGTCGATGTCGGGGGAGGGCAACCTTCGCGTCGAGGAGAACCTTGGCGAGGGGTATGTCCGCCTCCGCGTTTCGGAGGCCGAGCGGCGCCAGGCAAAGCACGACATTCAGCATGTCGAGGATATCGTCATCGAAATGCTCCGTAATGCTCGCGATGCCGGCGCCGACAAGGTCTATCTCGCCACGACCAAGGAAGATGGCGTCCGCACGCTTGTCTTTTTGGATAACGGGTCGGGTGTTCCGCAGGATATGCAAGAGCGAATCTTCGATGCTCGCGTTACCTCAAAGCTCGAGAGCATGAAGATGGACCGTTGGGGCGTTCACGGTCGTGGCATGGCATTGTTTTCGATCAAGCAGAACACCGACGAGGCCCGCGTGGTCACGTCTGGTGTCGATCTTGGCTCAGCCTTTAAGGTGAGCGTTGCGGCCGACCGCCTCAGCGAGCGTGCCGATCAGTCCAGCTGGCCCCAGGCCGTCAAGGATGAGGACGGACGTTATGTCTGTGCTCGCGGTCCGCATAATATTATTCGCGCTGCCTGTGAGTTTGCGCTCGAGGAGTTGCGTGGTTGCGATGTCTATCTTGGTTCTCCGTCTGAGATTGCCGCGACCCTTTATGCTCAGGCGTCAAGTCGGCTCGATACGTCTCGTCTCCTGTTTATTGATGATGAGAGCGAGCTTCCGGTTGTCGATCGTTTAGGCCTTGCCTCTGATGCCGAGGACTTTATTCGTATTTGTTCGGGTTTGGGTCTTGAAATGTCCGAGCGCACGGCCCATCGCATTTTGGCAGGGCAGATTAAGCCCGTTCGCGGTGTGACTGCGCGTCTGCTGCGCGAGCGTGACTCATCCTCGCATGCGCCGGCTCCTGTCGATCTCGCGAAGGATCGTCGTGGGCTGCGTATTGCCAAGGATGACATGGCACAGTTTTCGCGTGCTGTGGAGCGCGACTTTAATGACCTTGCCGCCCGGTACTATCTCAATCTTTGCGGCGACCCAAAGATCCGTGTTTCGCGTGATCGAATCACCGTGACCTTCGATCTTGCCAAAGAGGAATAGTGCCTTTACCGAGTCCACTCGGTACGATAAAGTTATTGCAGTTAAAACGTACTTTTAAACGCAGGAGTTTCTTCATGGATTGCCTGAAGGTATCAAGCAAATCATCGCCCGCGTCCGTTGCCGGCGCCATCGCCGGCATGGTCAAGGATGGTGTACCCGTCAACATCCAGTGTGTCGGTGCCGGTGCTGTCAACCAGGCCATTAAGGCCGTTGCTATCGCGCGCGGTTTTTTGATTCCAACCGGTTTTGATATTTCCTGCGCGCCTGTGTTCTCCGACATCCTCATTAACGGGGAGTCGCGCACGGCCATCCGCCTTTCTATCTACGTTCACCAGATCAATCGAGCTGCTATGGATAACGTCGTCATGGATGATGTTAAGCCTGTGGCATAGCTTCTGCTTGCCTCGTTTCGCTCCCCATCGTTAGGACTTATGCACATGGACCAGCGTTCCGTACGCGATATTCTTGCCGGTAAAACCTACTTTATCCGCACCTTTGGCTGTCAGATGAATCAGCACGACTCCGAGCGTGTGAGCGGTCTGCTTGATTCGTATGGCTGCCTCATGGCGCTCGATCCCGAGCATGCCGATATCGTTGTCTTCATGACATGCTGTGTGCGTGAGGCCGCCGATACTCGCCTGTACGGTCAGTGCAATTCCTGCAAAAGCCTGCCGCCTTCGCCTTCGGGCAAGCGTGTGGTTGCCGTGGGCGGCTGCATCGCGCAGCGTGATGGAGAGGGCCTGCTCACCAACGTCGATAACGTCAATGTCATCTTTGGCACGCATTCCATCGCACATGTGGCCGAGCTCATTGCCGAGGCGTTCCTTGATGGTAAGCGTCATATCCGCACCAATGAGCATGAGGATACGGATGCCATGAGCATGCCGTGGCATCGCGAGACCCAGTATCACGCCTGGGTGCCCATCATGACAGGCTGCAATAATTTCTGCACCTATTGCATCGTGCCGTACGTGCGCGGTCGCGAAAAAAGTCGCCCCTTCGAGGAGATTGTCGACGAGGTGACCGGTTTGGTGCGCCAGGGCGTGCGTGAGATTACGCTGCTGGGCCAAAACGTTAACTCATATGGTCGCGATCTGTTTGGCAAGCCGCGTTTTGCCGATCTGCTGCGTGCCGTGGGCGATACGGGTGTGGAGCGCATCTTCTTTACGTCTTCGCATCCCAAGGATCTGCTCCCCGAGACCATCGACGCCATGGCCGAGACGCCTGCCGTTATGCCGCAGTTGCACCTGGCCGTCCAGTCAGGTTCGACACGGATCCTCAAAGAGATGAATCGCCGTTATACACGCGAGGACTATCTGGGCCTGGTCGATCGCATTCGCAACCGCATGCCTGATATCGCGCTCTCGACCGACATTATCGTTGGCTTCCCGGGCGAGACTGAAGAGGACTTTGAGCAGACGCTCTCACTTGCCGAGACGGTCCGCTATGCTCAGGCCTATACTTTCATCTATTCCAAGCGCGCCGGTACCCCGGCCGCCGAGATTGACGATCCTACGCCGCATGAGGTTATTCTCGAGCGTTTCAACCGCCTGGTTAAGGTTATCGAGACCACGGCACACGAGTATAACCAGGGTGAGCTTCACACTGTGGTGCCGGCGCTCATTGAGGGAACGAGTAAAAAGAACGACGCGGTCCTGCTGGGCAAGAGTCCCAAGAATCAGACCGTGCATGCGCCTATCCCCGAGGGTTACAGCATCGATCAGCTCGTTGGCAAGATCGTTGATGTCGACGTTGACGTTGCCAAGACCTGGTATTTGTCCGGCTCCGTTGTGGGCGAGCCGCGCTAATGGTTTCCCCCGGGGCAGGTCTTTCCGCCGTTGCGATCGTCGGTCCGACGGCGGTTGGTAAGAGCGATGTTGCCGACCGTTTGGCAGCTCGTCTTTCGTCCGAAGTGCTGTCGTGCGATGCGATGCAAATCTATCGCGGCATGGACATCGGTACTGCAAAGATGGCGCCCGATGAGTGTACGGCGCCGCTGCGTCTCGTCGACATTGTAGAGCCGGGTGTGGCATATTCTGCTGCGCTTTATCAGGCTGACGCTCGTGTGCATGTTGAGCGTTTGCTTGGCGAGGGCCGCCTACCGGTGTTTTGCGGGGGCACAGGCTTGTATCTCAAGGCCGCCCTGGATGAGATGGATTTTCCCTCGGGCGAGCTTGAGGACGATCGTCGCGCGGGGTATCAGGAACTTGCCGAGCACATAGGCGAGGAAGCGCTGCACGCGCTGCTTGCCGAGCGTGACCCCGAGTCCGCTGCGGTCATCCACCCTCATAATGTTCGTCGCGTGATTCGTGCGCTCGAAATGCACGATGATGGAGTGTCCTACGCGCAGCAAAAGTCGCAGTTTAGTGTTCCGCGCGAGCATTATCATGCTCTATGGTTTGGTCTGACGCGTAATCGCGAGGTGCTCTACGAGCGCATTAACCTGCGTGTCGATCTGATGTTTGAACAGGGTCTTGTTTATGAGGTTCGCGGTCTTATGGACCAGGGGCTGGGAGATGCCCTGACTTCGATGCAGGCAATTGGCTATAAAGAGATCATCGATGCTTTCAATGGCGTGACGAGCATGGATGAGGCTCGCGAACTCATTAAGATGCGTTCGCGTCGCTATGCCAAACGTCAGCTTTCGTGGTTTAAGCGCGATGACCGTATCGTGTGGTTTGATTTGGATGAATTTACGATCGATGAGGTCGTTGAGGATATCCTGCATCGTATTGAGGCTGCCTAATGGCCCGTTTTCCCCTTGTTCCCACGGCACCCGAGCCCGAGCGTGCCATATTAGTTGGTGTTGAGTGGCGCGACAATGCGTGGCCGCTCGATCGTTCGCTTGACGAGCTCGAGCGCCTGGCCCATACGGCTGGCGCCCAGTGCGTGGCGCGTTTGTCACAGCGTCTGGTTAAGCCGTATCCAAAATCGTTTATCGGTTCCGGTAAGGTTGAAGAGCTGTGTGGCCTGGTGCATCGTATGGATGCCGATGTTGTTATCTTTGACGACGACCTGACGCCCTCGCAGCAATCCTATTTGGAGAAAGCCGTGGGCGAGCCGGTAAAGATTATTGATCGTACGGCACTGATCTTGGATATCTTTGGCCTTCATGCTCAGACGCGTGAGGGACGCTTACAGGTACAGCTGGCACAGCTTCAATATCTGTTGCCTCGTCTGCGTGGTATGTGGAGCCATCTTGCCAAGGAACAGACGCGCGGCGGCATCGGTTCGCGCTTTGGTCAGGGCGAAAGTCAGCTCGAGGTCGACCGTCGCCTCATTCGTAATAAGATCGCTGCGCTTCGTCGTGAGCTCAAGCAGGTTGAACAGCGTCGCGATGTCCAGTCCAAGAGCCGCATTGAGTCTCCGGCGTTTCGCGTCGCGTTAGCCGGTTATACCAATGCCGGTAAATCGACGTTGCTCAATCGTCTGACCGGCTCTACGGTACTTTCGCAGGACAAGCTGTTTGCTACGCTCGACCCGACGACGCGTTCGTATCGCCTGCCCGGCGGTCGCGGCATGACGATTACCGATACCGTCGGCTTTATTCAAAAGCTGCCGCATGGTCTGGTCGATGCCTTTAAATCGACGCTGTCCGAGGTTTTGGGTGCCGATCTAATTCTCAAAGTCGTAGATGCGTCTGACGAGGACTATGAGCGGCAGCTGGAGGCTGTCGACCGCGTGCTTGATGAGATCGGCGCCGGAGAGCGCCTAACGCTGACCGTATTCAATAAAATCGATCTTCTCGATAGCGTTGATCGATTAAGTTTCCGTCGTCGCTATTCCGAGGCTGTGCTGTTCTCGGCCCAAACGGGCGAGGGACTTGACGATCTCGTCGATCGCATTGCTCGCGAGGCAGCTGCCACCGATGTACTGCTTTCAGCTGACATTCCATATCGTGAAGGTGCGCTCATCACGCTCGTGCATGAGCAGGGGACCCTTTTGCACGAGGAATATCTTGAGGATGGCGTTCGTATTGTGGCGAAACTGCCGGCTCGTATTGCACCTCGGCTTGAGCGTTATCGCACCGAGTAGGCGAGCTCCAAAATGCCCAGTATGATGGGCTGATGCAGCAGATAAAAGGGGAGTGCATGACGTCCAAGGCTGGCGAGCGCCGGTAGGGGGTTGGCGCAGGCCCAGCTAGGGACGGTCTTATCGATTCCCTGCGCTATATGTGCGGCGAAGTATCCTGCAAGATACATAAAGATAAACGGGATGATGGGGTAGTAATCACCTGAAACAAACCCAGGGCTCGGAAATCCCAGCCACGCCAGGTAGGGGACAGGGTAGATCGTTTTGGGGATGCTCCAGGTGAGGGCGAACAACACAAGGCATAGGGACATGCTCCATCTCGCCGATATCTTCTTAAGGACGGGATCGGTCAACGCCACGATGCCGGTACATGCGGCCATGCAGTAGATGATGCCAAAATTAACCGAATCGTCTACTGAGACAAGTGTTGTTGCCAACCAGATGACGAGTGCTGCTAAGGCGTATTTGGCGGCACGTTTGATATTGTTGCGCGAAAGAGTGCACATCCAACCCGCGATAAACAAGAATACCCAGCTGATGCTGGCGCGCCAGATGTCTTGAAAGACAGTCTGGGTAAACCAGGGCATATCCCAGTTGTACAGGTAGGCGAGATCGTAGCAAGCGTGAAAACCTGCCATTGAAATCATCGTAAACCCGCGGACGGTATCAAAGATGGTGATGCGTTTTTGCATTACGAGAACCGGCGCATCAAGCCGACGACTTTGCCCAAGATAACGGGATTCGTTGCATAGATAGGCTCCATGGTGTCATTCTCGGGCTGCAGGCGTACACGTCCCTGCTCCTTGTAGAACGTCTTGACGGTCGCTGAACCATCAATCATGGCTACGACAATTTCGCCGTTCATGGCACTCTTTTGTTCACGGACGATGATGTAATCACCATTGAAGATGCCGACATTGATCATTGAGCTCCCATGTACCTCAAGGATAAAGGAACCCTGATCGGTGGCGATTTCGGTCGGGATAGTAAAAGTGTCTTCGATATTCTGCTCGGCCAGAATGGGAATCCCAGCCGCGACGCGACCAACGAGCGGAAGCGAGACCGTTCCGCGAGGTGCGGTGGGCTCGTCAGATTTAGAAATTGAGACAGAGGAGCCGTCCTCGTTAAAGAGTTCCAGGGCGCGCGGTTTGGTGGCATCGCGCTTGAGCAGCCCGCGCGCCTCAAGGGCAGATAGATGGGCGTGCACGGTGCTGGGGGAGGAAAGGCCCACGGCAGAAGCCATCTCGCGCACGCTAGGCGGATAACCCTTCTCCTGCTGATATTCCTTGATGAAGTCGTAAATTTGCTGCTGACGCTTGGAAATTTTGCGAGCCATCAGGGCATCCTCTCTACCTATGTCAAACAAATGTTCGAATTTTGCTTGACAGGAACAACTGTTCGAAGATAATAATAACCGAACATTCGTTCTCGCGCTAGACATTTTTGTCCGCGCGGCTTGATAAAACTGTTCTCAGCAAAACACGCGAGAGGAGAACATGATGAACGCAACGAATATGGTCCAGGGAAACCTTGCCCTTAAGCTTGAGACGCCTGCAGAACCCACTTTTACGGTTGTTCAGGGTGGCCGCTCCGGCTTTCAGCCTTTGACCGTAAAGCCTGCCCGCAATCAGCAGGCTGTAGTCGCGCCAGCTCGCGTTGCCCTGAAGGTTCCGACGATTGTCGCCGTTGCCGTTGCGCTTACGCTCTTCTTTGTCCTCGCTACGTCGGTCTTTAGCGCTCGTCACGCCGCGTATGCCGAGTCCGTTTCCAACGTTACCTACGAGACCATTCGCGTTCAGCCTGGCGATTCTCTTTGGTCTCTTGCCGAGGAATATCCAATCGAAGGCCTTTCCACGCAAGAGACTTCCGACATGATCCGTAACGTCAATCATCTGGAGCATGGTTCGCTCGCCGCCGGTGCGCATCTTAAGGTTCCTGCTCGTTCGTAATCTTTATCGCGCTGCGCATGGTACCCTTGTTATCGTTTAAGAGGAGGTACCATGCGCTGTCCCAAATGCGGCAAGGCACATACCCGCGTCGTTGATTCCCGTATGCAGGAGTCAAATAACACCATTAAGCGCCGTCGCGAATGTTGCTCGTGTAACTATCGCTTTACAACGTTTGAGCGATGCGAAGACCCAATCGAGGTCATTAAGTCAGACGGAACCAAGCAGCGGTTCGATCGCAATAAGCTGCTTGTCGGCTTGATGCGCGCCACCATCAAGCGCGATATCGACACTAAGAAGCTCAATGAGATTATCGACGACATCGAGGTCGAGCTGCGCTCTCGCACGCTGACGGCCGTCACGTCGCATGAGTTGGGTGACATGGTGCTCAAGCGCTTGGCCAAGATCGACAAGGTGGCGTACATCCGCTTTGCCTCGGTCTACCGCGATTTCAAAGACGTCGATGAGTTTCTGCAAGAGCTCGACAAGCTAAGGTGATTCCATGTCCAACATTACCGTCAACATAAAGCGTCTCGACCCCACCGTCGAGCTTCCCAAATACGCCCATCCCACCGATGCCGGCTTGGATTTGCGCTCCAACGAGGACTGCGTCCTGAAGCCCTTCGAACGCCGTCTGGTCTCTACTGGGCTGGCCATCGCCTTGCCCGATGGCTACGCCGGCTTCGTCCAGACCCGCAGCGGCTTAGCCATCAAGCAGGGCCTGTCTATAGTTAACACGCCGGGCCTCATCGACGCCCACTACCGAGGAGAACTCAAGGTTATCCTCATCAACCTGGATCCCTCCAACAACATCCAAATCAACAAAGGCGACCGCATAGCCCAACTCGTCATCCAAGAAGTCCCCACGGTCAACCTCATAGAAGTAGAAGAACTAGACGAAACCGACCGAGGCAACGGAGGCTTCGGCTCCAGCGGCGTCGCCTAGGGGCGCTCGTATCCCTCCCGCCCGGGGCTTACCTATATCATTCCATGCTCAAACATTCTCGCGTCGCTTCGCTCGCTGCGAAACTGCGCGTGGAACGATATAGG
>DBFADZ010000029.1:0-11268 GCA_048195375.1 Collinsella sp.
CATGAACTTCATGTTGGAGGTGCCGCTCGCCTCCTTGGAGGCCAGGCTGATCTGCTCGGAGATGTCAGCGGCGGGGATCACGCGCTCGGCGGCGGTGACGTTGTAGTTCTCGATCATGACAACCTGCAGGTAGGGAGCCACGTCGGGGTCGTTTGCAATCCACTGCGACAGCGTCAGGATCAGATGGATGATGTCCTGCGCGATAGTGTAGGCAGGCGCCGCTTTGCCGCCAAAGATGATGGTGACGGGGTGCTTAGGTCTGTTGCCGTTCTTGATATCGAGGTACTTCCAGATGATGTAGAGCGCGAGCATCTGCTGGCGCTTGTACTCGTGGATGCGCTTGACCTGGACGTCGATGATGGCGTTGGAGGGAATGGTCACGCCCTGCTCGAGCGCCATGAACTGGCGCATGATGACCTTGGCCTCGACCTTGGTGGCGGCCAGGCGCTCAAGAACGTCCTTGTCGTCGGCGAACTTGGCGAGTTTGCTCAGATCGCCGGTGCTGCGCCAGTCGGTGCCAATCACATCGTCGAGCAGGCTGGCGAGCGCGCGATTGGCCCCATGGATCCAGCGGCGGAAGGTGATGCCGTTGGTCTTGTTGGAGAACTTCTTGGGATAGATCTCGTAAAACGGATGAAGCTCGGTGTCCTCCAGGATCTTGGTGTGGAGGGCGGCTACGCCGTTGATGGAGAAGCCAAAGTGGATGTCCATGTGGGCCATGTGGACGGTGTCGTGCTCGTCGATGATGGCGACGCGCGGGTCATCGTGCTCGGCCTTCGCGATCTCATCGAGCTTGACGATAATGTCGGCGATGGCAGGGGAGACCTTCCGCAGGCTGGCGAGCGGCCACTTCTCGAGCGCCTCGGCAAGAATCGTGTGGTTAGTGTAGGCGACCATGGAGCGTACGATGGTCACGGCCTCGTCAAACTCGATGCCATGCTCGGTGGTGAGCAAGCGAATGAGCTCGGGGATGACCATGGTGGGGTGCGTGTCGTTGATCTGGACAACGGCGTAATCGGCCAGATCGTGCAGGTTGCTGCCGCGCTCGATGGCCTCGTCGATTAGGAGCTGGGCGGCGTTGCTCACCATGAAGTACTCCTGGTAGATGCGAAGCAGGCGGCCCTGCTCGTCGGAATCGTCGGGGTAGAGGAACAAGGTGAGGTTCTTGGCGATCTCGGTCTTATCGAAGTCGATGGAGCTGCCGGGGACCAGGCCGTCGTCGACGCTCGCCAGGTCGAAAAGGCGCAGGCGGTTCTTGGTGGGCTGGCCGTAACCGGGCACATCGATGTTGACGAGCTTGGAGGTAACGGCAAAATCGCCGAATTCGACGGTGTAGGAGCGGTCATCGTCGACTAGGATGTCCTGCTCACCGAGCCACTCGTCGGGGACGGCCTTCTGCTGGTTGTCGACAAAGCGCTGACGGAACAGACCGTAGTGATAGTTGAGGCCCACGCCATCGCCGGTCAAGCCCAGCGTGGCAATGGAATCCAGGAAACATGCGGCCAAGCGGCCCAGGCCGCCGTTGCCGAGTGACGGCTCGACCTCGAATTCCTCGATCTTGTTGAGGTCGTGGCCTGCGGCGGTGAGCTGGTCCTTAACCTCGTCGTAGATGCCGAGGTCGATCATGTTGTTGATGAGCAGCTTACCGATCAAAAATTCGGCGGAAATGTAATAGAGCTTTTTCTTGCCGTTGTTGAGCGGGCGGGCGGCGGAGCGCTCCTGCACGAGTTTGACCAGCAGCTTGTAAATGCGACGGTCGTCGAGCTGCTCGAGCGAGGTGCCAAAAGACTGCTCGGCGAGTTCCATGAGGTTAATTTGGGGCATGTTTTCTCCTGTGATGGGTTGTTTCATGTCTGCAATTCATAAGAAGCCCGCGCGAGGGGATTGGGGTGGCCTCGCGCGGGAAAAGCAAGCGCGTCCGCACGGTGGGGAGGGGTCAGGCGCGGTAGCTCCTATTGAGGAAGCTCGATTTCGGCTTCCGACGGGATGCGGAAGTAGGTCTCGGTCCAGTCGGTGAGTTTGTGCTCGAGCTCGCGGGTGATGGCGCCGTCGAGCATGCGCCAGGTCCAGTTGCCGCCCAGTGTGGCAGGGGTGTTGATGCGCGCCTCGTTGCCCAAGTTGAGCAGGTCCTGCATGGTGTAGATGCACGTGTCGCTCACGCTGGCTGCGATGGTTCGGTTGAGTGCGTCGGTGATAGGCTCGCCGGCCTGCTGATGGGTGTACAGGGCTGCCTGCTCGCGCTGACGCGGGGTGGCCGTTCCCTCAAACCAGCCGCGCGCCGTCTCGTTGTCGTGGGTGCCCACGTAGGCGACGGTGTTGGCGATGTAGTTATGCGGCAGGTAGTACGAGTTGGTGCCCTCAAAGGCAAACTGCAGGATCTTCATGCCGGGGAAGCCCGAGTTGTCGCGCATGTCGATGACGCCGGGGGTGAGGAAGCCCAGGTCCTCGGCGATGATGGGCAGCGTGCCGAGCTTTTCCTCGAGCGTCTTGAAGAACTTGAGGCCGGGACCCTGCGTCCACGAACCGTAGGACGAATCGGGCGAGGAGAACGGCACCTCCCAATAGGCCTCGAAGCCGCGGAAGTGATCAAGGCGGATGACGTCGTACATGTCGAGGGCGGCGCGAATGCGGCCCTCCCACCAGGAGAAGCCGTCGGACTCCATGGCGTCCCAGTCGTAGATGGGGTTGCCCCAGTACTGGCCGGTGGCCGAGAACTGGTCGGGCGGCGTGCCGGCGACGCTCACGGGATTGCCGGCGGCGTCGATCTTAAAGAGCTCAGGCGTCGCCCACATCTCGACGGAGTCACGCGAGACGTAGATGGGCAGGTCGCCGATGATGAGAATGCCGCGCTCGTTGGCATAGGCCTTGAGGCGGCTCCACTGGCGATCGAAGAAGTACTGCGTCATCTGGTGGTAGAGCATACGCGCCGGATGGTTGGCGCAGACCTTGGCGGAAGCCTCGCCGCGGGTGCGGAGCTCCGCGGGCCACTCCCAAAACGCCTTGAGACCGCACTCCTCTTTGACGGTCATGAACTCACAGTAGGGGATGAGCCAGTCCTCGTTGGCCTGGATAAAGCCATCGAAATCGGCCGGCTTGTCGGCGGCAAAGCGCTCGGCGGCGCGGTCGAGAATCTGACGGCGGCCGCCAAAGATAGCACCGTAGTCGACATTGCTGGGGTCGGATCCCAGATACACGCCATCGATATCGCGCTGCTCCAGATACCCTGCTTCGATAAGCTCGGCAAAGTCGATAAAGTTGGGGTTGCCAGCGCGGGCCGAGAACGACTGATAGGGCGAGTCGCCATAGCTGGTCGTCGTAAGGGGCAGAATCTGCCAGTAATGTTGTTTGCACGAGGCGAGAAAATCGACGAAGTCGTAGGCATTCCAGCCAAAGCCGCCGATTCCGTATGGTCCGGGCAGAGATGAGACGGGCATGAGGACGCCGCTTGCACGCTCCATGAATGCGCTCACCAACCTTCTTGTTGTGGGGTCGGCCTGCCGATGGGTGTGCAGTCCGCCTCCGATGTTCTGATTCGATACGCCTATTGTAAAACATGTTGTTTAAACATGTACAGGCAAGATAAAAAAGTTGGTCGATTTTCGGCGAATGGTTACATGCCATGAAAAAAAGCCCCGACCTCACAACGTGAGATCGGGGCAAGAGCGGTATGTAGGTTTTTGCTACTCGGCGTCGGCGAAGCCGTTGGGGTTGTGGCTCTGCCAGTTCCAGCTATCGCGGCACATGTCCGCGATGTCGTATTGGGCCTTCCAGCCCATCATGCGCTCGGCCTTGGAGGCATCGCACCAGTTGGCAGCGATGTCGCCGGCGCGGCGCTCGCGGATCACGTAGGGCAGCTCCTTGCCACAAGCCTTGGAGAAGGCGGCGACGACCTCGAGTACCGAGGTGCCGGTGCCGGTGCCCAAGTTAAAGATCTCGACGCCGGTCTTGCCGTTCATCCAGTTAAGGGCGGCAACGTGACCAGAGGCCAGATCGCACACGTGGATGTAGTCGCGCACGCCGGTGCCGTCGGGGGTGGGGTAGTCGTTGCCAAAGACCTGAACGGCCTCGAGCTTGCCCACGGCGACCTGGGCGACATAGGGCACCAGGTTGTTGGGGATGCCCTTGGGGTCCTCGCCGATCAGGCCCGACGGATGAGCGCCGATGGGGTTGAAGTAACGGAGCAGCACGACGTCCCACTCGGGGTCGGCGGTGTGGACGTCCATAAGGATCTGCTCGATCATCCACTTGGTCCAACCATAGGGGTTGGTCGCGGGCTTCTTAGGATCCTCCTCGGTGACGGGCGGGTTGTCCGGGTCGCCGTAGACGGTCGAGGAGCTTGAGAAGATGATGGACTTGCAGCCATGGTTGCGCATGACGTCGACGAGCACCAGGGTGTTCTCGATGTTGTTGTGGTAGTACTCGACGGGCTTGCTCACCGACTCGCCGACGGCCTTAAAGCCGGCGAAGTGGATGACGCGGTCGATCTGATGGGTATCGAAGATCTTGTTCATCGCATCGCGGTCGAGCACGTTGGCCTCGTAGAAGGTGAGGTTCTTGGCGGCCTCGTCGCCCACGATGGTCTTGACGCGGTCGACGGCGACGGCGCTGGAGTTGGAGAGATCATCGACGATGACGACCTGGTAGCCACCCTCGAGCAGCTGAACGACGGTGTGCGAGCCGATAAAACCGGCGCCACCGGTAACGAGGACGCAGGTGTCTTTGGGGTCGAGTGCTTTGGACATGTAGTCTCCTATCGAATCAGGAACACTTCTTCAGGGGAGTATAGCGCAGGCAGGGACGCCCAAATCGTGCGCTGTAGGAAAAGCAGAGGATTGTGCTAACGTATTCATAGAAGAGCTTGCGTACGCATAACCTGATCTTTGGCATTTGCTTACGAGCCGCTGACCTTGCAGTTTCCTGCCGTTCGTGGAAATCGTTGGGACGCGCCATATGTACGCTAATATGTATGAGTTGAGCGACATATAAATAAGCATGTAACGGAGTACATATGTCACCAAACAGCGATTCCATCCTTTCCCAGGAGCTCTCGCGCCGCACTGCCCTCAAGGCCCTGTTCGGCGCCGCTTCTGCGGCAGTTCTTTTTGGCCTGCCCGCTCGCGCCCATGCGGCGGAGGCTTCCAAAGAAACCACCGATAAACTGAATGCCGCCCAGGCCCAGCTCGACGAGGTTCAGGCCCAGCTCGACAGCATCGCAAATGAGTATGCGGCGCTGGCCAACAAGAATGCCCAGACCCTCAACGACATCGAGAATGTCCAGGGCAAGATTGACGACACGCAAGCCCAGATCGATGAAAAGAAGGCCGAGCTCAAGAAGAAGCGCAATGAACTTTCCGATCGCGTGGCCGCCAGCTACAAGTCCGGCGGCACGAACATCCTGTCGCTGCTGCTGGCCTCTGGCTCGTTTGAGGAACTCGTCGCCAACGCGCATTACGTTGAGAAGATCAACAAGAGCGACCGCGATGCCATCGAGGATATCCAGACCATCCAGGAAGAGCTCGATGCGCAAAAGACCGAGCTTGAGTCGCAGAAAGCCGACTTAGAGAAGCTCAAGGACCAGCAGACGGCTCAGATGCAGGATATGCAGGCCAAGCAGCAAGAAGTCCAGACCGTGCTGAACGGTCTTTCCGACGACGTCAAGGAGCTCATGGCTCAGCGCGATTCCGAGATCCTCGCTGCCGCCCAGGCTGAGGAGGCTGCCAGGAAGGCCGCCGCTGCTGCCGCCGCCGCGAACAAGAACAATTCCTACTCGGGTGGTTCAAGCTCGGGTGGCGGATCGTATGCTCCCGGAACCCCGCAACAGAATGCCGGCTCGGGCAAACAGCAGGCCGTCGTCAACGCGTGCTACTCTACGCCTTCGCCGGGTCAGAACTGGTGCGCGGCGTGGGTTACCAATGTCTTCCGTAACGCTGGCGTTGGCTACTTTGGCGGCAACGCGTGCGATATGTTTAACGCATGGTGCTATAGCTCCGACCGCTCGGCGCTGCAGGTGGGCATGATCGTGGCCGACTCATCGCATAGCGGCACGGGTGCTCCGGGCCTTATCTACGGTCATGTGGGTATCTACGTTGGCGGCGGCATCGTTATGAGCAACGAGGGTGCCATTACGTCTAAGTCGCTCGATTCGTTTATTAGCTTCTATGGCACTGGCTCTGGCGTGCGTTGGGGCTGGCTCGGCGGTATTGCGCTGTCGTAAAGCCGACGGGGCCGCGTGCCCGCCCGCAATATATTTGATTGCCTGCTCGGGCAGTCCTGCGCAAGACGAAGGCCACATTAAGTGGCCTTCTTTGCGTGCGGAACTCGCGATCAATCAAATATAATGCGGGCGGGCACGCGGCCCTCTCGGGTTCGGGGCGCGACACACCGGACTGGGTTATCTGAATGAATATGGTGAAGGCCCCTTTCGGGGCCTTCTTTTTTATAAAAATTCGCCGACTCGGTGGACTTCGGGTTCTAGGTCTACGTTGAATTGGTCTTTGACGGTTGTCTGGATGTGGCGGATGAGTTCGTCGACGTCGGCGGCGGTGGCGTGGTCGGCGTTGACGATGAAGCCGCAGTGCTTCTCGCTCACCTGCGCGCCGCCAACGGCGTGTCCTCGCAGGCCGGCGTCCATGATGAGCTTGCCGGCAAAGTAGCCCTCGGGGCGCTTGAAAGTGGAGCCGGCACTCGGCATGTCGAGCGGCTGCTTGTCCTCGCGGCGCTGGCGGTAGTCGTCCATGTCGGCCTTGATCATCGCGGCGTTGCCCGGAGCGAGATTGAAGGTGGCCGAAAGCACGATGAAGCCGTCGTCGGCAATGCGGCTCTTGCGATAGCCCAGGTTGAGCTCATCGACATCGAACTCAATGATATTGCCGCTGCCGCGGGTGCCGTCGTCGAGCTGGCGAGCGGGTTTGTAGACGCGCACGGACTCCAGCACATCGGCCATGCAGGCACCGTAGGCACCGGCGTTCATGTAGCAGGCGCCGCCGACCGATCCGGGGATGCCCGAGATGGGCTCCATGCCGGTGAGGCCGGCCTCGGCTGCCGCCGCGGCGACATCGGAAAGCAGCGCGCCGGCTGCCGCCGTGACGTGCGTGCCGTCGACGGTGATGTTGGAGAGACCTTCGCCCAGCGCCACGACGACGCCGCGGATACCCTTGTCGCCGACGAGCAGGTCGGAGCCGTTGCCCACGATGGTGAGCGGCAGGTCGCAGCGATAACAGGTGTCGAGCGTGGCGACGAGGCCCTGCTCGGTATCGGGCGTGACAAAGACGTCGGCCGGGCCGCCGATCTTAAACGTGGTGTGCTCGCGCATGGGCTCGCTCATCAGCACGTTGTCCTCGCCGGCAACGCCAGCAAGCGCGCACAGCAGGTCCTCGTTAAAAAAGTCGTTCTCGTGCATACGAATATCCGCCTTTTGGTGGTTGTTGTCATCAATCGATTGCAATATACCCCACCCGGACGGATTTGGTGCGCTGGCGGCGATAAAACAGCCGTCTACCGGATTGGTAAAGTGTTTATCACCGAGGTAGAGGGGTAGTCGCTATACTTTCAAGAGATTGCGCGTAAACCCGGAAGGAGCGAGATGGCCAACAAAGTCACCCTCAAGCAGATCGCCCAGGAGGTGGGGCTTTCCCCCTCGTCGGTCTCGCTTGTGCTCAATAATCGGCCCTGTCGCATCTCGGAAGAAAACCGCAAACTCATCAAGGAGGTCGCGGCGCGCAACCACTATGTTCCTAACCAGATTGCGCGTAGCCTGGTCATGCGCGAGTCGCGCACCCTGGGCCTTATCGTCCCTAACATCGAGAGCCGCTTTTTTGCCTCGCTCGCCGGTAGCCTGGAAAAGCGCTGCCGCGAGGACGGCTATGCGCTCTTTATTACCAGCTCGGGTGGAAGCGCCGATGACGATCTGGAACTGCTGCGCCAGCTGGTGACGCGCGGTGTCGACGGCGTCTTTCTGGTGGTGGGTGACGAGTTCTCCGACGATCGCGCTCTGCGCGAGGAAGTGAGCCATCTGCCTATCCCTGCCGTGATGGTCGACCGTGCCATTGAGGGGCTCGAGTGTGACAAGGTGATGTTCGACCACGAGATGGGTGGCTACATGGCCACTCGCTATCTGATCGAGCAGGGCCACCGTCGCATTGCCTGCTTGGTTAACGCGCGCCGTTCCAATACGGGGCGTAAGCGACTTGCCGGCTATGAGCGCGCGCTGCGCGAGGTGGGACTGCCCATCGACGCGCGCCTGGAGTTTGAGAGCGAATATTACATCCCGAGCGCCTACGAGGCCTCGGAGGCGGTGCTCGCAACCGATGCCACTGCCGTGTTCGCAAGCTCGGACAACATTGCCCTCGGTTTGCTCAAGCGCTTGCACGAGATGGGGAAGAGCATCCCAGGCGATATCTCGGTCGTAAGTTATGACAACTCGGCGGCCGACGTTCTCTTTGAGCCGGCGCTGACTGCGATTGAGCAGGATCCCGGTGTCCTTGCGGAGCATGCTTTTGCCTGCATGTCCAAGCGTCTTGCCGGTAGGGGCGGCAGGCGTGCCGAAGAGGTCGTCCTGGAGCCGGCGCTTATCGTTAAGGGCAGCGTGCTCGAGCTTACCGAATGTAGCTAAGCGTACTTGTTTGTTTGCATAGATTGCATGCGGAGTGTCCGCTATTTGCCGGCGGGGCCGGGGTGCCTGCCTTGTTTTGAAAAGTGGGCTCCGCGAACTTCTCAAAACAAGGCAGGCACCCCGGCCCTCGTCCGTAAACTCTTCCGCTGGGCGAGCCATAGACGCCGCGTACCGATACGGTAAAGTGGCGGCTTGAAATTGGTGCTATATTCAGCTTGAGTTGTTTAATGCTAGTACGGGAGGGTGATATGGGGCTGTTCAAGAAGAAAAACCCGCAGGATGCCTTTGATCCCGATGTGTTTACCATCACGGATACGATTTTGGACCCACCGCGGTTTACGTTTTTGCCGGCTATCTACCAGGATGCCACGCGCCGCAAGTGGGCCGTGCATCAGCGCGGCGGCGAGCCGAAGATTTTTGACTATGCGGATGTGCTGCAGTGCGAGATTGCCGAGACCGGAAATCCCGAGGATGTGCCGGAGCTCAGCAAACGCGAACTGGCTCAGCAGATTTTGATTAATCCAGCTCAGGCTACCAAAAACAACGCTGCCAAGCGTAATATGTGCCTTGGTATGGGTGTCATCGTTGTCGTGCAAACCGGCAAGGATGAGATTTCGAAGCTTGAGATTCCGGTGACCGCGGGCGAAGTCAAGCGAGACTCCGGCCTATATCGGTCGTATCGGAACGTTGCGGAGCAGATCAAAGAAGCCTTCGACGCCATGAGGCGTCCGGAGCAATGATTCCTGCAGCATCAAGCAGTTGAGGAGTCTTGCCCATGTCGAGTGAACCATATGCGATTCCGCCCAAAGACCGCGCCTTTGAGGGCATTCTTTGGTATATCAAACATTATGACCTGCAGAGTGGCGACCGGCTGCCCGCCGAGCGTGTGCTCTGTGAAGAGCTGGGCGTGTCGCGCACGGCGTTGCGTGCTGCGATCACGCGCCTTATTTCGTGCGGAACTTTGGAAAGCCGCCGCGGTTCGGGCACCTATGTGTGTCCTCCCAAACCGCTGAACATCTTTCAGGAAACATGGAACTATACGCAGGCGGTGGAGAGGGTTGGCTCAAAGTCGACCGCGCGCCTGGTTTGGTCCAAGGTCGTGTATGCCGATATCGATCTTGCCCAAAAAGCCCAGATCGACCTGGGCATGCCGCTCTTCTGCATTCGGCGCGTGCGTGTGGTCAACGGTTCCCCGGCATCGATCGAGACGGCTTACGTCAATCTGTCTTTGTGCCCCTCGCTTCCCGATCACGATTTTGAGCAGGAAAGCCTCTACGACGTTTTGCTCAAGGAGGGGAATGTCCATGTGACGCACGGCAAGGAGCATATTTCCATCAGCCGTCTGAACGCCGACGAGGCCAAGTTGCTGAATGCTCAGGAGGGCACGCCGGTGTTTTACAAGGCTTCGCGCGAGCGCGACGAGACCGATGGCTTTGTCGAGTATTGCAAGTCCGTGATTCTGCCGACCAAGTATCGTTTTGCCGATAACGGCGAGGCAGACGGCGTTGCGACGAAGGTGGGTGTCGAATGGCTGATGCAGTAGAAGACTTGCCGGTTTACAAACAAATTCGCCGCTGCATTGCGGAGCGAATCGAGCGCGGCGACTACCCGACGGGCTCGATGATTCCGTCCGAAAACGAGCTGGCCGAGGAGTTTGGCACGACACGCCTGACAATCCGAAGCGCCATGGACGAGCTGGTCAAAAGTGGCCAGATTCGTCGCGTGCAGGGCAAAGGCGCCTTTGTGGGACACAAGTGGTTTGACGAGCACGAACGCAAGGGCGGCTTCCGCCAGTCGGTTTTGGCATCGGGCGCGACGCCGTCGGTGCGCATCCTGGCGCGCTCCAAACGCTACGCCGGCCCGTATTATGCCGACTTGTTTGGCATCGCCGAGGACGATCTGCTTTACTCGGTGCGCCGCCTCAACTGCATCGATGGTGAGCCCGTATCGATCGAGATGACACTGATTCCGTGCCTGCTGTTTCCGGGCATCGAAGACGTGGACATTTCGGTCTTCAGCCTGTTCGAGACCTACGATATGTTGGGACGCAAGCCAGATCAGTCGGTAGAGAAACTCGATATCGAGGCGCTGGGCGCACGCGATGCGAGTTTGCTCAATCTTGAGCCGGGCGATCTGGCGCTCGTGCTGGAAGGCCTGACCTATGACTCGAGTGGGCAGGCAATCGAGCATGCCAAGTCTTTTACCCGCGGCGATGCCGGCGGATATACCTACAACTATTAGCGTCTAGAGCGTCCCTGCGCATGGCGGGGGCGCTCGTTTTTACGGATATATGTCGCTTGACCGATGAGCGGCAAAAACTGACCGTCTACCGAGAGGGGAGGATGAAATCATAAAATCGGTATTAAAAACGGCTAACCTGTAATCGTTCACTGGTATTAAGAACCTTTGAATTGTTGAGCTTGGGGCCAAGATGTCCACAAGGTTAAGCGGTGCGACGGGGCGGCAAGCCCGTTCATTCCGTGCGACAATTCAAACTGCTCGTGAAAGGAGCGGGAATGAAGGAGACCGAGAAGATCGAGATCATGCACTTCGACCAGGAGGGCTACCTCGAGGACGGCAGGAACGTCTACGAGGCCGGCAAGAAGATGACCGCCCTGGCCGACCGCGTGCACGAGGAGGGCTACGACGCCGTCTTC
>DBFADZ010000037.1:0-8997 GCA_048195375.1 Collinsella sp.
GAGCATGGGAGCCCCTTCCATGAATGCGGCGTGGCCGCCACGGTTGGATTAGACACTCACCATTGTCGGCCTAATCCGCGGTCTTTCATGCAGCAGGGGCTCTCAATGTTTTTATGTCCTGCTCATATCGTCTCTGCCGGCAGTGGGGGGCAGTCCTTGCAGCTTTTTCGCGAAGACTGTCCCCAACGACTAGTCATTCAAGAACGTCCCCAATGACTGTTTTAGCTACCCTGCCGGGTTGCTGCTGCTAGGCGAGAGCGGCCATGATGGTGCGGGCGACGCCGTCGTGGTCGTTGTCGTATTCGGTGATGGCGTCGGCGGCCTCGCGGTCCTCGGGCTCGGCGTTGATCATGGCCATGCCGTGGCCCGCTGCCTGCAGCATGGGGATGTCGTTGATGTTGTCGCCGAACGCCCAAGCGTCGGCGAGACGCTCGCCCAGGTGCTCGCAGAGCCACGTGAGGGCCGTTCCCTTGGTGGCGCCCTCGCCCATGACCTCGATATTCATGGCGTACGAACGCGTGACTTCAATGCCTCCGAGCGTGTCGAGTTCCGCCGCGATGGCGTCGCGATCAGCCGGGTTGTGCCAGTACATGGCGATGCGCTCGAGCGTCTCGACCTCGTCGATCTTGCTGTCGATATCCATGTCGATCGGTGTTCGTGTGCGCTTGAGCGAAGCCGCGATGTGGGGGTCGCCGCCGCAGAATTCGTCCAGGCGCGTGTAGAGCGAGCGGGGGAGGAAGCACTGCCCATCCGCGAAGATATCGAAGGTCACATCGTGGCCGGCGGCGATGCGATGGATGCGATGGGCAATGCCGCAATCGAGCGGACGGCTCAAGATGCACGTGGCGCGCGAGGCGTCGGTGGGCACATCGTCGTCGAGCTGCCAGACGCTGGCGCCATTGGCGCAAACGGCATAGTGCACGGCGGTATGGGCGAGGATGGGCTCAAAGATGCCCGACAGCGGACGTCCCGTGCAGGGCACAAATTCAATCCCGCGTCGAGCGAGCTCGTCGAGCATCGCCCAGGTGGCATCGCTCATCTGCTTATCGCTCGTCAACAGCGTTCCATCCATATCGGAAAACACAATCATTTGATGCAGCCCTTTCTGCTGGCATAAAAAGCGTGGCCGAGGGCGATGATGCCCTGGCCACGCTCGGGTTCTATAACGGTCCGCGTCCTAGCGATCGGCGAGCGGCTTGTACTCCAGCGGCTCGATAACCGGGCGATACGCGGGGCGAATAATGCGGTGCGCGCAGAAGAGCTCTTCCATGCGGTGTGCCGACCAGCCGGCCATGCGGGCGACGGCGAATAGCGGCGTAAAAAGCGTCTCGGGTACGCCGAGCATCTTGTAGATAAAGCCCGTGTACAGGTCGATGTTGGCACAGATGGGCTTGGTCATGCCGTGGTCGCGCATCACCTGCGGTGCCAGGCGCTCGATGCGCTCGATGAGCGCGAACTCCTCGCCCAGGTCCTTCTTGGCGGCAAGCGTGCGCGCGTAACGGCGGCAGACCTCGGCGCGCGGGTCGCTCAGCGTGTAGACGGCGTGGCCCATACCGTAGATGAGACCCGTGCCGTCGAAGGCCTGCTTGTCGAGGATCTTGCCCAGGTAGGCTGCGACCTCGTCCTCGTCCTCCCAATTGGAGACGTGCGCACGGATGTCCTCGTGCATGGACACGACCTTGGCGTTGGCGCCGCCGTGGCGCGGGCCCTTGAGTGAGCCGATAGCCGCGGCGTAGGCGGAATACGGGTCGGTGGCCGAGGAGGACAGCACGCGGCAGGCAAACGTGGAGTTGTTGCCGCCTCCGTGTTCGGCATGCAGCATGAGCATCACGTCGAGCAGCATGGCTTCGTCGCGGGTGAATGCCATGCCGCCGCGCAACACCTGCAGGATGGTCTCGGCGGTGGAGAGACCGGGTGTGGGGTGCGGTACATGAACCTCGGAGCCGCGGCGCTTGGCGACCGAGGCCATATGCGCGAAGGCGGCGATGCGGGGGAGACGGGCGAGCATGGAGATGGCGACGTCGATTTCGTGCTCGGGCGTAATGGCGTCGGGCTCGGCGTCGAAGGCGTAGAGCAGCAGCACGGCGCGCTGAAGCACATTCATGATGCTCGACGACACCGTGGTCATGGGGAACTCTTTGACGTACTCATCGCTCAGGTGCCTAAAAGCGCCCAGACGTCCGCAAAAACCGTCGAGCTCCTCTTTGTTGGGCAGCGAGCCCGTGATGAGCAGGTAGGCGACCTCTTCGTAGCCATAGCGATTCTCGGCCTGGGCGTTGTTGACCAGGTCCTCGATGCTGTAGCCGCGAAGCGTAAGCTTGCCCTGGTCGGGCACGACTTTGCCGTCGACCTTGTTGTAGCCGTGCACGTCCGAGATGCGGGTAAGGCCCGCGACCACGCCCGAGCCATCGGCATTGCGCAGGCCGCGCTTGACGTTATGCTCTACGAACAGGCCCTCGTCGTACGGGGCGGTCGGCAGGCCGTGGTAGAGGTTTTCGCTTTCGGGCGAAATCTGACGGCTCGCCTCGTAATCCAGAACCAGGCGGCTCAGGTGATCGTCGAAGCGGTAGTAGATTTTCTTGGCGTCGTAGGCCATGCGCGCTCCTCTCCGGTCCGCTTTGGGGCCGCGCGCTTGGACGATATGACGTCAAGCTGCCCCGAGCGGCTTGTTCGCTACAGGCGGTACATAAAGTTAAAGACGTCCTCGCGCTGGATGGACACGTTGACGCCCGAAAGCTCGCCGGCCTCGGCCAGGGCCTTCTGCAGCTCGGCGAAGTCGAGCTTGGACTCGGCGGTGTCGGCCAGCATGGTCATGGTGAAGATGTCCTCGATAATGGACTGCGTGATGTCGCGGATGTCGACGTTGGCCTCGCCCAGAACACGGGTGACGCCGGCGACGATACCGGGGCGGTTCTTGCCAAGGACGGTGATGACGATGCGGGAGGACGAGATCTCGGCCATGGGAAACCCTTTCGCGTGATTGCGGCGCGCGCGGGGCGCTCCGCTACGGTACAGTGTTCATCATTGTACCTGTCTGGCGTAAAAAAGGCGCGCTCGCTGCGGCGTTACATGCCTGCAACATGAGCGTAAGGGGGAAGGCCGTACGGGGAAGAGCCGTCTGGCGCGTGTCCGGCTCGTGTTGGGTTGATTTCCGATCTCAGCCGAACACATTGAGCGGACAGGCCGTTCCCGCAGTCAGCCGAACGCCTCCGACGGCTGATTCCGAACTGGAAGCGGAGGGCATCCCCGCCCTTCGGTAGGGGATACCGCTCCGCGGCGCATGCCGCGGGCGGCGCCCCTATCGGACCACCGTGACCTCAGTTGGGATGGGCCCAGCACTGCCGCGTACTCGGTGAGCTAGAGCCAACTGTTCGTCTTCACGTCGCGTATGGCGATATTTCGGTCGTCCGGCTCGGTGATGCCGTAGCCGAACGCCTGGAGCGTCTCGATGGACTCCTGGATCCTCTGTTGGAACATGGGACCCGGATCGACCCTCGGCCCGAGGTGCCCGCGCCAAAGGCACGGCGTGGCGCGCAGCATGTTATGGATTTTGGAGATGGGCTCGATGTCGGCGTAGACGTTGAGCGTCGCCATGGCGTCCTTGTGGCCGAGGATCGATTGGAGCGCCTTGATATCGCCGCCTTGGCGGATCCACTGCGTTGCGAACGTGTGGCGAAGGCCGTGGAACGTGATCAGCTCGTCGTTGGTGCCCATGAGGCCGTTGGTCTCCGAGAACGTCTTGAACGCCCTGCGGATATAGCTTGTCGTCGCGAAGGTCGCGCCCGGCTCCGACAGGATGTAGCAGTCCCCGATCTCGACCGCCCCGGTAAGGCCGCGCAAGCGCAGCTTTCCGCAGTCGATCTCGTGGGTCTCCTTCAGGAAGGGGAGTAGGCCGACCGGGTCGATGGGGATACCCCTGGCGTCATGGGTCTTGGTGTCCTTGATGAACGAACCCATTCCCTTCGCGTACGCCACCGAGTGTCTGATCGAGATCAGGCCCGTCTCGAAATCCACATCGCACCACCGAAGGCCGCAGACCTCGCCGATTCGCATCCCCGTGTGCAGGGCGAGTACGACCGCCCTCTAATCCTCGGCGGACCAATCGAGTCCGAACTCCTTTCGGGCATCCTCTTCGCTCATGACTTCGAGAAGGTCTCCGGGTTGGCAACGAAGGGCGAGGCATAGCTGCTCGAGTGTGTTGAAGCGAATGCCGCGAATATGCCCTTTTTTAATACGGGACAGGTTCACGGGCGTGGTTCCAATCCTTTCGGCAAGTTCGTTCGAGGAAATCTTTCGCTCGGCCATGATCTTGTCGAGGCGAACAATTACGGGCATGGCGTTTCCTTACGCAATCTCGTCGGAGTCGAGGTACAGCTCTCGGGCGTACAAGAAGAGCTGGGAAAGCATGAACAGGACGATGCCGAGAACCAGAGAGGTCCAATCGAATGATGAAGCGATCTCTTGGGCGCCGACGGCCCCCTCGCCGCCAAACATCGAAACGGAGGTTTTGAGTGAGCCGGCGTAGAGGCTGGTGGCAGCTTGAACAACGAAGAGAATGCCGAGCACCTTCAAGCATGTCGCAGACCCTTTCTTGAAGGGGTCTCCGCTCTTGATCGTCCACACGAGAACGGCGCTGAGGATGGTCGTAGCGATACCGATGGCGGCAGGGACCAATGTCGAGATCGCAAGGGCTGGATACGCGGGGGAGTCTGCAATTACAGGGTTGTCGAGCACTTCGATTGCTGGCTTTAAGGAGAACGCCACTTGTGCGATGGCGGTGGCGCAAAGGGTCGCAGAGGCTATCGCACATGCGATGCGGAAGGAATGAAGCCGGGGAGTGCGATTGTCGGAACTCATAATAACCTCCGAAGAATTTAAAAAACTCAGGTTACTTTTTAACAGCTTATGTTAAATTGACTTTGCCGGCAAGTAATAAGGGCCGAGCATTTTGTTCGGCCCCTCTGTTCCGACTGGATGAGGTTAAGGTTGGCGATGAATATGCTCAAAATCTCGAAGGCGATCTTTAGGTCGCTTCTCTCCTCCAGGTCGCTCTGTGTTGTCGTTGTTGCGTTGATGGTTCTTTGTGCTCTGCCCGTCTTCAGGAGCGCGGCTGGCATCGACGGACGGGTCGAATACCTCGAGTCGGGAATAACCCGTGTTGAGCAGGAATTGTCAGCATCCTATGCGGATGCGCTTGTGAATGCGGGGGAGGACGGTGTCTATACCTCTTCATCAAGCATGCCCGCGCTTCTGTACCCTCTTGCCGCGGGACGTCTTATCTTGGCACCGCTCTCTCCCCTACTTCCGTTTCTGCAGATATCGGATGGAGAGTACACCTATTATGACGGATCGAAGGAGTACTTGCTATGGGTCGCAACGGCCGTTGCCGTCTCGTTCCTTGCCGCGCGTCTTAACAAACGTGAAAAGCTCATCATCCAGGCACCGATGGGCGAGCTGGGTAGACTTGTTGCATCGAGCGTATGGGCGAGTGTTTTTGCAATGCTTGCCGTCCTCGCCATCAATCTTCCAGGGATAATCGCCGCGCTTGTGAAGAATGGCCCGGGCTCGCCGTTCTATCCGATAGGCTACATTCAATATGCGACTCCGGTTATCAAACCGGCTTGGCTGGTGTTCGCGCAGACGGCCATCTTGCAATTCTTGGTGGCAGCGTTCATCTCGCTTGTCGTTCACCTTGCCGTGAAGATTGCCAATAACCCTACGCTTGGAATCGTGTTCGTATGTGCCCTGATGGGGGTGACGATGGTTCCCGGGTATTACGGAAGATCCATCGCTTTACGTGAGTTCGCCCTGTTGAATCCCCTTACGTATGCGAACACTGAGTTGACCGTCGGCGCCTATAGCCCGTACCCGACAACGCAGATAGTGAATCTGCCTGGACTTTGCTTCGAGCGTGGCGCGATTGCCCTCGTATGCGCAATCGGGATCGAGGTGCTGGCAATTAGCCTGCTTTGCGTTGCTGGAAAGAGCGGCTGCGCGTGCCCGATACCCCCGATTTGTCTTGAGAGAGGTTCCTTCACTGCATCGAGAACGGCAACTCGTTCGAGCGCTTGTGCCTCCGCCGTTGCATACGTAAGAACGATGGGGAAACTGCTCCTGCGTTCTCCTACCCTCGCCGTATGCGCGATTGCAATGTCGACGACGATGCTGGCCCCGGCTCTGGTCGAGATGTTTCCTGACGCTGATAACGTTTCCGCTGTTCGGTATAGGGATGGGGAGCTCCGTTCAATAGATCGGTATCTAGAGCAGAACGCTGCGAATATGGACGTCGAGGGCAAAGCGGCCCTGGAAGACATGCGGGATGCTCTTTCGGGTTTCGTGTACGCGCCTATGCCTGCGGAGGGGTTTCGAAGCCTTGCGACGTACGAGCGCGCTCGAGGTGAGCTGGGCGCGGCAGATGCGACTCTCCTGCAATCGATCGGAATCGAGCCGGAGACTCCTTCTCGTGCGGAGGCGCGCGCCCTTCTGCTTGAGTCGATCGCGAGCTTGCCGGACCCCAAGGTTTACGAGTTAAGTACGAAGATGCCCCCATTAATCCTCCTTTCGTATCTCCAGGCAGCGCTTCCCTCCTTATTTTTGCTGTTGCCCGTGGTTGTCACATCGCTCGCGTGTACCCACCTGCAGTGTCGTTCCCTTCTGGTTCTCCAGATCCCCGCAACAGCGCATGTGCGTTTTCTGACGGCTGTTGCGCTGGCTCTCCTGCTTGGCTTGGTGCTGCTTTTGGTGTCGATGGTTCCCGCTGTCGTTGTGTCCGTGATTAAGAACGGTGCGGGTGGATCGGAGTATCCCGTCGCTCTCATTCGGGCGGGAGCTTCGACAACGTCCATGGTGGGGGAGGCGGTGTTGTGCAGTATTCCGTTGCTGGTCATGGCATACGGCGTGATTTCCGTCGTCGCTGCGTTGACAGCAGCGATTAGCCGCAACCCCGTTGTCACCGGAATGGTTTGCGCGGTTCTCTTGGTGTTGGGTTCGTTGAGCGCTCATGTTGAAAGCGTGGGCATGGGCGTCGCGCTGCTGGCTCCATTCGCCTCGTTTGATCCCGCTTCCCAGGTGGGGACGATTGGGTTCCTTGGGCGAGGGACGAACGCGATGCCTTTTGGAGAGGTCGTCGGCGCATCGGGCGCTCTGCTGGTGGTCTTGGGCGCCGTATCTCCGTTGATGGTGCGCCTGAGTGTTCCAAAGATCGAAAGGGGATGATCTCGATGATTGACCTTCAAACGCTGACGATCTCTTATGGAAAGAAGGTGCTCGTAGATTCGGTGAACGCTGAGTTTGCCCCGGGTACGGTCTACGGTCTCGTCGCTCCGAACGGGCATGGAAAGACGACGTTGCTGCGTGCGATGGCAGGTTTGCCGGGTCCTCGCGTGGACGGGAGCATCGTTCTGGATGAGGTGCAGGGTACGGGTGCGAGAGAGGTCCGTTCTATGATCTTCTATGCACCTGGTGAGGGGACGCTGCTGTATCCCGGATTGCGTGCGGAAGATCACCTCAAGATGGTTTGCGATATGTGGCCGCATGCTCGCGATATCGAAGAGATAGTGGAACAAACGCAGATAGGCGAGTTCGCGAAGATGAGGATCCGCACTCTGAGCCAGGGCATGAAGCAGCAGCTTACCCTGGCGATTGCGTATGCGACGGGCGCGCGGTACCTTCTATTAGATGAGCCCATGAACGCGCTCGACCCCAGCAGGGTGGACTTGCATTCCGAGATTCTCAGGAAGCTGGCCGATTCTGGTACGTGCATCATCATGTCATCCCACATCTTGGATTCGGTCGATAGGCTGTGCGATGAGATTCTGTTTTTGAAGGATGGGAGGCTCATTAGAAGCATTCCGCAAGATGATGCTGCGCCGAAGTCTCCTGGATCCCATTTCGCAAAGCCTGCCGGACGCGCCGAGGGTGCGCTAAGCACGTATCGGCGACTCTACGAAAAGGGCGGGTAGAAATGCAAGTTAATAATCTATGTGGTCAATATAATACCGTTGAACCCGCGTATCGATACCGCTCAGCCATTCGCCTCGCCCCCGTCGCACGCATCTTCATTCGGTCTGTCATTATCAATCTAACGATGCTTTGAGAAATGTAGGTGCTTCTAAATGTACTGTCGACTTCTTCTCAAACTAATCCTAAGAGACAGGGCCGTATGGATCTCTACGCTCGTTCTCGCCGCAGCCTTCTCCGTCCCCATTGCGTTCAATTCACCCATCTACGGGCCCTTCTTTATGAAGCAGGGCATGCAGGGCTTTGTCGACGCATTCAATACGCGCGCGCCCCAGGCCAACGGCACAGACCTATCTCCAGAGCAGCAAGATGACGCGGAGCTTGCAAGATACGCGAACGCCGCCCTCGCCGCCCAAACCGACGCCGCCTTTCTCGATTCTGCCGAGAGCTACTACGCGCTCATGGGCGAGGGCTTCCAATCCGGGTCCATCGTGGGAGACCGAGAGACCAATGACGCGGAGCTCGCATATTGCCGTGCCCTGAGCAGTTCCGGCATCGCGGATATCCCGGCCTCCGCAAGCGACCTGCCGTTCCTTTCCTTCCTGCCCTACGCCATTGCCACGGCGCCGTCTTTCCTTCCCTTCATCCCCTTCCTTCTCTCGTCGATACTCGTGCTCGGCGCCACAAGGCCCGGGACCCTGGCGGCAAAGGCGCCCGTGCCCAAATTCCGGCGCCTTATCCAGACCGTGTTTTCGATAATCGCCGCGGGGACCGCGATGCTCCTCGCCGGCCTCGCACCCGGGGGCATTTACGCCTTGGCCCTAAACGGCTTCGGGCAGATCGGGTACCCGATCGCCTTCTTCCATGACGGCGCGCTCACTACCACGACCGCGGGAGACGTCTTCACAGCCCTGCTTCTCGCGCTGCTTGCGGGCGGAACCTTGATATCCGTTTGCTCCGCCGTCCTATCGACCGCAACGAGGCGCGTCCTCGCGGGCCCCCTTACCTCCGCGCTGCTTGTCGCGGCCCCGGCATTCC
>DBFADZ010000047.1:0-28418 GCA_048195375.1 Collinsella sp.
GGACAAGGCGCCACACATGGTCGAGGACGTTCTGAAAACTAAGCCCGGCCCCCGCCGGACAGGTCAACTTACTCGCAGAGCAGCTTAGCGATCTGGACGGCGTTGGTTGCCGCGCCCTTACGGATTTGGTCGCCGCAGCACCAGAAGGTGATGCCACGCGCGGCCTCGGGGTTGGAGATGTCACGACGCACGCGGCCGACCCAAATCAGGTCCTGGTCGGACGTATCCATCGGCATGGGGAAGCGGTCGTGTGCATCCTCGGCAGCCATATCGTCAACCAGCTTCACGCCCGGAGCGGCAGCCAGCGCAGCACGGGCCTCTTCCACCGTGATGTCGCGCTCAAACTCGAGCGTAATGCTCTCGGAGTGCGAACGCAGCACGGGCACGCGCACGCAGGTGCAGTTCACGCGCAGCTCGGGCAGATGCATGATCTTGCGACCCTCGTTCTGCAGCTTCATCTCCTCGGAGGTAAAGTCCTCCTCCTTGACGCCGCCAATCTGCGGAATCAGGTTGCCCGCCAGCTGGGCGGCGAAGGCGCGCGGCTCGGGAATCTCCTCGCCACGGCCCAGGGCGGCAAGCTGTGCTTCGAGCTCGGCCATACCGGGGGCACCGGCGCCCGAAGCTGCCTGATACGTGGACACGATCATACGCTTTACGCCGGCAAGCTGATGCAGCGGCCAGGTGGGAACCAGGCCGATAATGGTCGCGCAGTTGGGGTTGGCGATAAGGCCGTGATGCCACTTGATATCGTCGGCATTGATCTCGGGTACGACCAGCGGCACCTCGGGATCCATGCGGAAGGCATGGCTGTTGTCGACCACGACAGCGCCGCGCTTTACGGCCTCGGGCAGCAATTCCTTGGCGATATCGTCGCCGGCAGCGCCAAGCACGATGTCACAGCCCTCAAAGGCCTCGGGACAAGCCTCTTCGATCACGATTTGCTCGCCGCGGAACTCAACGGTCTTGCCCGCGGAGCGTGCGCTTGCCAACAGCTTGAGCTTGCCGACCGGGAACTCCTGCTCGTTGAGGCACTCGAGCATCTGGGTGCCCACGGCTCCCGTCGCGCCCAAAATAGCAACCGTGTACTGTTTCATGCTTCCCCCTTTAAAGGTTGTGGCTTTTGCCCGCACGCCGAGCAGGCCGATTATTGTTGCCAGTTTATACAAGAACAGGGCGGGCATGAAACCCGCCCCGTCGAAACGAAACCGAAACGAAACGCCCCGCCGTAGATTTTTGAGACATGACCCAAAAATCTACCGAACAGTCGCTACTTTTTGAGCGCGGCCAGAGCGGGATCGACCGGCGCAGGAGCCTCCAGATCGGAGACCTTCACAATGCCGTTTTCGTCGGAGAAGGCACGGTAAATGGTCTGAATCGCCAGGTCGAAGTCCTTCTCCTCGACACCGATAATGATGTTGATCTCGTCGCAGCTCTGCGAAATCATGCGCACGCTCACGCCGGCCTGGCCAAGCATGCCAAACAGATGGCCCGAGATACCTGCGCGGCCACGCAGGTTACGGCCGACGGTCGCGATGAGCGCCAGGCCCTCGACAACCTCGATCTCTAGCGGCTCGACCTCCTGCTGAATGTCGCCCACAAGCGAGTACAGCGAGTCGTGCACGTCCTGCTCCTGCACCACGGCGCCAAAGCGGTCGACACCGGTGGGCATGTGCTCGACGGAAACGTCATAGCGCTCGAAGACCGAAAGCGCGCGGCGCATAAAGCCAACACGGGGCTTGGTGCGGTCGCGGGCAACGTTGATGGCGACAAAGCCGCGCTTGCCGGTCACGCCGGTAATGATGGGCTCTGCCTCACCCTCATCAGCCGTCTCGCTAATGATGGTGCCGGGGTCCTGCGGCGCATTGGTGTTCTTGATGACCAGCGGAATACCCGCCTCGCGCACGGGGAACACGGCCTCCTCGTGCAGGACGCTTGCACCCATGTACGAAAGTTCGCGCAGCTCCTCGTAGGTAACGCGCGCAATGGGCTGAGCCTCGGGAACAATACGAGGATCGGCAGAATAGAAGCCCGAGACGTCGGTCCAGTTCTCGTACAAGTCGGCGCCCAGGCACTTGGCCAGGATCGAGCCGGAAATATCGCCGCCGCCACGGTCGAGCAGCTTGATCTGGCCCTCACGCGTCGCGCCGTAGAAACCGGGCATAACAAAGCCGCCCTGCTGGCCGTACTCCTGCACCAGCTCGGAGGTGCGATTCATGCTGAGCGTACCGTCATGATGGAACGCCACAACCGTCGCGGCGTCCAGGAACGGCAGGCCCAGGTACTCCGCCATCAGGCGAGCGGTGAAGTACTCGCCACGGCTCACGAGCTCCTCGGTAGAGTAGCCGCCCGAGCGGGCGCGCTCGGCAAAGGCCGCGAACTCCTCGCGGATGGGATAGGTGAGCTCCAGCTCGTCAGCGATATCAAAATAGCGCTGGCCAATGTCCTCGAGCAGCTCCTCACACGACACGTGATACTTAACGTGCGCGTTAACCAGGTAGAGCAGGTCGGTCACCTTGGTGTCGCCCTTAAAGCGGCGGCCGCAGGCGGAAACCACCACAAAACGGCGGGCAGGGTCGGCATCGACGATGGCCTTGATCTTCTTGAAGTGTTCGGCGTCGGCGACCGACGAGCCGCCAAACTTGGCAATCTTAATCATGGGCTTGAGGTTACCTTTCTAAAAGCCTCTGCAAACCTGTTTTGCGCGCTCTGATACCATGGTTTCACCGATTGGGACCAAGGCATCTGAGGAGCAGTGTTATATGGGAACTTATCATAGTACACGAGGACGCACTTTATCGTGCTCAAGTAAGGTGGCAATCCGCACCGGCATCGCTCCCGACGGGGGTTTGTTTGTCTCGGACGAGCTCGGCACCCAGCAGGTCGATATCAGCTCGCTTGCAGATAAATCGTACTTTGAAATCGCTCAAGATGTGTTGGGAATGTTACTGAATGATTACACGGCCGAAGAAATTTCGGCGTGTGTCGACGAGGCATACCGCGGCACGTTCGCGAGTGAAGAGGTTACGCCACTCGTCAAACTCGACGCTGCGCCGGGCGCCGACGCCCCTCAGACCTATGTGATGGAGCTCTTTGGCGGCCCCACGAGCGCCTTTAAGGACGTCGCCCTGCAGATGCTCCCCCGTCTGATGGCCCGCACTTCCGCCAGGGACGGCGGCGCTGAGCGCATCATGATCGTCACCGCCACGTCGGGCGACACGGGCAAGGCCGCGCTCGCCGGTTTTGCCGACGCTCCGGGCACGGGCATCACCGTCTTTTATCCCGAGGGCAAGGTCAGCCGCGTCCAGAACCTGCAGATGTCCACGCAGGAGGGCGACAACGTCGCCGTCTGCGGCATCCGCGGCAACTTTGACGACGCTCAGAGCGCCGTCAAGCGCATCTTTGCCGATAAGGAGCTTGCCGAGCGTCTGGAGGCCGCCGGCACGGTGCTTTCGAGCGCCAACTCCATCAATGTCGGTCGCCTGGTACCGCAGGTCGTCTACTACTTTGCCGCCTATGCGCAGCTGTTGCGCGCCGGCGCCATCGAGGCCGGCGACGCCGTGGAGTTCTGCGTACCGACCGGCAACTTTGGCGATATCTTGGCCGGCTACTACGCCAAGCGCATGGGTCTGCCCGTCGCCAAGCTCGTCGTGGCGAGCGACAAGAACAACGTGCTTGCCGACTTCCTGACCACCGGCGTTTACGACCGTAACCGCCCGTTCTTCACGACCATCTCGCCGTCGATGGACATCCTTATTAGCTCCAACCTCGAGCGCATGCTCTACTTCCTGTCCGATGGCGACTGCGAACTCGTTGCCGGCCTTATGGAGCAGCTGGCACAGACTGGTCGCTACGAGGTTCCCGCCGACCTGCTGGCAAAGATTCAGAGCGTCTTTGGCTGCGGTTGGGCCAGCGAGGACGAGGTCCGCGCTGCCATCAAGAGTTGCTGGGATGCGAACGGCTACGTGATCGACCCGCACACCGCCTGCGGCTATCACGTCTTTGAGCAGGTCGTTCCCGCCGAGGGTGCCAAGGCCCGCGTGCTGCTTTCGACCGCCAGCCCCTACAAGTTCCCGCGCGCCTGCTGCGACGCCCTGGGCCTCGACATTCCCGAAGATGATTTTGAGGCTATGCGTGTGCTCGAGCAGGCCACCAACACGGTCGCCCCGACCCAGCTCGCCGAACTCGAATCCAAGCCCGTCCGCTTCGAAGACGTCTGCGACGTCGATGAGATGGCAAGCTACGTCGAGTCTGCAGCAAAACGAATGAGCACCAACTAGATCCCTTATTAAGCGCCGGCGAAAGCCGGCGCACCTTCTAATTATTTAGCTTTCGGGATGATGACGAGCGTGCGAGCGGGTCTGGCCGTTTAGTTCGTCGCGAGTTCCGCACGAGCCGGAAAGCACTTAATGTGCTTTCCGAGCGAGCCAGGACTGCCCGAGCAGCGAACTAAACGGCCAGACCCGCCCAGGAGGACTCACATGATCAAAATCACCGTCCCAGCAACCAGCGCCAACCTAGGCATCGGCTACGACACCCTCGGCATGGCCGTTAGCCTCTACTCGCACTTCACCTTCGAGCGCGCCGACAAGCTCACCATCACGGGCTGCCCCGAGGAGTTCCAAAACGAGAATAACCTGGTCTATGTGAGCTTTGTCGATGCTCTGGCCGCGTGGGGCGAGCCGGCTTTTCCCGTTGCTATCGACATTCAGACCGACGTGCCCGTCGCCCGTGGCCTGGGTTCCAGCTCCACCTGCGTCGTCGCCGGCATTATGGCCGCCGCCGCACTGACAGGCCACACCGTCGACCGCGCTGAGCTCGTCCGCATTGCCACCGAGGTCGAGGGCCATCCCGATAACGTCGCCCCTGCTATCCTGGGCGGCGCCGTCTGCTCCTTTACGCCGACCGATTCGCTCCCCCAGTGCCTGCGCTACGAGGTGAGCGATCGCTTGCGTTTTATTACCGTGATTCCGCCCTACGAGGTGCATACGAGCGAAGCGCGCAAGGTTGTGCCGCAGGAGATTCCACTCTCCACCGCCGTATGGCAAATGGGCCGCATCGCCGGCATGACGCGCGGCCTGGAAACCGGCGACCTTGACCTGATTGCTGCCGCCAACGACGACCGCATCCAGGAGCCCTATCGCCGCCGCCTCATCCCCGACTACAACGCCGTGCGCGACACCTGCCTTAACGGAGGCGCCAAGACCATCTGGATCAGCGGTTCGGGCTCGACCCTCATGGCTGTAACCGACGACACCATCGTGGCAAAGTTCCTGCAGGTCAAGCTGCGCGAGCAGTTCCCCAAGTGTGACACACATATTCTGACGTGCGACACGGAAGGCGCCCAGATCGAATACCTGTAGCGTCCTGCCTCACTGCTCTCACCGGCCCCCTTGGGGCTTCCCCTGAAAACGTCCTCGATCAGTGCGGATTGTTTTCAGGGGAAGCCCCAAGGGGGCCTGCGCAGCCTCGATAGGATATCGCATTCGCTGATTTAATCTTGCGTTCCTTCGGAGCAGCGGACGAGAGGCCTTCGCGCTGCGGAATAATTTTGAGGGGAACACCCCGACCATCCCTGCGTTTACCTTGCTGAGGATGTCTACAGGGACCCACGCTTTGAAGGGGCGCCGGGCAGATAGGGGCTTTTTAGGTTACATAATCAACTGTTTATCTATGCTACTATTTAACTAGGCATCGCAGTATGGAGGTGGTCAAAGTGTTACGCACACTCAAAGCTTCGTTTTTCCTCTCGATACTTTTGATATTACCGATATGTTTCTCGTTTAGCCCTTCGACTGCTTATGCTGCAGAAAGCGATGCTGTCGCAATTTCTGGCGCAACCCAAGATTTTGATTTAACGAAGGGTCCCGAGCAGTCTCATCAAATCAAGCTTAAGGATGGGACCGTTGCAGTAATAGGAATTAAAAAAAACCAATGAACCCAGCCTGATATGGGACAGTTACTACAACAACGCATCTGGAACTTGGACTATCTATTACAACAGTCCTTTTATTTATCGCGAATTCAAGATCAAGATAGCGAACTCGCTCATTACCAGCGCTTGGGGACAAAACTATACGACTATCGGCTGTACGGTAACTAACGAGTCCTTTATATGGAACTCGAAACAGGCGACATATCGACTCAACTATGAATCGATGGGGATGACGTCCGGTATCGCCGTGTTGCAAGCGACCATGGAAGGCAGCACGCTCCACACCTATGCAAACTAGACTCACATCAATCGAGGAAGTTCAATGATCCCAATTCCTGCACGCTCAGACATTATGATCGCTCTCGTTTGGATTCTCGTCGGAGTGCTTATTTGGCGTATCTGCAAATGGGTTAAAAACAAGAAATAGTTGATAAAACGTATATGCCATTTATGCGATGCTTGGGGCCGTTAAATCGGCCCCTATTTCTATAGCTTTTCAAGCAGCAGTCACCCATTTGGAAGTCGCAATGCCATTCATACGATTTCGGCCCTTTAAGCCGCTATCTATTGGTAGGGACTCTTGCTGGTAAGGAGCGCTTACTAGATACAAACCTTGGCAATATATTGGTTTAGGCGGCGCTGGTTTCTTTGTATTCGAAGACTGGTTCTAGGAGGTCTTCGATGTTGCAGTGGAGGGCTTTTGCTATGGCTCTTACGCTTGTTACCGAAGCTTCATTGATGTTTCTCTGGCGCTGCTCGTACATTTGGATTGAGCGGAGTGACACACCCGATTCGTATGCCAGGTCTTGTTGGGTTTTCTTAAGCTTCTTTCTTGCTAACGCAAGTTTTGTTTGCCTGGACGCTTTCTTCGCCATATCGCAGACGAGGCGAGCCACGCGTTCCTCCGAGGCTTCGTGCCAGGGATAGTACAGACTGCGCAGTGCGTCAAACGGAACGACATGCAGCAGGTCTTCGAAAGACTCGCCCAGACGCCATTGCAGATATGCCAATATCCAGCCCGTCCAATACTCCGGCGTCTTCTCAAAACGATAGGTGCGGTCCGGTATAGACCCGCTTTGATATCCCGACCTTTCGGCGATAAGTGCGAACAGCTCAACACCTGATTTTCCCGATACGACCCATGCGTTGCCGCGCTCAAACTCGCGAGCTACGCCGCTCAGGCAAAAGAGCTCAGCGATCTCGGACCCTTCCGCTCCATAGTCGTTCACGGCATAGTCAAAGCAGTCGCCAAGGTTGTTCATTGCGTCCTCGAGGTAGTAGACGGGGTACGTCCTACTCGGACCACAACTCGTTAACTCTTGGATCATCCAAATCAACCCTCCCCGCCATTAAATCCTTGATGTCGATACCTTCAGAATCAAATCCATTTACCGTGTCCAAGTACTTGCGCCGAGCGTTCTGCTCTCGCTCAAAACGCTTGGGATAAAACTCAGATCCCGAAGCCGGCTTCCAATCGCAGAATCTAATCGCCGAGAATGCGCGCTCACTCATAAGAGCATATTGAATGCCTAGATCGCCCAGGCGCATAATGCGCTGAAGTTGTCGGAGCGAGATCATGCCGTTAACGAACTGTCTTGCAAACGAAAAGTAGGAATCGTCGGCTCGATAGCCTCGAATAACGTCATAGGGAGAAATATCAATCAGGCAGTTATCCAGCAGATAGCGAAGTCCTTCGCGTGCTACTGGCGTTGAAACATTGAACTCTCTGTTATTCGCCAGAATTGCAAGCCAGTTGAGAATCGAGAACTCACCTGATTCCAAATCCAAAATCGCAAGGCCATCTAAATCAAGCTCATATCGATTGGCAACGCCATCAGACTCAGTCCGGCACGCCCATTCCATTGCCATTTCCTCATGCGGCGTGCAATAAAACCCGCGCCCATAGTCATTGAATTGCCTACATTTATCCAACGATGGATGCTCGACAACAACGTCCGACCCGTGCCAAAGCTCCATATCGACCTCCAAACAAAAATATCACCCCAGTGATAGTTTACCAATAACTATCACTGGGGTGATATAGATAGACAAAAGTTGTTTGACAGTGCGGCATGCCCTAGAGGCAGGCCTCGGCGATGCGCTTTTTGAGTTCGTCGATGCCGGTGCCGGTTTGGGAGCTTGTGATGATCACGTTCTCGGCCGGGACGTTGAGCTGTTTTTTGATGGCTGCTGCCTGGCGGGCCTGCTGGGTGCGGCTGAGCTTGTCGGCCTTGGTGAGGCAGACGATAAAGTTGAACTCGTTGCCCTGCAGGTAGTCGATCATGTCATGGTCGAGCTTGCTGGGGTCGTGACGAATATCCACCAGCGACACGACCAGGTTAAAGCTGCGCTCCGAGTCGAAGAAGTCGCCGATGAGCTCGGCCCAGCGGTCGCGCTCGGCCTTGGAACGACGGGCGAAACCATAGCCCGGCAGGTCGACGAAGTGCACGTCGTCAGCCTCGAAGAAGTTGATGTTGCTCGTCTTGCCCGGCGTGCTCGAAACCTTGACGAGGTTCTTGCGGCCAAAAAGCTTGTTCATGATCGACGACTTGCCCACGTTGGAGCGGCCGACGAAGCTCACCTCGTGGCAGGTGGACTCGGGAATCTGCGAAACCTTGCCATAGCTGGCAACGAACTTGGCAAGCTGGTAGTTAATGGAATCGGCCATGGACACTCCTTGGTCGTAGGTTCTTACAAAAGAGCGCGCTAATAGATAGCAGCGATACGGCGAACGATATCGAGCGTAATGCCACTCGCGGTACGGGCATACTCGAACAGGTCGAACTCGCGGTCGCAAATCGCATCGTACGCCTCGTCACAATTATCGCTGATAGCGCGCAGCACCAGGCAATCGACACCATTTTTAGTTGCGACATGAGCAATTGCCGCGCCCTCCATGCCGACACAATCGGCGTGCGTCGCCTCGATAGCGTCGTTGCGCATGGCGGCGCCCGTCACAAAGCGGTTGCCCGTGGCAATCGTGCCGACCAGGAATTGTTTGGCTCCCTCGTTCGAAGCGGCTGCATTTGTCGAAGCGTTGACAAAGCCACGCTCAGAAAGCACATCGGCGGCAATATCCACCAGCGCAGGCGTCGAGCCAAACTCCTCGAGCCCCGGTGCAGACTCGGCGATAAGCGCGGTATCGGTATCCAGATAGCGCAGGCGTTTGCCGATGACCACGTCGTCGATATGGAGCTTGGGGTTCAAACCGCCCGCGATACCCGAAAGCACAACTGCCTGTGGAGCATACTTGCTAATGAGGTGCTGTGTTGCGGCGGCAGCGTTTACCGTGCCCATACCTGCCGTCGTGGCGACAATCGACAGACCGTCGAGCCCGCCGGTCACAACGTTCAAGCCCGCCTCCTGTACCATGCAAACGTTACTCAACTCTTCCTTAATCTGCATGATCTCTTTTTCGAGCGCACCGATAATCGCGATGGTAGCCATGCCATTCCCCAAACCTATACGAAATTCTCAACCACGGTATGGTACCAGCATTTTGTTTGACCTCGTCAAACGAACACGCTAGGCCAGCGCAGCTCGCATATCAAACAGAGCCTTTGCAATCGCAGCCGTAACCTCGCTCGAGCGATCGCTCCACGGCATCGATGTCATGATGCTCATAATGTAGGTGTCGCCGTCGACATCGATGAGGCCCGCATCGCATGTCGAATAGCAACCATCCTCGCTAATCCAGCCTGCCTTGTTGCGCACCAAAACCTGCTCGTCGGCAATCCCATCACGGATAAATGAGCGCGATGTTGACGACAACAGTTCAGATAACCACTGGGAGGTCTCACTGCCACAGCTCAAATACTCGTTCATCTCGCGGCACAACTTGACCGATGTGCGCGGGCAATAAGTGGGAAAATCACTCATTGGATCGAGTGCGGTATCGTAATCGATGCCAAGACTGACAATCCAATCCTCGTAACCGACACGGTCAAACGCCGCACGCAACGCGATAAACGAATCGTTGTCCGAATTAACGACCGCGGCCTCGATCAGGTCGCGCACCGTCTGCCAGCCCATGTTGTAGCCGCCATAGGTGCCAAGGGAATCATCGAGTGAGACCTGGCCCGTCTCGACCAGAGATTCGCAGACGTAGAGCACATAGAGCGCCTTATAACTACTCGCACCGTAAACCTCGACATCGGCGTTATACGTCACGCCCTTGCCACTTGACAGGTCGTAGAACACCACGCCCACATCGCCCAGCTCCTGCGCCTGACTCAGGGCATCTTGGAGCGCGGCGAGGCTCTCATCCTCCAGGGCGGGGATCTGGTCATCAACCAGTGAGAAGGTCTGCACGGTATCGCCTGAGGGAATATCGTTAAAGTCCGCCTTCGAAAGCCTCGTCTTGAGGCTCGCTGTCGACAGGGTTTGACTTGCGGTGGCTTTAGATTCAGAGACCTTTTTGTTTTGCGTCTGTACCGTTGACGCATCTGAGTGTGCCATTCGCTCCGACGCGTAGGTTTTGGCGGTAATTCCGAGGATAATAACCGTCAACGTCAGCATCCCAATGGCGGCGATCTTCGTCACGCGGATGCGAGCGCCAGCAAGGCCACGCGAAGACGTGCCCTTCGTCTCATATCTGCTGCTATGCTGCGGCACATACTCGTCCCGCGATGCGTTGTTTCGCACGTGGTCTCCTGACTGCTACCGTTCATATACGAGCAGCATAATACCGAGCAGGCATTTCTTTCCAAAGATATTCAGCGGCGTTTAAGGTGTCTTTAAAGAAACCACAAGCGTATTTATCCAAATGGCACGATTCTGTTGCGCATCTCCGCCCAAAACGCAGTTGCGGTGGAATAGTTCCTGTTTGGGCGGCATAAGCCGAAAAACGAGAACTATTCCACCGCAACTTGACGGGGCTCTTTGGCAATCAACTTGGTGCCCAGGGGCACTCATTTAAGTCTGTCCCCAATGAGTGACTGAAAATGGCTCGCTAGCCGATGGCGTTTTTGAGTTCCGCGCGGCGCTTTTTCATGCCCGTCATGACGGCGTTGCGCAGCTCGGGCATGCGCGCGGTATCCATCTGTGGAACGCCCTCGAGCTTATAGGGAATCCCCAGCTGCTCATACTTGACGACGCCCATCGTGTGATACGGCAGCATCTCCAAACCCACCACGTTGTGCCATGGAGCGATCAGGCGGCCGAGCTTCTCGCACTCCTCAACCGTATCGGTGATACCCGGCACCACCACGTGGCGGATAACAACCTTGATCTTGCGACGGGCAAGCTCATCGCCAAACGCCAGAATGCGTGCGGGATCGCAACCGGTCAGCTTTTTATGCTCGACGGGATCGGCGTGTTTAATGTCGAGCAGCACCATATCGGTCTCGTTGAGTACGGCATCGAACTTCTCGGGATGCGCGGGATCGAACGCATAGCCGCAGCTATCCAAGCAGGTATGCACGCGACCATCGGGGTTGTTGTGCATTGCATGGAACAGGTCGGCTAAAAACGCGGGCTGCAGGAGCGGCTCGCCGCCGGATACCGTAATACCACCGCTGCGGTAAAACTCATGGTTGCTCTGAAACTCGTCCATCAGGTGCTCGACGGTCACCATGGTGCCGCCGTTAACCGACCAGGTATCGGGGTTGTGGCAATACGCACAACGCATGGGGCAGCCCTGAACAAACACCACAAAGCGGATGCCGGGTCCATCGACCGTTCCCATCGTCTCAATCGAATGCACGCGGCCCAGGGTAAACGCAGAGTCCTCGGGACGAGCGTCCACTCCCTCAAGCGTCATTTCAGCCATTCCCGCTACCTTGCCTCTCATTGGTTTTAGCTACATAAATGCCAGAGTCATTCTAGCCCATATGCTTGATGGCGAAACGGTTTAGCGGTCAATTGGATTGTCCTATTTGGCCCCATGCAAAAGCGGCGGGAAGGTTGTCGCAACCCGCCCGCCGCCGAGGCAATAGAAATCGATAGACGCCAGGCGTTACGCCTTGAGTGTGAGCACCGCGCCAAAGGCGGTCGGGCCGCAATGGCTCGAGATCACGCCGCCGACCTGAGTCCAGGTAACGTCCTTAAAGCCCAGGTCGTGCGCATAGACTTCCATGTCGTCGCGCAGCTCCTCGGAAAGGCCTACCGAATACGCCAGGCCAATGTGCGAGTAGTCAATCTCGCCCTTAGCAACCATGTGGTCAATAAAGGCACGGGCGCACTTGAGCATAGAGCCGCGGAACTTCTTGGTCGCCACAAACTTACCGCCCGTCACCTCAATGCAGGGCTTAATCTTGAGCAGGTGGGCGCCAAGGAATGCCACGTTGGACAGACGACCGCCCGCCTTAAGGAAGGCTAGGTCGGTAGGAACAAAGCCCAACAGCACGCGATCCATCACCGAATTGGTGAAGGCGAAAATTTCGTCGACGGTGGCATCGGGGTGAGCCTCGATGTATTTGGCGGTCTCGACGGCAACAAGCGACTGGCCCACCGAGACAAAACGCGTATCCATGGAGAATACGTAGTCGCGGCCCTTAGCCGCAATCTTGGAGGACTGATGCGAGCAAGTCGTGACTTCGGAGTACGCAAGATGCAGAATGGTCGCATCGGGCTGCTCGGCATGGATACGGTCATACACGTGAGCAAAATCCGCAGGCGCGCAGCCACTCGTCTTAGGCATAACACCGAGCTCGTTGCAGCGCGAGTAAATCTCGAGCGGATCGATTGAACCATCTTCAACGGTCTCGTCGCCAACTGTGACGTGCATGGGCACGCGCACGATGCCGTAGCGCTCGCAGAGCTCCGGCGTCACATCCGACCCAGACTCAACCACGATTACGTACTTGCCCATTATTATCACGACCCATCTCGACATTGGCTTTTCAATACATGGCACGCGTCGCCGCACTGTTACACAACGGCGGCAGAGCGCCAAAAAGACGCCGCCCCTTGCACACAACAAAGGACAGCGTCTCCCTGGAAAACTCCGTGCTTATTTAGGATTCTACACGGTTTGCAACAATGTGTTACTTACTCCGCAAACGGTAGCTATACACGATAAACGGTAGTTCGCTGCGGCAACTGCGACACATTCCGCCCGGCAAGTCCAATCGTGCTCCACGCACGGTTAATGCGCGAGGCGGTAGAAATCCATCGACGCCGCACCCTCGGCATGCAACCCCATCGCCGAAACCGCCGGCGAATAGGTACGGCTCGTAAGTGCCGCCTCGCCGCTGTTGGCAAAAATCTCGACCATCGTAGTGTCCGAAAGCACGCGCAGGTCGCGAAGCTCGCTGAGCTCGATCGACCTTTGGTCGCGCCCATAGCCTTCGTCACCCATGTCGAGGGTAAGCATCCCGTCTGCATAGCGCACAAAAACACCCTTGCGGATTTCGAGCTCGACCATCTTGGCGCCCTCACAGGAAACCACAAGATCAAACAGGCGGCCCGGCTCCTCAACGGTTTCACCGCCTGTCGCGCGAACGCAGTCGCCGCGCATCCTCTCAATCTCGTGCGCCGGCTGCTGGCAGAGCTTACCATCGCGCATGCTCAGCTCTCGCGGCACCGTCAACGCGCACTGCCACCCGCGCGCCACCGTCGGGTTTTCCGCCGTCGCATCGGGGCAACCCGACCATCCGATCATCAATCGCCGGCCTGCAGCATCCTCAAAGGACTGCGGAGCATAGAAATCAAAACCGGCATCGACCATTGGGGGCATGCCCTGCCCGACGATTTTAAAGCTCGGCGCCTCCCAATCGGCCTCGATGGGGAACCACACGCACTGATGCGGATTGCGGTAACGCCAACCATCGGCAGGCACACCCTGCGGACAGCAAACGAGAATAAGCTCGCCATCGAGCTCAAACAGATCAGGACACTCCCACATAAAGCCAAACTTCTCGCCCAGCTCAATGCGCGTCGCATAGCCCCAGTCCTCTAGATCACGCGAGGTATAGACAAGCACGCACCCGCGATCGTCTTTCGTACGAGCGCCCAGAACCATGTAGTAGATACCGTCGTGTTCAAGGATCTTGGGGTCGCGCACGTGCGTACCGATATCGTCGGGGTAATCGACCGGTCCAACAGCTATGCACTTCTCGCCCAATTCGTCGGGATTCTCGGCAACCATATGAATCTGGTTTTGCTCACGGCCCGTCAACACGTAGTCGTAATCATCGCGGTCAAAATGCTTGACGTTGCCGGTATAGAAGTAGTGAATCTTGCCATCACGTACAAAGGCAGAACCAGAATACGCTCCACTCGAATCCAAATCGGAATCGGGGAACAGCACGGGGCCGTGATTCTCGTACGTCACAAAATCCTTTGTCGTCAGATGGTTCCAAAGCACTGGACCGCCATGCGCAGCATCGAACGGATCGTATTGATGATAGATGTGATACGTATCACCAATCTGAACCAAACCGTTGGGGTCGTTGAGCCAGCCAAGCTCAGGCTCCACATGGAACAGGAGCCTATCGGGGTCGGACGCGATGCGACCCGCCGTCTCATCCTGTCCGGCACGCCACTGCTCATAGTCCGCGCGTGTCACCTTGTTTTTTTGATTTAACATCGCCGTTGACTTTCTCGTCTATGGGGAAGGACGCCCGACTCACACGAGTCGAACGCCCTTCCTCAAATGGACTTATCCACAGATTACACTGAACGGCTCAACTAGAAGCTAACGTCGAAGCCAGCGCCAGCGCCCTCTTCATCGGTGGTCGGGACGCCCTTTGCCTTGTTGTAGGCAAAGATCAAGACGATCGGCACGATAAAGGCGATGAGATTGCCAGCCACATACCACACGAGGGTCTCGGGCGTGACGATGAGCAGGCCAAGCACGCCGGTCAGACCCTGACCGATAGCGCGCACCTCAAAGAGCTTGACGAAGGCACCGCCGCAGCCTGCACCGATGCATGCGCAGATGAACGGGATGATCGAGTAGCGCATGTTTGCAGCAAAGATAGCGGGCTCGGAGATTCCGACCAGCGTCGGGATAAAGGACGACATGCAGATGTTGCGCTCTTTGGAATGCTTCTTGTGAATGAGGTACATGCCGATGGCGCCGCCGCCCTGGGCGATGATGGAAACCGACCAGATGGCCTGGATGTAGTTGAAGCCAGTCGTGGCAACAAGGTTTGCCTCGATACCCTGGATGAACTGATGCGTACCGGTAACGACAAGCGGCTGCAGGAACGCGGCGAAGACAAAGGCACCAAAGACGCCCATCCTGTTGTACAGGATATCGATTACGCCGGCGAGGACGTCGCCGATCAGGTTGCCGAGCGGGCCGAACACGGTGAACAGGGCGACGTTAGCAAGAATCAGGGTAACGGTCGGGACAAAGACGAACGAAACGACCTCGGGGATGTACTTCTGGGCAATCTTTTCGACCTTGGCCATAAACCAGGCAGTCAGGATTGCGGGGAACACACCGCCCTGGAAAGCAACCATGGGAATGGATAGCGGACCGAAGTTCCAGTACTCAGCACCCGTCGGGTCCATAACGAACGTGTTGCGGTTCATAAGGCTCGGGTGAACCATGACGATACCGACGAGGATGCCCAGGATCGGGTTACCGCCAAAACGCTTGACCGCGCTGTACATAACCAGGACAGGCAGGTAGTCGAACGTGGTGGCGATAATGGCAAAGAAGCTTGCGAGGTTCTTGAGGAACTCGCTGTGATCGGCGAGGCTGCCTTCCATGCCAAAGAGGCCGTTGGCAACGATCAGCGACTTAAGGCCGATGATGATAGCGGCACCGACGAAGGCAGGAATGATGGGGATAAAGATGTCCGAGAACACCTTGAGGACCGAGAAGAACTTGCCTTTCTTGTCCGCCTCGGCACCCTTGACCTCGGAAGCGCTGATCTCCTTGACGCCAGTCAGAGCCATAAAGGCGTCGTAAACCTTGTTGACGGTACCGGTACCAAAGATGATCATGAGCTGGCCGCTGTTGTACAGCACGCCCTTGACGCCATCGATGTTCTCGAGCTCGGCCTTGTTGTATTTGCTCGTATCCTTGAGCACCAGACGCAGACGGGTCACGCAATGCGTGGCGCCCTCGATGTTCTCCAGTCCGCCGACGTTGTCGACGACTTGCTGGGACACTGCCTTGTAGTCCATGTTCCTCTCCATTCCTTTTCTAAATCATAAAACGGTTCGTTGCCGCTACAGAGACGCGATCGTTGCGTTTGCGCACTTGAGCGTACCGTCGGTGACCGTCAGCGCCACACCCTGGCCCTGCTTATTGCAGAAGCGAGCGTTAAGCGCAACATCATCGACAAAGATGGTCGCGATATCGTCGTCAACGACCAGGCGCACATGATGAGTGCCCTCGCCCTTAAAGAACAACGGACGCTCGAGGCCCATGTTGTTGACCTGGAACCACGGGTACTGGGGAGCCGGCGTGAACTCGAGCTTGCCCTCGCGCAGGTTGGCGCGGAACTCATAGGCAAGACCGGTCTCGGCGTCCTCGGCGAACTTGACCGAGAAGCCGGCAGCGTTACCGCCGAGCTCAATGTCGGTATCGAGCAAGTAGGTGGAGCCGGCGTCTGCAGACAAAACCTGCTCGACCTTGCCCGACTCGCAGGAAAGCTCAAAGGTCTCGACTGCCTTAGCCTCGCCAAAGGCGCCAAGCATGCTGTCGGGGAGCTTGGTGCCGAGCGTTCCGTCGGCACGCTGAACGATCTCGAGGGGCATAAAGGTGCCACCCCATAGGTAAGAGCTGGGGTCGCCGCCCTCGTCACGCGTAGGAACCCAACCAAAGAGAACGCGACGCTCGCCATCGAATGCGGTGCGAGCGGCGTAGTACGCGCGGCCGTCGAAGGAGTCGTCAGCGGGGGTAATCCAAGGACCGTTGATGGACTTGGACATGCGGTAACGGGTCTTGTTGCCGTCGCTGTACTCGGAAAAGACGAGGTACCACCAGTCGCCCATCTTAAAGAGATCAGGCATCTCAAACATGGTGTACAGGCCCGGGTTCCACCAGTCGCCCTGGAACTCCCAGTTGGTCAGATCCTTGGAGGTGAACTTGACCAGGCGGCCGGTCATCAGACGCTTGTCCTCGCCCACACGCGTGCCGAGGATGAGCATGTACTCTTCGTTCTCCTCATCCCAAAGCACAAAGGGATCGCGCCAGTTGCGGTCATCGTAACCCTCCTGGGGCGGAAGCAGCGTCTCGGCGATGTTCTTCTCCCACTTGACGGCGTCGTCGCTCGTTGCGTGAAGAAGAACCTGCTTCATCAAACGTGCGCGGACCTTATCGCGATTGCAACCAGTGTAGAGCGCATGGTACTTGTCGCCCACCTTAAACACCGTGCCGGCATAAATGTACTGGTCGACTTCCTCGTCGCCGCCACGCTCAAGGCTCTCGCCAAAGTCCTTGTAGTTGACGAAATCCTTGGTCGTAGCGAGTGCCCAGCCAAACGGCTCTCCGAAAGGTTCGGGGTTACGCGTGTCACGCTGATGATAGAGATAGAACGTGCCGTCCTCGCCGTACGGCATGATGTCGCCTACCCAAATTCCCTCAGGCTGGTAATACACCTTGTGCATCCGAGACTTCCTTTCCACGACATACTAACTCGGTACAATGGCAAGATATGTCAATCGTTTTCATATGTCAAACGTTTTCACACCAATACGTCTTTTCGCAGTTCTAGTCGTCGGCAAACGGTTGACATATGCCGGTGAACGGTCATCAGAGGCGTTTGAGGAATTCTTTTGGCACGGGATGAACTACGCGGTTTTGCCCTCAATGAGTTCAACGGGGAGCTTGATATTCGATTCGGGATTATCGCCGTTAATAAGAGCGATGATGGATTGCGCCGCGAGCTCTCCGATGCGATCGATATCTTGACGTACGGTTGTTAAGTCAGGCATAAACGTCATAGTTCGGCGGGCACCATCCGCGCCCACGACCTTAATATCGTCCGGAGCGCTCAAGCCGCGCTGCTTCATCACGTTGAGACAGATGGCCGCCATCGTATCGTCTCCCGCAAAGATGCCGTCAATATCGGGGTTCTCATCGAGGATCTTCGCAACGACCGCGCCCTTTTCGTCGTCGGGCTTAACGAACTCAACCTCACGGACAAGCGCGGACAAACCGGACTGCTCAACAACATCGAGGTAGGCATCGGTACGCTTATTGGCAGGCATGCGCATGCGGCTATTGCTGCGCAGGCACAGGATACGCCTGCAGCCGTCATCAATCAGACGGCGCGTGGCGAGCTCGCCAATGCCATAGCTGTCACTTGCAATCTGGACAGAGCCCTCGCCAAGATCGCAGTCGATGCCAACCAGGCTCAAGCCCATCTCGGCATATGCCTCGGCACCGATATTGAGGGAGTTGACGATGACGCCGTCGACCATATTGCGGCGGAGCATGTCAATATAGGAACGCTCAAGATCAGGTCGATTGGCGCTGTTGCACAGCAACATCTTAAAGCCGTTTTCCGCTAACGTGCGCTCGACCGCCTGCACAACCTGAGCATGGAACGGGCTGCTCACAAAGGGAACAATCATGCCGATAAGGTTCAGGCGGCCATTGAGCATGGCACGGGCGATATCGTTGGGCGTATAATTGATGCGCTCCATCGCCGCATGGACTTTATCGCGGGTTTCCTGGCTAATGTAGCCGCGATTATTAAGCACGCGAGATACCGTAGTAGGCGAAACCCCCGCCACCGCTGCAACTTCCTTGATGCCAGGCTTAGCAGAATCCTTAGAACGAGCGCCCTCGCGAGCCATAGCACCCTCCCCCATCAACATGTCAAACGTTTACATACGAACAAAGCATACCCCAACAACAGCGGGAAGACGGTAACAGCACAAGTAAGTAGACGACTCATCCAAATAATTAGGAGAGTTCCGCCTAAAGGGTGACTACACAGGACCCCCGCCGGGCCGCTTTGGGTTACTTTCCAAAACATTTCCGCAGGACGCAAAGAGGCTCCGCCGCGCAACGCGCGCAGCGGAGCCTCTTTGCATGTCCGAGGACGTTTTGGAAAGTAACCCAAAGCGGCCCGGCGATCCTGCGGGAGTTAAACCCCTTTAGAACTTGTCGTGGAAGGTACGCGAAATGACCTCGTCCTGCTGCTCCTTGGTGAGCGTGTGGAAGTTCACGGCATAGCCGGAAACGCGGATGGTAAGCTGCGGGTACTTCTCGGGGTGAGCCTGAGCGTCAAGCAGCGTCTCACGGTTGAAGACGTTAATGTTCAGGTGATGGCCACCCTTCTCGGCGTAAGCGTCGAGCATGTGGACCAGGTTATCGGCCTGAGTCTCGGAAACTTCAGAAACCTTCATAATGTGTCTCCTTCGATCGATAGGCGCCGGCCGAAACCGGCGCGCTAATCAGTAATCGTTATTGTTAGTATAGCACTAACAATAGTTACTCGCCCAGCTGATCAAGGTCGATATCGCCAAAGAACACCTGGTCCTCCTTGCCGAGCGCACCCGGGATGATGGAGAAGGTGTTGGAGATGCCGTCCTGAGCATCGCGGAACGGGAGCTTGGAAACCGAAGACAGCGAAGCGATGGCGCCGTGGCTATCGCGCTTGTGCATGGGGTTAGCACCCGGGGCGAACGGCTGGCCAGCCTTGCGGCCGTCGGGCGTGGAGCCGGTCTTCTTACCGTACACGACGTTGGAGGTAATGGTCAGAACCGAGGTCGTGGGCACGGAGTTGCGATAGGTGTCGTTCATGCGGATGTACTCCATGAACTGGTGCACAACGTCGTGAGCGATCTGGTCGACGCGGTCGTCGTCGTTGCCGTACTTGGGGAACTCGCCCTCGGTCTCGAAGTCGACGATGATGCCGTTCTCGTCACGGACGGGGTGGACCTTGGCGTACTTGATGGCGGACAGGGAGTCAGCCACGACGGAAAGGCCAGCGATGCCCGTAGCGAACCAGCGGTGCACGTGCTTGTCGTGCAGAGCCATCTGGATGCGCTCGTAGCAATACTTGTCGTGCATGTAGTGAATGATGTTCAGCGAGTTGACGTACACGCCAGCAAGCCACTTCATCATGTCATTGTACTTGGCCACAACGTCGTCGTAATCGAGCGTATCGCCCTCGACGGCGCGATACTTGGGGCCGACCTGCTTCTTGGAGACCTCGTCAACACCGCCGTTGAGCGCGTAGAGCAGGCACTTGGCCAGGTTGGCACGGGCGCCGAAGAACTGCATCTCCTTGCCGATGCGCATGGAGGACACGCAGCAGGCGATGCCGTAGTCGTCGCCGTGGTAGACGCGCATGAGGTCGTCGTTCTCGTACTGGATCGAGGAGCTGGCGACAGAAGTCTTGGCGCAGAACTTCTTGAAGTTCTCGGGCAGACGGGTCGACCACAGAACGGTCATGTTGGGCTCGGGGCTGGTGCCCATGTTCTCGAGCGTGTGCAGGTAGCGGTAGCTCATCTTGGTAACGAGCGTACGGCCGTCAACACCCATGCCGCCGATGGACTCGGTGACCCACTGCGGGTCGCCGGTGAACAGGGCCTGGTACTCGGGGGTACGGGCGAACTTGACCATGCGGAGCTTCATGATGAAGTGATCCACGAACTCCTGGATCTGCTCCTCGGTAAAGGTACCGTTGGCAAGGTCGCGCTCAGCGTAGATGTCGATGAACGTAGAGGTACGGCCGATGGACATAGCGGCGCCGTTCTGCTCCTTGACGGCAGCGAGGTAGGCGAAGTACATCCACTGGATGGCCTCCTGCGTGTTGGTAGCAGGGTTGGAAATATCGAAACCATAGGTCTCGGCCATCATCTTGAGCTCGCCGAGGGCGCGGATCTGCTCCTGCAGCTCCTCACGGTCGCGGATGTTGTCGGCGGTCATGACCGTCGGGGTGGAAGCCTTCTGGGCCTCCTTGTCCTTGATCAGGTAGTCGACACCGTACAGGGCGACACGACGGTAGTCGCCGATGATACGGCCGCGGCCATAGCCATCGGGCAGACCGGTGATGATGTGAGCCGAACGGCAGGCGCGCATCTCGGGGGTGTAGACATCGAAGACGCCGGCGTTGTGGGTCTTGCGCTCGAAGGTGTAGCGCTCGACAACGTTCTCGTCGACCTTGTAGCCGTGCTGGCTGGCGGCCTGGCAAGCGATGCGGATACCACCGTTGACGTGCAGAGCGCGCTTGAGCGGCTTGTCGGTCTGGAGGCCGACGATGGTCTCCTTCTCGCGGTGGGCGTTATCGATGTAGCCAGCGGGGTGGCTCACGATACCCGTGACGGTCTTGGTGTCCATATCGAGGACACCGCCCTGCTCGCGCTCCTTAAGCAGCAGGTCGAGAACCTCGCCCCACAGCTCCTTGGTACGCTCGGTCGGGCCGGCGAGGAACGACTCGTCGCCCTCGTAGGGGGTGTAGTTCTTCTGGATGAAGTCTCGGACGTCAACCTCTCCCGTCCAGATGCCTTCCTTGAAGCCTTCCCATGCCTCCTGCATTGTGTAACCACGCTCCTAGTTACGTGTAATGCGGCGCTCTCTCACACCGCTGCTTATTGAATTCTTGAATTATCGGCTTGCACTACCGGCTTCTTCCGTTCTTCACCACACGTTGGTACAGGGAAAAACGTTTGTCCACCTTGGAAGTGCAACCCAAAACCCAAGATTTCACCCGTCTGAGAAGGATAACATAGCTACCCCCTTCATCAGGGCTGTTATATGTTTCTTTTTTTATACCATTAGGGCGTTTTTAACAAATCCGCAGGAAATGCGAGCGCGAACAACTACCGTTCACCGATTTGTTTGGTATTTTTCCTTGCCTTTGTACGACGTTCACTCTAGCTGTTATGCCAGCTTTAGCAGGGTAAAGTGCCTCTGAGTAGGTTTTGGGGCATGCCTAACGATCTGCCCCAAACTTTACTGGCACCGACGGTGTACGGAGGTCGCCTAAAGGTAGTTTTCTAGGCATGTCCCAAAATCTACCGTATAGGGCGCGCGTGCAGGGGTATCATCTTTCACCGAAAATAGTTTCTAGTGTTAGGGGTTTTCGGTGGAAGATACCGATTTCCGTGAACTTGGGCGCCAGCTCCTTACCGAGTTCGGCAGCATGCATCAGCGCGTTTCGCGCTTTGCGGACAAAGCCCTCGGCGGCGAGATGGCTGTCATGCGCGCTCTCATGCTCGCTGGCGGTTCGCTCACGCCGAGCGAACTCGCTGATCGCGCCTGGGTCTCGAGCGCCCGCATCGCCAATATCTTACGCGCCCTCGAGGCCAAGGGCTGGGTCGAGCGCGAGCACTCAAAGACTGACCGTCGTCGCGTACACGTCATAGTGACCGACAAGGGATTCCAGGATCTCGAAATCAAACGCCGGGAATTCGAGGACCGCACCGCGGCTTTCCTCGAACAGCTCGGCGAAACAGATACCCAAGAGATGGTGCGTCTTCTTAGACGTGCCAACGAAATTATCGACCGCAATCAAGAAAGGAGAGATGCCGAGTGAGGATTCTCAAGCTCTTTAAAAAGCATGTCCTGGCACTGTTCGCAGCTATCGTACTTATCGTAATCAGCTGCAACGCCGACCTGGCACTGCCTACTTATATGAGCGACATCGTCGACGTGGGCGTGCAGCAGGGAGGCATCGCCTCGCCCGTTCCCGACACCATTCGCGCCGAATCGCTCGACGACCTCAAGCTCTTTATGAGCGCCAAGGACGCCAAAGCTGTGGAGGCGGTGTTTGGCAAGGCAGACAAAAATGGCATTCGCACGTACAAGGGCACCGAGGAGGAGCGCGCCGACGGCGGCAAAATTGCCGACATTATGAGCCTGCCCGAGACTGTCGTCCTTTCGCTCAACCAGGGCATTGACGCCGACTCCATGGGCGACATGACCGGCGCATCCACCGAGGCAAGCGATGGCGGCGCCGCTCAGGCCATGCCCACCCCCGAGCAGATGGCGGCGATGACGCCCGAGCAGCTCGCCGAGATGCAGCAGAAGGCCGCAGCGGCGCAGAACATGCAAAAGCAGATTGATGCCGATGGCGGTAAGATCACCATGAAGAGCCTGCGCCTAGGCGTTGAAGGCGGCCTAATCGACCAGGGCAAGCTCGTCGAGGGCGCCAACGATATGGCTGACAAAATGGGCTCCATGTCGGGCTCCATCGTCACCCAGCGCGCCGTGAGCTACGTGCAGGACGAATACAAGGCACAGGGCATCGACCCCGCCGACGTGCAGAACGCCTACCTGGGCCGCATGGCGACCACGATGTTTGGCCTGTGCCTGGTCTCGCTCGTCGCCACCATCCTGACCGGCGCCGTGGCTTCGCGTACCGCCTGCTCCATCGCCCGCGACCTGCGCCGCGAGACCTTCAACAAGGTTATGCACTTCTCGCCGGCCGAGGTGGGCAAGTTTAGCCAGGCCTCGCTCATCACCCGCTGCACCAACGACATTCAGCAGATTCAGATGGCCGCAACCCTGTTTATCCGCATGTGCCTGATGGCCCCCGTCATGGGCATCGTCGCCGTCATGCGCGTCCTGGCCAACCACACCGGCCTGGAGTGGACCATCGCCGTGGCCATCATCGCCGTCTCGGCCGTCGTCGGCGTGCTTATGGGCCTCACCATGCCCAAGTTCAAAAAGATGCAGAGCTTTGTGGACCGCGTGAACCTTACCGCCCGCGAGCTGCTCGACGGCCTTATGCCCATCCGCTCATTCAACCGCGAGGAGCATGAGCTCGAGCGTTTTGACAAGGCTTCGCTCGACCTGATGACCACGCAGCTCTACACCAACCGCGCCATGAGCTTTATGATGCCGCTCATGATGCTCGTCATGAACTGCATCACCGTGCTTATCGTCTGGTTTGGCGCGCAGGGCGTGTCCGACGGCGTGATGCAGGTCGGCAACATGATGGCGTTTATCTCCTACACCATGCAGATCGTCATGGCGTTTATGATCCTCACCATGGTTTCGGTTATCCTGCCCCGCGCCGAGGTCGCAGCCGAGCGCGTGGAAGAGGTCATCACCTGCCCCACAAGCATCAACGACCCCGCCTCGCCCAAACTGCCCGCGGCCAGCGCGCCGCGCGGTGAGCTCACCTTCCGCGACGTGAGCTTCCAGTATCCCGATGCCCGCGCCGACGTCATCAGCGGCGTGAACTTCACCACGCACGCCGGTCAGATGCTCGGCATCATTGGTTCCACGGGCTCGGGCAAGTCCACACTTGTGCAGTTGATTCCGCGCCTGTACGACGTCACGGGCGGCAGCATTTCGCTCGACGGCATCGATGTGCGCGATATGACCCTTTCCGAGCTACGCCGCCGCATTGGCTATATCCCGCAGCAGGGACGCCTGTTCTCGGGCACCGTCGAGAGCAACCTTAAGTTTGCCGGCGACATGGTGAGCGACGAGGACATGCACCGGGCGGCACGCATCGCCCAGGCCGAGGACTTTATCGCCGAGCGCGAGGGCGGCTACGGCTCCCCCATCAGCCAGGGCGGCTCCAATGTCTCGGGCGGTCAGCGCCAGCGCCTGGCCATCGCCCGCGCCCTGGCCAAAAAGCCCGAAGTCGTGGTGTTCGACGACTCGTTTAGCGCGCTCGACTACAAGACCGACGCGCGTCTGCGCGAGGAGCTCGCCAAAAACGTCACCGACGCCGCACTCGTGGTCGTGGCCCAGCGCATTGCGACCATCATGCACGCCGACCAGATCATCGTGCTCGACGACGGCCACGTGGTGGGCACCGGCACACACGAGGAGCTACTGCACGGCTGCCCGGCGTACCTGGAGATTGCACAGTCGCAGCTTTCCGCCGAGGAGCTGGGACTTACCCAAGAAGAGATTGCAGCCGTTATGGAAGGAGGCGAGCGCTAATGGCAGACGAGACCAAGACCCAAATTCCCAAGCCCACCCGTCAGCGTGGACCCATGGGCCGCATGGGCGGCATGCGTCGCGGCGAAAAGGCCAAGGACTTTAAAGGCACCATGAGGCAGCTGCTCGGCTATATTGGCCAGCACAAGATTGCCGTGTTTGCCGCCGTCGCCTTTGCCGTGTGCTCGGTCATCTTTAACATTGTGGGGCCCAAGGTGCTCGGCCAGGTTACGACCAAGCTGTTTGAGGGCCTGGTTGCCAAAGTCAACGGTACCGGCGATGTCGACTTTAACTGGATCGCCAAGACGCTCGGCTTTTTGCTCTGCCTGTACCTGGCGAGCTCTATCTGCAGCCTCATCCAGGGCTGGCTCATGACCGGTGTCACGCAAAAGATTTGCTACCGCATGCGCAAGGAGATCGCCGCCAAGATCGCTGTCGTTCCGATGAGCTACTTCAACGGCCATAGCAAGGGCGACGTGCTCAGCCGCATCACCAACGACGTCGATACACTCGGCCAGTCGCTCAACCAGAGCGTGACGCAGCTTATTACGTCCGTCACGCAGATTATCGGCGTGCTCGTCATGATGCTGTCGATCAGCCTGCCGCTCACCGGCGTCACCGTGCTCACGCTGCCGGCCGCCGCGATTATCCTAACCGTGATGATTCACTTCTCGCAGCCGTACTTCCGCGAGCAGCAGCAGGTCCTGGGCACCGTCAACGGCATTATCGAGGAGGATTTTGCCGGCCAGAACGTCATTCAGGTGTTCGACCGCGCCGAGGCTTCGATCGAGGAGTTCGACCGCCAAAACGACCGTCTCTTTATTAGCGGCTGGCGCTCGCAGTTCCTGTCGGGCCTGATGATGCCGCTTATGAGCTTGGTGGGTAACATGGGCTACGTGGGCGTCGTCGTGGTGGGCGCACAGCTCGCGCTGACCGGCAATGCCACGCCCGGCGACATCCAGAGCTTTATCCAGTACGTTCGCAACTTTACGCAGCCCGTGCAGCAACTGGGCAACGTGAGCAACACGATGCAGTCGATGGCTGCCGCCACCGAGCGCGTCTTTGAGTTCCTGGCCGCGCCCGAGGAGGAGCAGAAGGCCGACGCGCAGATTCCCGAGAAGCGCCCCGGTCACGTGGAGTTCGACCACGTCAAGTTTGGCTACACGCCCGACAAGACCATCATCCACGACTTTAGCTGCGAGGCGCAGCCCGGCCAGACCATCGCCATCGTCGGTCCCACCGGCGCCGGCAAGACCACGCTCATCAAGCTGCTGCAGCGCTTCTACGATGTGGACGACGGTTCGCTGCGTGTCGAGGGCGTCGACGTGCGCGACTGGGACCGCGCGGCGCTGCGCGGCGAGTTTGCCATGGTGCTGCAGGATACCTGGCTGTTTAACGGCACCATCCGCGAAAACATCCGCTACGGACGCCCCGATGCGAGCGATGCCGAAGTCGAGGCCGCCGCACGCGCCGCACGCTGCGACCACTTTATCCATACGCTCGCCGGCGGTTACGACTTTATGATCAACGAGGAGGGCACCAACCTGTCGCAGGGTCAGCGCCAGCTCGTGACCATCGCCCGTGCCATTTTGGCCGACCGTCCGGCGCTGATTTTGGACGAGGCGACCTCCAACGTTGACACTCGTACCGAGGAGCTTATTCAGCGTGCCATGGATGCGCTAATGCAGGGCCGCACGAGCTTTGTCATCGCGCACCGCCTGTCCACGATCCGCAACGCCGACGTGATCCTGGTGATCCGCGACGGCGACATCGTCGAGAAGGGCACGCACGACGAGTTGCTCGCCCAGGGCGGCTTCTACGCCGACCTGTACAACTCGCAGTTCGACGAGGCGGCGTAGATACGGCCGCAGAGAAATGATGACGCCCGAGAACGGGGGCGCAGGACAACCTGCGCCCCCGTTTTGTGTCCTTCGAGCCTCGAAACGCTTTTCCTGAGACCTCATTGACGGCGCTTTCCAGACCCCGTGGGCAAAAAAGGACAAATATGAGTACTGTCACCTTTTTAGTAACAGCCAAAACCACCTCAAACGACCTCTTTGCGGCCTCTATATGCCTTCGAATTAATCAAAACGCCCGTTAGCAGGCTTCTGCGTGCCAACGTTAATGAACGTATTTTTCACTTTGTCTATTATCTCGCTAGACCGATATGTTACTAGGTTAGCAACCGTACTCATATTTGGCATTTTTTGCCCACGGGGTGTTTCCTGGGGAACCGACAACAGCCTTACGGTCCCGCGCGGCGCAGCTCCCTCCCGGCATCCGCCGACGTTTGCCCAGATAAAACCTGCCAAAATAAACCTGTCCCTTTTTGGCAGGTTTCGGGGTGACAAGGGCTTGCACTTTAGCGTGCGACAGCGGATAATTCCGGACACTCGACAATACGCTTATTGCTCTTTCTATAGATTGAGGAGGCCCCTATGGCCATGGAATTCAAACGCAAGTTGCCGATCCCTATGGAGATCCGCGAGGAAATGCCGCTTTCTGCCGAGCTTACCGCCAAAAAGCAGGCATTTGACGCCGAGGTCGCCAAGGTCTTTACCGGCGAGGACGCACGCAAGGTGCTCATCATCGGCCCGTGCTCTGCCGACCGCGAGGATTCGGTACTTGAATACATGAACCGACTGGCCAAGACCGCCGAGGAGGTCAAGGACAAGCTCATCATCATTCCGCGCGTCTACACCAATAAGCCGCGCACCAAGGGCACCGGCTACAAGGGCCTTCTGCACAACCCCAACCCCGAGGCTCCCGACGACCTGCTCGAGGGCGTCAAGGCCATCCGCCATATGCACCTGCGTGTTATTGAGGAAACGGGCTTCTTCACCGCCGACGAGATGCTCTATCCGTCCAACTACCAGTACCTCGTTGACCTGCTGAGCTATGTTGCCGTGGGCGCACGCTCGGTCGAGAACCAGGAGCATCGCCTGGTGTCGAGCGGCATTTCGGTACCCGTCGGCATGAAGAATCCCACCGCCGGCTCTACCACCGTTATGCTCAACTCCATTTACGCCGCGCAGGCGCACCAGAGCTTCATCTTCCGCAACTGGGAGGTCGAGTGCGACGGCAATCCGCTCGCGCACGCCGTTATGCGTGGCTACATCGGCCTCGATGGCCGCACCTACCCCAACTACCACTACGAGCACCTGGAACGCCTGGCCGAACGCTACACCGAGCACGCCGGCTATGCCAATCCCGCAGCGGTCATCGACTGCAACCACGACAATTCGGGCAAGCGTCCGCTGGAGCAGTATCGCATTTGCAAGGAGGTGCTCGACAGCTGCCGCCGCAACGAGTCCATCTCCAAGCTGGTCAAGGGCTTTATGATCGAGTCCTACCTGGAGGACGGCAACCAGCCGGTCGACGGCGGTGTCTTTGGCAAGTCGATCACCGACCCGTGCCTGGGCTGGGAAAAGACCGACTACCTCATCCACGAGATCGCGGAACGTATTTAGTTACGCGGTTTTACCAAACCGCGTAACGGCTCGACGCTGCAAGCCCGTCAGAGCGGCAATCTGCCTTTCAGCTTCGACGGCATGACCAGAAGGTCAATGCCGCCTCGCTTCAAGGCACCTTGCTCGCTCTGGCGGGCTTTCGCTCATATGACCCAATCCGCTGTCAAGAGCCACAATGGCCCCGCCGACCGCTTGCAATCGGTCGGCGGGGCCTGCCGTTGAACCCGTCCCGGTCCGCCCCCGGCATGTCGTCGAC
>DBFADZ010000048.1:0-3264 GCA_048195375.1 Collinsella sp.
CGTCTACGCCCGCAACACCGTCACCAACGACGTGCTGTACAAGGAGGGCCTGGACCTTCTCGTCGTGCCCTCCGCCGAGCTCTCCCGCGGCCGCGGCGGCCCGCGCTGCATGAGCATGCCCTTCTGGCGCGAGGACCTCTAAGTCTTTCCGTTTCCGGTGCGGTCCCCCCTACAACCGCACCGGCTTCGCCCGTTAAACGGGCAACACTAATACTTACGTAATTCATTTCTTCGAAAGGAATCGAACCATGGGTGTTAACCTCTCCGGCCGTAGCTTCCTCAAGCTTCTCGACCTCACCACCGAGGAGATCGAGTACCTGCTCAAGCTCTCCAAGAACTTCAAGGACATGAAGCGCGCTGGCGTTCCGCACCGCTATCTCGAGGGCAAGAACATCGTCCTGCTCTTCCAGAAGACCTCCACTCGTACCCGCTGCGCCTTCGAGGTCGGCGGCATGGATCTGGGCATGGGCGTCACCTACCTCGATCCGGGTTCGTCGCAGATGGGCAAGAAGGAGTCCATCGAGGACACCGCCCGCGTTCTCGGCCGTATGTATGACGGCATCGAGTTCCGCGGCTTTGCCCAGGACGACGTCGAGGAGCTCGCTGCTAAGTCTGGCGTGCCCGTGTGGAACGGTCTGACCACTGAGTGGCATCCCACCCAGATGCTCGCCGACATCCTGACCGTCCAGGAGAACTTCAACTACGACATCAAGGGCAAGACCCTCGTCTTCATGGGCGACTGCAAGAACAACGTTGCTCGCTCCCTCATGGTCGTCTGCTCCAAGCTCGGCATGAACTTCGTGGCCTGCGGCCCCGAGGAGTGCATGCCCGCCGACGACGTCATCGAGGCCTGCAAGCCCATCGCCGAGGCCAACGGCTGCACCATCAAGCTGACCACCGACGTCAAGGACGGCGTCACCGGTGCCGACGTTATCTACACCGACGTGTGGGTCTCCATGGGCGAGCCCGACGAGGTCTGGGCCGAGCGCATCGCTCAGCTCACTCCGTATCGTGTTACTTCCGAGGTCATGGCTATGGCCAACCCGGGTGCCATCTTCCTGCACTGCCTGCCCAGCTTCCATGACACCAACACCACGATTGGCGCCGAGAAGTGCGAGCAGTTCGGTATCACCGAGCAGGAGGTCACCGACGAGGTCTTCGAGAGCCCCGCTTCCAAGGTCTTCGACGAGGCCGAGAACCGCATGCACACCATCAAGGCTGTCATGTACGCCACGCTCAAGTAAGAGCATCTAGCATCTCGCTCGGGGTGTATTGCTGCTCACCCCGAGCGGTTTTGTCTGGTAAATATCTTGCGTCGGGCGGTGGGCACGGCACGGAAAATCCGCTTCGCGCGAGAAAGTTAAATGATTTATGAAGGGGGGATGAGAACTATGACTGAGACCGCTAAGAAAAAGCGCGGTATGCCTTCATCGTTCACCATTCTTCTTGCTCTGCTGGCAATTGTCGCAGTGATTACCGTTATCGTCTCCGGCACGTCCGGCGGCGCGGTTACTGCCGCCCGTCTGAGCGATTTCTGCACCGCCCCGATTAAGGGCTTCGCTGACGCTCTGCCCGTCTGCCTCTTCGTTATGATCCTGGGCGGCTTCCTCGGTATGATGACCGAGACCGGCGCCCTGGACAACGGCATCGCCGTTCTGGTGCAGAAGCTTAAGGGCAACGAGATTATGCTCATTCCCGTGCTGATGCTCATCTTCTCCCTCGGTGGTACCACCTATGGTATGTGCGAGGAGACCGTTCCCTTCTACGCCCTGCTCGCCGCTACCATGATGGCTGCTGGCTTCGACCCCATGGTCGGTGCCGCTACCGTCCTGCTCGGCGCTGGCTGCGGCTGCCTGGGCTCCACGGTTAACCCGTTCGCCGTCGGCGCTGCCGTCGACGCTCTGACCGGCGTTGGCATTGAGGTCAACCAGTCCATCATCATCGGCCTCGGTGCCGTCCTGTGGATTGTCACTACCGCTATGTCCATCTTCTTCGTGATGAACTATGCCAAGAAGGTCAAGGCTGACAAGGGTTCCACCATCCTGTCGATGCAGGAGCTCAAGGACGCCGAAGAGGCTCACGGCAAGGCTGCTTCCGAGGTCCACAAGGAGGTCAAGCTCACCGGTCGTCAGAAGGGTGTTCTGATCGCCTTCGCCTTCACCTTCGTCGTCATGATCGTCGGCTTCATTCCGCTGGCCGACCTCAACGAGGGCGTCGCCAACTTCTTCGACGCTGGCGCTGTCTACGACGCCGACGGTAACGCCGTCGTCCAGGGCTGGTCTGCCCTGATCACCGGCCTGCCCATTGGCCAGTGGTACTTCGACGAGGCTTCCACCTGGTTCTTCCTCATGGCCGTCCTGATCGGTATCATCGGTGGCCTGTCCGAGAAGCAGATCGTTAACACCTTCATCACCGGCGCTGCCGACATGATGTCCGTTGTTCTCGTCATCGCCCTCGCCCGTGGTATCTCCGTCCTCATGGCTAACACCGGCCTCGATGTCTTCGTCCTCGACGCTGCCGCCAATGCCCTGGCTGGCCTGTCCGGCGTGATCTTCGCTCCCATGAGCTTCCTGGTCTACTTCGGCCTGTCCTTCCTGATCCCCTCGACCTCCGGTATGGCCACCGTCTCCATGCCCATCATGGGACCGCTGGCTGTTAAGCTCGGCTTCTCGCCTGAGGTCATGGTCATGATCTTCTCCGCCGCCATCGGTGTCGTGAACCTATTCACCCCGACCTCCGGCGCCATCATGGGCGGTCTCGCCCTGGCCAAGATCGAGTGGACGACCTGGCTCAAGTTTGCCCTTAAGCTCATCGTCGCGCTCTCCGTCGTCTGCGCCATCATCCTGACCGTCGCCTGCGTGTTGATCTAAGTACCCAACGGGTACCCCACGGAAACCTTGACGATCCTGTAGAGGATCACCTGGTCATCGTCTGTCCGGCGGGGTAAACCCACCGGTAGACTCCTACCTTTAGCCCCCTTCCGTTCCGTGCGCGGGAGGGGGCGCTCTTGTGTTCCGGCGTTTTACCAAACGCCGGAACCACTCGACGTTGCAAGCCCGCCAGAGCGGCAATCTGTTCAATCGTCGGGCATGGCCAAAAGGCCTATGCCCTCCTCTTTCACGTCACCTTGCTCGCTCTGGCGGGCTTTCGCTCATATGACCCAATCCGCTGTCAAGAGCCACAATGGCCCCGCCGACCGCTTGCAATCGGTCGGCGGGGCCTGCCGTTGAACCCGTCCCGGTCCGCCCCCGGCATGTCGTCGAC
>DBFADZ010000003.1:0-66733 GCA_048195375.1 Collinsella sp.
CAACGAAATTATCGCGGCAGCAACATCAGGATTAAAAATATTAGCTGTAGTGAACTCAAATCCGCCGCCAATTATATGGCATGACGAAAGGAGCACTGCACATACTGCAGCAAAGAACATCTTAGCTTTGCTGTCGTGGAATAAATAGAATGCAGCCACAAGCAGAATGCCATACGCACCGCCATCCAGCTTAGTGTATTCAGCTGCCAGTGCTGTCAAAACAATCAGAGCAATTTCTGCAATGTGCCTCTTCCATTTTGAAAGACTTTGTATCTTTTCCAGAATAATCAAAAAGACCAAGGAAAGCAGGAGCTCATACATAACATTCTGTTGCCGAAGGTCAAATAGCTGCCCGGTTTGAACGAAATCGTATATGGGCTCCGCAATGATTGCGAAGACAAGCATATTTCGCAGGTACTTCTTTATGTCATGAGTGTGCAAAAATCCCTCAACTATCAAAAAGCAAAATAAGGGAAATGCAATTCTGCCAAGAACATGAAGCACATCCGAAGCCTCGCTTAGAATCGCCCACTGTTCGTCTGATATCTGATTGTACGATGCGTGAGTCATGATTCCATTGGTCAGGACGATCCTGCTTACATGATCGAGAACCATCGAGATGGCCGCTATTATCTTTAATGTGCTGCCGCTAATTCCGTATCTATCTGTTTTCATTTCTTTTTCCTTTCTTTGGGTGGGCCGTCAGGGGTTCAGCCTGCTTCGCAGGCGGCCGCTGCGGCGCTTTCGCGCCTTGCGCGCTGCGCTGGCAAACGCTCGCGCGTTTACTCAGCTCCGCGCCCCCCGACGGGTTCGAACCCATGAAAGGGCGACAAAAAAGACGGCCAACCGAAGTTGACCGTCTCAACAATCTTTGGGTGGGCCGTCAGGGGTTCGAACCCTGGACCTTGGGATTAAAAGTCCCCTGCTCTGCCAGCTGAGCTAACGGCCCGCGGGTGGCATTGTACCACGGTCTGGGGCTATTCCCAACTCCATTGGCCGTTCTGGAAAATCACAACTTCACGTCCATCAGGCGTAATGCCCGCAATATCGATATCGTCCGTGCCAATCATAAAGTCGACGTGCGTGCTCGAAACGTTGACGCCATGCTCTAGGAGCTCTTCTTTGGACATATCATATCCGCCCTCGATGCACTCGGGGAAGCCGACGCCCAGCGCAAGGTGGCAGCTGGCGTTCTCGTCATAGAGCGTATCGTAGAACAGAACACCACTTTCGCGGATCGGCGTGTTCTTGGAAATGAGCGCGACCTCTCCCAGGTGAGCAGCGCCCTCGTCAGTATCGATGATACTTGCGAGCGTTGCCTTGCCCACGCGGGCGTCGTAGTCCACCACGCGGCCGCCCTCGAACTTAATCCAAAAATCGTCGACTTTATTGCCGTGGTGAATGAGCGGCATAGCCGAATACACGATACCGTCGGCACGCATACGATCAGGCGAGGTGAAGACCTCCTCGGTGGGGATGTTGGGGAAGAAGGGATGTCCATCGGGCGTCCTGCCCTTGCCACCGGCCCACTCGTGACCCTTCGTCATGCCAATCGTCAGATCGGTTCCATTTGCCGCGGTGTAATGCAGGTGGTCAAAACGATTGTCGTTCAGGAAGCGCAAGTTCTTTTCGAACGCCGCGTCATGAAGCTCCCAGTCGCTCTCCGGGTCCTGGCCATCGGCACGAGCGGTGTGCAGAATCGCATTCCACAGCTTATAGATTGCAACCTCATCGGCGTCTCCCGGGAACACCTCGCGCGCCCAAGCCACGACCGGCGCGCCGGCGATGCACCACGGGTTGATGTTGTAGTCCAGTCCACGGCGGAAGACCTTGCACTGCGTGTTCCTCGCCTTGGATGCCGCGGCCGGCTTGGCGGGATCGATACCCTTGAGAGCCGCAGGATCCGCACCCTCGATAAAGATAAAGCAGGCACCGTCCTGGGCCAAGGAATCAAGCTGCAGGCGCTTCCACTCGGGCGTCTGCTCAAAATAGCTTTTATCGACATGCTCGTACGTGAGCCTCGTCACGGCATCATCGGCCCAAATGACCGTCACATGGCCAGCGCCGGCGACATAAGCCTCCGCGACCACCAAGCGGGCAAAAGGCGCGCACTCGACCGGAGACTGAACGACAACCTCCTGGCCGGGCTTGACGTTTACGCCCTTGCGGACAACCAGACGCGCATAGTTTTTAATCTTGGGCTCCAGGGCCTTCATGCCCTCCAGAGCTTCTTCGACCGTCAGGGCAGCTCGAATCATGTGCCACTCCATCTATCTATAGAACAGTAAAAAGGCGCGCCGCAAAAACGACGCGCCTTATATCTTAGCGATAAGTATGTATGCAAACGCTACTTCTTCTTGGAGTCCTTCTTGTCCTCCTCGGCAGCTGCGCGCTCGATAAGAGCGTTGAGCTTGTTCTCGGACATGCCCTCGGCCTGCGCGCGGTACATGTTGCGCAAGGGACGAATACGAGCGAAGTCGTAGATAAAGTCACCTAAGATGATGACATAGGACAAAACAATGCCGACCATCTGGACGGGACTGGACACCGTGCCGCCGGGAGCGAAGTAGAGCGAAGCCCAAATTGCCACGACGAGTACCATGCCAATGGCGAGCACAATCCACCAGATGCGACGGCGCTTGGTGTAGTCCTCGTCCTGCTTGAGGAGGATATTCGACACCGTATAGATGCGGTCCTCCTTGGCGCGCTGCTTAGCCTTGCGGGCGCGCTTCTCCTCTTTAGAGAGGCCCTCGAGGTTCTCGCCCTTCTCGAGCTCTTTGCGGCGTGCCTTAGACGAAGCCGGCACGACGCGAACGGAGCTCGCTGCTTGGCGGGCGGGCTTAGCAGATGCGGCAGACTTGCGCGCAACCCCGGTAACTTCGTGGGATTGCGTGCGCTTGTTCGTGGCGCTACGGGTACTCACTTATGCGTTCTCCTTCATGCTTGTGAACTGGGAGCCCGTGATGATCTGGAAGGCCTCGCGATAGCGCTCGGACGTGCCATCGATGACCTCGGCGGGCAGGTGCGGGGTCTCCCCCGTCATATCCCAGTTGGCCTTGAGCCAATTGCGGACGAATTGCTTGTCGTAGCTAGGCTGGATCTTGCCCTCCTCGTAGCTGGCAGCAGGCCAGAAACGGCTGGAGTCGGGCGTGAGGCACTCGTCGATCAGCGTGACCTTGCCATCAATAACACCAAACTCGAACTTGGTGTCGGCAATGATGATGCCACGGGTCGCGGCGTACTCGGCAGCGGCCTTGTAGATCTTGAGGGAAAGGTCGCGAATCTGCGCGGCGATGTCCTCACCCACGATCTCGCAGCAACGCTCGAACGAAATGTTCTCGTCGTGGTCGCCGATCTCGGCCTTCGTGGACGGCGTGAACAGCGGCTCGGGAAGCTTGGAGGCCTCGGTCAGACCCTCGGGCAGCTGAATGCCGCAGACGGTGCCGTTCTCGTCATAGGTCTTCTTGCCCGAACCGGTCAGATAGCCGCGGACGATGCACTCGATAGGAATCGTCTGGGCCTTCTTAACCAGCATGGCGCGGCCAGCGAGGTAGTCACGATACTCAGCAAACTCCTCGGGGAAATCCGCCGGGTCGATGGAAACGAGATGGTTGGGGACGATGTCGGCAAACTTATCGAACCAGAATGCCGAGATGCGATTGAGCACCTCTCCCTTAAACGGAATCTCGTCGGGAAGAATGAAGTCGAACGCAGAAATGCGGTCGGTGGCGACCATCAGCAGGTTTTCACCGGCATCGTAGATATCACGAACCTTGCCACGGGAATCCGGACGACGCTCCATCGTTGTCACGTGAGTCACTCCTTACCTAAATACGACAGAAATGCGGGTTCTTTCCCGCATGTTTTCGCAAACTCGGAGCGGCAGGGACGCGGCCCCTCCTTCACCGAATAGCGAAAAGCTAGTGCTCCATTGTAGTAGATGCCGCGTCCGCCGTGTGCTCGCGGGGCAGATGAATTGTAAAAGTCGTACCCTTTCCAAGCTCCGACTCCACGGATATGTAGCCATGGTGACGCTCGACGATCTGCTTGGTCACGGCGAGGCCGACGCCCAGGCCGCCAGCTTCGCGGGCGCGGCTGGCATCGGCGCGCCAAAACCGCCCGAAAATGCGCGACAGATCGTCCTTGGCAATACCGATGCCGGTATCAGAAACGGCAATGCTGACGTGCCTGCGGTCACTGAGCACCGACACCACGACCCAACCGCCCTCGGGGGTGTAGCGCATGGCGTTGCTCATGAGGTTGATAACACATTGCGTGATCATGTCGGGATCGGCTTCGACGACATCGTCGTGACCCTGGGTCTCGTCCGCAAAACGCAGGCGCAGATCGCGGTCGGCAAACAGACGCTCCTGGCCGTTCACAATCGATCGCACGAAAGGAACCATGTCCACCGGCTCAAGGTTGAGCGGAGCCGTGCTGTTTTCCATGCGCGACAGGTCGAGCATCTGCTGCACCAGACGAGCCAGGCGACGCGTCTCGGAAGCAACGGTCTCCAAATGCTCATCGTCGGTGGGATACACGCCGTCCTGCATGGCCTCGACCGTCGCAAGCATCGCCATAAGCGGCGTGCGCAGCTCGTGTGCGACATCCGAGGTCAGGCGCTTCTCGTGTTTCATATCCTTCTCGAGCGAGGTGGCCATCTCATCGAAGGTCTCACCCAGCTGATCGATCTCGTCATCACCGCGCAGCCCCGTGCGAGCCGACAGGTCGCCGTCACGGATTTGCTTTGCGGTACTGGTGATGCGATGAATCGGTTTGGTGAGCATGCGCGACACGAGCGATCCGATAACGACCGAAATGCAGATTGCAACAACCGCGGCGAGGGCCATGGCGTTAAAGGTCTTCTCCCTAAACGCAGAGTCCGCCTTGGTGAGCAGAGCGTCGGAGCCGATGGCCCACAGCTTTACCTGTCCGACATGCTCGCCGGAAGACGTTACAATCTCGACGTTAGCAACGCTATCGGAGTCGGTTGGAGCAGACGAGACCGGGCTATGCGATGCCCTCTTGCCGCTCGTGTCGTCGGTCGTAGCCTGGTTTTCGCGTACATCGGCGGTGGCGCTTGCCGAGGGCCAGGAATCGTCATAAACGATCACACCCTTTTTATTGACGACCTGCATGCCCAGATCGTCGGAAACCAAACTCGACGTTGCGACCGTGCGCAGTTCTCCCGCGGTCCAAGAGCCGTTTTCCTCATATGAGGTCGCCAACTTCTCGGCAGCGGAATTTGCGATTTCGACGATATTGGAGCGTGTGTAATCCGAAAAGACCGTGCCCCACACAACAGAGACAACGCCCACCAGCACCAATACCGTCATGAGCGATGTCAGAGCAAAAGCAAGTGCCATGCGCGAGGGATAGCTCATCGTTGGCCGTGAATCGGAACGAGGCGTGTTCCAACTAGCCTTGGAACCCGCCTCGCTCTCCTGCTTGTGCTTTTGTCCGATTTCAAAGCGCGCAGGTGTCATATGTGATTTCCCTATTTCTCGTCCGACTTATCGGTCTTGGCCGGAGCCTCGAAGCGATAGCCGACACCATGGACGGTGTAGAGCCACTTGGGCTTCTTGGGATCATCGCCCAGCTTGGCGCGAAGATTCTTCACGTGGCTATCGATGGTGCGCTCATAGCCCTCAAAGTCATACCCGAGCACTTTCTCGACCAGCTCCATGCGGTTATACACACGGCCGGGATGACGGGCAAGTGTGGTGAGCAGCTTGAACTCGGAAGCCGTCAGATCGACTTCCTTGCCCTCGACCAAGATCTTGTGGCCCGAGATATCGATGACCAGATCGCCGAAGTCGAGTACCTCGACGGCGGGCTCGTCGGCCTGATGGGCACGGCGGAACAGAGCGCGAACGCGGGCGACGAGCTCGCGCGGCGAGAACGGCTTAATCAGATAGTCGTCGGCGCCGAGCTCAAGACCGATAATACGGTCCTCGATCTCGCCCTTAGCCGTCAGCATGATGATGGGGACATCCGAGGTATCGCGAATGGTGCGGCAAACGCGCTCGCCGGGGATCTTGGGGAGCATAAGGTCGAGCACGACCAGGTCGAACTGATGCTTCTCGAACTCCTCGATCGCGGACTGGCCGTCGCCGACGCCCACAACCCAGTAGCCTTCGCGCTCGAGATAGGCAGCGACGGCGTCACGGATTGCCTTCTCATCCTCGACCAGCAGAATCTTTTTTGCATCTGAAGCCATAACACGGCCCCCCTGTCTCAATTAGCTAAGAACAAGCCCATTTTAACGCACCTGAGCCCGCCAGATGCCGCTATGACGCGGCAGCTCGGCGGGCGGTACTCACAATTACAACGCGTTTATTCCCCTGTTGGCGCCTTTTTAACCCCTCTAAGCTTAAAGAGAGAATAGGCGTGCAGTGACCGTCTCTGGTATACCCTGGCTGTTGCGCACCGTGGCGTACGTAAGGAATGAGTCCGATTTTCCCGCCGTAGCTGGATAATCGCCATACTCCAAAGCGCGGTCGGGCGACAGCAGCGAGCCATAGGTCTTGGCAGAGGTGTCGATCAGGAAATGCGACGCCTGTACCTTAACAAGGTATTTATTCTTCTTGCCAGCCGCACATGCGAGCGGCTCGCGTGACAGGAAGAGGTACGGCCCTCCTTCATTACCGATATACGTGCCCATATTGCCCAGGCTGCCCACGCCACTATAGGCCGCCTCGATAGAAAACACGAAGGTATCGCCCATATATACGGCCTCGAAAGGCAAAACTGACGAAGGAAGGACCAACTGGGCACGCTTGGTGTTGTTGCCGTCGGTCAGATCGATTGCCGTTATGCCGTAGTAGACGCCCTCGTCGTTGCGGACACGCGGCGAGATGGTCAAAATGCCGTCGCTCGCGCGCGGGGCCGATGCAAAGCGGCCCGTCGATTTCCAAATTGTCTCGGCCTTGGATTCATCAAGTGAGCGACGATAGCAAAACGAATCGCTACTCGTTTTATTGCCACCTGCCGAGGGCATTTTATACCAGATGACTGATGACCCGAACGCCGTAAACAGCGGCGGATCATAGTCCTTGCCACCTCGATCGAGCTCAACCACGTCGCCAGAGAGCGAAGCGCCCGACAGATTTTGACCGTAGAGCTTCCACGATGAATTGGCAAAGTTCATCTCAACCCACGCGAATACGCTGTCGCCGGCACGGACATCGTAGAATGCATATCCCGTGCCCTCGATAGGATCCTCGATTAATGTGGTAAGCGAGCCATCGCCCAGGTTGAGCACACCGAGTGTGTTGGCGTGCAGTGCCGATGCGGGCGCCATCATCGCCGCGGCGTAATCGCCGTCGCAGTAGTACAGCAGCGTACCCAGAGGCAGCGTCCATGACGCCGCCGGCTCAAGATCGATGTCGACTGCCTCGTACTCATCCGTAATCGAGATGATTTTGGAATCATCCTTGATAACCTGCGGCTCGCCGGCGGCATCATCGCTGGTGCCCGTTTTTTTCGAGCATCCGGCAAGCACCGTGGCAGCGCCCGCGGCAGCCCCACCGAGTACAAAGCCGCGACGCGATATTCCGTTCTTGATGTGATCGGCGATACCCATTAGGCGATCTCGGTGCGAGCGGCCTCGATAGCGCGTGTAAGCTGGTCGGCGCAGGAGGTCTTTTTCATACCGCAGGTATTACCGGCGAGAACCTCGATTACGCGATCGGCAGGAGCGCCCTCGACCAGCTTGGAGATTGCCTTGAGATTGCCGTCGCAGCCACCGGTAAACTCAACGCCTATCACCTTGTTGCCGTCATCGGAAAGGTCAAGGTGAATATTGCGAGCACACACGCCCTGAGGCTTGTAATCAAACGAAATCATGCGATCCCCTCTCAGAATGTTATTCGAGACGACTATTATCCCCGTCTTTCCCTAAATGCAACGAGGCGCTTTGCCGGCAACACACATTACCAGCAAAGCGCCCTAAAAAGCTAACGTTATGCCCGAACCTACTCGAAGCTCAGCTGCTCCAGACGATCAAAGACCGTGTCGATACGGGTGAGGAAGTCCCATGGATCAAAGATCTCGTCGAGCTTCTCCTGGCTGACGGTGCAGCGCGGGTCGGCCTCGAGACGCTCCTTAAAGGTGGGGCCGGAGACACAATCCTGTACCTCGTGCCAGGTTGCCATGGCGTTCTCCTGCACAATGGCGTACGCGTCCTCGCGGGTGATGCCCGTATCGACGAGGGCGAGCAGCACCTTGGAGGAGAAGATGAGGCCGCGGGTCTTATTGAGGTTGGCCATCATGCGGGCAGGGTACAGCTGCAGGCCGTCGATAACGCGGATGAGGCACTGGAACATGTGGTCGAGTGCGATGAAGCTATCGGCCTGGGCGACACGCTCGGCAGAGGAGTGCGAAATGTCACGCTCGTGCCACAGGGCGACGTTATCGAAGGCAACCTGGGCGTTGGACTTCACGACGCGCGACAGACCGCAGACTTTCTCCATGGTGATGGGGTTGCGCTTGTGCGGCATGGCTGAGCTGCCCTTTTGGCCCTTACGGAACGGCTCCTCGGCCTCGAGCGTATCGGTCTTCTGTAGATTGCGAACCTCGGTAGCGATGCGCTCACAGGTGGCCGCTGTAGTGGCAAGCACGCCGGCAAGGTAGGCATGGTGATCGCGGCTGATGACCTGCGTGGACAGGGGATCGTGGACCAGGCCCAGGTGCTCGCAGACGTACTCCTCGACGAACGGCTCGATGGAGCTGTACGTGCCGACAGCGCCCGAGATGGCACCGAAGGCAACATTCTTGCGGGCGTCCTCAAGACGATCCAGATCGCGCTTGAGCTCCCAGGCCCAAGAGCCAAACTTCATGCCGAAGGTCATCGGCTCGGCATGGATGCCATGAGTACGGCCGGCGCAGAGCGTGTTGCGCTCCTCAAAGGCGCGACGCTTGCAGATCTCGCCGAGTTTTTTGACGTCCTCGATGATCAGGTCGCAGGCCTGGGTGAGCTGGTAGCACAGGGCCGTGTCGCCCAGATCGGAGCTGGTCATGCCATAGTGAACCCAGCGGCTGGGCTTGGGGTCGCCCTCGGGAACATCGGCATCGATGTACTCCTTCATGTTGGTCAGGAAGGCAATGACGTCGTGGCGCGTGACTTCCTCGATCTCATCGACCTTCGCCTTCTCAAAGTTGGCATGGTCGCGGATCCACTGGGCCTCGTCTTTGGAAATACCGATCTTGCCGAGCTCCGCCTGGGCCTCGCAGGCCAAGACCTCGATCTCCTGCCAAATGGCGTACTTGTTCTCGAGGGAGAAAATGTGTCCCATCTCCGGGCGGGTATAGCGATCGATCATAGCGGCTCCTTTTTGGTTATTGGCACGTTGGTCGTAACCCATCCATTGTACCGTGCGCAGGTGCAAGTATGGGCAGCAGGCATTAACCTAACATTTTGGAATTGGAGCGAGCAACGGGACATCTGCGCATTTGCTTCGCAAATCCGCACCGGCTTCAGGCGCCTGTCGGCGCCTTCGCCTGCTCGCTACAAACGCTTCGCGTTTGCTTTACGCTCGCACCCTGTCGGGTTCGAGTCCCGGCGCTTTATTGAAAAAAGCACGGCACCGTAATGGTGCCGTGCTTGTGCTTCTAGCTGGAGCGGGCAACGGGACTCGAACCCGCGAGTGTCAGCTTGGGAAGCTGATGCCTTACCACTTGGCGATGCCCGCTTGTGTGTTGGCTAGTATAACGCGGTTGTCTTGTTCGATACAAGGGTGGTGATGCTTGTTTTAGCTGTGGAGATTCGTTTGAAAATCACGCCAATTGTGGAGACGAGGACCTTTGACTTCCTGTTCTCCCTATCTTCTACCTGCACTTTTGCTTGATTGTTGTATTTGAGCTCAATTTGTCAGGAATTGGGCAAGCTTTTGGTCAGGCTCCGGTACTTACCCGCATGAACCTCGGGGGTAGCCTCATCCTACGCGTCGCAGCCTCCCCGTGCGGCGCACGAGGGATAAGGAGCAGCCATGTCCAACGCACCCACGCACTCTGTCCATAGCGCAATCGCAACAGGTCCGCTGCTCCTGCTCCTCTTCCTGCTTTTCGGCTGCCTGGCACCGGGAGCCGCATTTGCCGTCGATGGCTACGACCAGCTCGGCTTCCGCACTATTAGCGATGATTGTGGGCCCTTCCTCATCGGCAAGTATGAAGCTCAAGACGCCTCGATTGCCTACTGCATGAACCAGGAGCGCCCCGGCCCCACCAAGCCGGGCGGCCCATGGCTCAACTTTGATCAAGGCTGGGTGTGGCTCGACGACGAGTTCGCGGCAATCGTTTGTCACGGATATCCTACCGCCACGTCGTTTGGCGGTTACCATCTTTCACTCGATCGTGCCCGCGCCGCAACCCAGCTTGCCGTATGGATGCTCAACGGCACTACCCATGTCGACGGCACCTACTCTTACACGACCGCTCAGGGCAAAACCAAGAGCGGGCACTTTACCGCCGACGATGAAGTCGTGGCGGCGGCGCGGTGGCTCCACGACAGCGCAAAATCAGGAAGCATCAAAGCCGCTCCGCACCGCGCGCGGCGCTATCTAGGAGCCGTATCGGGCGGCAGCAAACGTCAGGACATGCTCTATGTACTGCCGGCGGTCTCTGTTTCCTTCCAAAAGCAGTCTGCAAACGCTGCCATTACCAGCGGAAACAATACTTATCAGTTTGCCGGGGCAACATTCGATGTTTTTGAGAGCGCCAGCGACGCACGTGTTGGCACCATCCAGATGGACAGCAACGGTCGGGCGCAAGCAACACTTCTGCCCAACACAGCATACTACCTAGTTGAAACGAAGGCGCCGGCCGGCTATGTCCCCCGCCACGATCGCATCGCCTTTACCACGGGGAATGACGGCGGGCGGGTCGCCATTGATGAACAGCCCGGCACCATCAACCTGCGTATCGTAAAACTCGATACCGCGACGAATGCCGGCCCCCAGGTAGGCTCTTCACTCGCAGGAGCAGAGTTCACGTGTGTGTCGCAATCAACCCCTGGATGGGCGCAAATCCTCACGACCGACGAAAGCGGTCAGGCCACCCTCGCCGATGTCCCCTTAGGAACCTTTACCATCTACGAATCAAAAGCCCCCGAGGGCTACCTGCCATCCAACGACAGCTGGACCTATACCGTTGGAGCCGACCAGCTCGGCGATTCAGGCGTGGTCGAGATCGAATCTCGCATTTCCGATATCCCCATTGCGTTTGACCTTGAGATTTCCAAATTCAAGGATTACGGCAATAGCGACCAATCCGGCCTGGAGCAACCGGCGGGTGGTGTTGTCTTTGAGGTTGTCAGCAACAGTTCTCAGCAGGTTGTTGGCACACTGACCACAAACATCTATGGCTTTGTCTCCACCAAAGATCAGCCCGAAGCATGGTTCGGCACAGGCAAGCGACCCGCCGGTGTCCACGGAGCTGTCCCATACGACCGTGCCGGCTACACGATTCGCGAGGTTCCGGAAACCGTCCCCGAGGGTTTTAAACGTGCAGGGGAATGGACCGTCGGGGCCAATCAGATTTCCAACGGCGCCGAGCTTCAATATATCGTGGACAACCACGCGCTGTCGACGCATCTCCAGATTGTAAAACGCGATGCCCAAACAGGCGCTTCTGTTCCACTAGCCGGATTCACCTTCCAACTCCTAGACAGCAATCACGAACCTGTCTCACAAACTTGCTGGTATCCAGCACATAACGTAATGGACACCTTTACGACTGACGCGACCGGGACCGTCACACTGCCCGAATCGCTCGTGCCGGGCACCTATTATGTACGCGAAACCTCGGCCAAAGAGCCCTATCTTGTCGGCGAAGAGATCGAGGTAAACATACCCGCCGACATGAACCTAACGCCCGTTGCAGTCGCCTCGTATTATGACCACGCCGCGACCGGAAACATCAGGATCGTTAAAACCGATGCCATAGACGGCAGCAGCCTCGCGGGCGCCGTCTTTGAGATCCGCGCCTCGGGTGATATCGTGCGCCCCGACGGTAGCATTGCCGCGCTCGACGGTGAGACTGTCACGACCGTCACGACGGATGAAACTGGAGAAGCACGCGCGGACAACCTCCCGCTGGGACTTGGCACCGCACGCTACGAGGTTGTCGAGACTCAAGCGCCGGCAGGCTTCTTGCTCGATCGGACAACCCATATTGTCGACCTTACTTATGCCGACCAGAAAACACCCGTTGTAGAAGCACGGCTTAACGTATCCGACGATTACACCAAGGTTGATATCTCCAAGGTCGATGCAAGCGGTGAGCAGGAAGTGGAAGGCGCACAACTCACCTTATATGGTCCCGATAAAACCGAAATAGACTCCTGGACCTCATCCGACAAGCCACACCGCGTCGAACATCTTGCACCCGGCACCTACTCGTTGCGCGAAATGATGTCTCCGCGGACCTATGACCTTGCCGAGGAAATAACGTTTGAAATAAAGGATACGGGAGAAGTCCAATCCGTCGCGATGAAGGATGCGCCCATCGAGATCAAGGGACAGGTCGACAAGCGTCAGGAACTTGTCCAACCTATCGAAAAGGGCCTGTTGGCTAACGGCGATGGTAAAAATCGCGCCGCGACGCAAACTAATACGGATGGACTTTTCTCCTATACCATCGACGCTCGAAACGATTCCGCTACTTGGGTTGATGAGTTTACGATTACCGATGATCTTGAGTGCGCCAAAGACGGCACGGCGAGATTCATCTCAATCGAAACCCCCGTCGCCATCGGCGACCTCAACGGTCTGTGCAACGTATGGTATCGCACGACGCCGTTGGACTCGACAGACGTCGATGAGCCGGCAAACGCGACACTTGACGATGGGCACGAAAATCCTTGGCTTGAGTCCGACGAAGTAAAAGAGAGCCTGGGTGAGGACTGTCGCCTCGTCGATTACGACGGTTGGCACCTCTGGAAGGCGGATATCTCGACCACGGAATCCACCACACTCGAGGCGGAAGAGCTCGACCTTGCATCCAATACCGTCGTAACGGGCATTCGAATTGAATACGGTGCGGTAGCCGCCGACTTTACGACTCGAAGCGATGCGGATTCTTGGACCCGCGATGATCTCAAAGATGAGCACGACGACCTTGACGATGCCAAAGCAATCCTTGGTGCAGACGCTCGGGGCGCAGTCGTGCACATGCAGGCAACATCGGCTTATACGCCCCAAACCGCACTCACCAACAGCGCACGCGTCGATCTTTGCCGCAACGGCGGCGGCGATAAACTTGAGTCACATGACGAGGACCGTGTCATTCAACGCTGTACCCTACCGCAGGACCTACCGGCAACAGGATCAGTTCCCATCGCCGCTTGCATCACCGCGCTCCTGACCTCGGGTGCCGCAGCCCTATGGTTCGCTCGCCTTAGGTCGATCCCAAAGAAGCGCTAGCGCGATGAAAAAGCGGGCGAGCCAGTCCCCTGGCTCGCCCGCTTTCAATCATGTAAATCGCCGTATCTACTCTGCAGACGAAGATCCACCATCAACGATTGCCTGCTCGGACTCAGGAATCCCATCGGCACCCGTACTCTGTTCTTGCTCCACCTCTTCGCTGATTGCGGAGGCGGGGGTCGAGCCCTTTGCACCCACGATGTAGGCAGCCCCAAATCCTAACGCAATGGCAATCAAGGTCAAAATCACGTAGACAGGCCAATGGCGCTTAATATACGAAAACACGTTGACTCCTTAGAGCTCCGTCTACGAACGGCGGATAACCTCGGTCACGACCTCGGATACCGTGGCAATGTTCGTCGGGTTGACATTGTGGGGCAGGTCGTCCTCGGTACGAGCGCAAGCCAGACGCGTGCCGTCCACGCCGGCGATGGTGAGGGCTCGGCGGCTCGCCTCGAGCGCGGCATAGGCATCGGTCTTGGCATAGGGCATCTCGAGCGCGCCACAATCGACATGGAACGACTTGCACACCTTGCTGACCAGGTTCATGATGCGGCGATCGCCCTTGAGCAGCTGCTGTTCGCCCTCGACCGTCACCACCGAAAGCCTACCGGCGCCGACGGATTCAAGATTGATAAAGAATACGCCGCGGAGCTTATCGCGATGCGAAGCCAAGAAGGCCTTCATGCCGGCGCCATCACAATCCGAGGCGCCCGTTGCCACAAACCAGATATCGTGACCGAGCAGCTCATCATCGCCCATAGAGGCGACAGCCGAGAGCATATCTTCGGAAGAAGCGCCATCGGAAGACGTAGCGCCACCCTTCCAGCCATCGTTATCGTCCTCGAAGTTATCCCACGAACCGATACCGCGACCGGACTTCTTGGCATCGTAATCGTCTTCGACGCCCAGCCAATCACTCATGCTGTCCTGCTCGTTTTTCCTTTTACGACCGAACAGGCCACCCAGGCCGCGTTTGCGAGACTTGGGTGCCGCCGGGGCGGGAGCCGAAATGGTCTCGATCGGCTGCGCGCCCGACGCAACGGGCATAGAAGGCGCAACGGGTGCCGATGTGGGCTCGGGACCCTGGGCAGTAGCAAAGGGGTCGTTGACCTGGGCAGAGGGATCGGGAAGGTCGAACAGCGACGTGCGAGACGCAACGTTTGCCTGCTTCATAGACGGCAGCGACGGATCGGGGACCGAAGCCAGCGGAGACGAGGAAGGTGCAGGCGACGGTGCCGACGCCGGATCGGGAACATTCATCTGCGGACGCGGCGATGCCTGGGAGGAAATCTGGGCCATAAGGGAATCGACCGTTTCGTCCTGGGTGGGAGCGACATTGGCAACCGTGGCACCGGAACCACTCGGGGTCGGCATGGTGAAAATCTGCGTGGAGTAAGGCCTCGACTCATCCGTCTCGGGAGTCTCGGAAACCGCAGGCACTTCCTCCTGCTCGACCTCGGTCGAATCATCTTGATCGGCTGCCGCGTATTGCTCTTCGTCAGAGTTGGCCTCGACGGACTCGTCCTCGGCAGCATCAATGGGCTCGTCATCGTCTGCCGCGTCGCCCTGCTCATCGGAAACAGGAAGGGGCTCGGCAATTGCGGTGCCTTGCTTTTCAAACGTTATCGTGGAATCGAACTGCGCGGCATCAAACGACATGGTGCTATCGACGTGCTGCTGAGCCTCGAAAGACGTTGTTGCCTCAACAACATCCGCTGACGTCGGTTGCTGGGACTCAAAGGACGTCGTAGCTTCGGCAGCGTCGACGGGCCCGGACTGCATAGCCTCGTTCTGCTCAAACTCTTGCGCCGCGCGCTCACGTGACGCCTCGGCTGCCTGCTGCTGAGCGATAGCCTCCTGCTCGGCAGCCTCGCGTGCGGCAGCGCGCTTCTCCTCGAAATCGTCGACAAATTTCCTGCCCTTTGCAAGCGCACCCTTAAATAAGCTGGAAGCGCTGGCGCCAATCGACGAGAACGCGGATGCAATGTCGGCATGCGGCGTTGCCGCGGGAATCTCGGCCGAGAAATCAGTATCGCTCTCGTAAGACACGCGCCTCGGTTGTTCAACGTAATCGTCGTCAGACTCGTCCGCAACGTCTTGCGCCGGTGCGGCGGGAGCCAAAATGTCCAGTCCTGCCGCGGGATCGAACGCGGACACCGCCTCGGGATCGGCAACGGCAGCGGTAACCGCGGCAGACTCATCATCCGCAGCGACAACGGGCGCAGGCGCAGCCACGACGGGGGCAGGCTCGGGCTCAAACGTTGGCTCCTCGCCCTCCTCGTAATCGAGCGTGCAGGACTCGGGAAGCATTCCGAGCGCACGGATGGCATCCGAACCAAAGCGGATGTTGCCGGCGGCGTTGCGATAGAGCTTGGGCTCGGGCTCGGCAGACTCCTCCGCCGGCTCGGCAGCGGGAACCTCGTCATTGAACTCTTCGGCTTGGGCAGCCTGATTCTGATCCTCAGGCACGATAGCGCCGATCAGCGTCTCGTCGGCAGACGCACCCTCAAAGCCCTCGATTTGCTCGTCGAAAGCCTCACCCTGTTCGGGTTCGGTCCGAGTGTCGGGAGCAATCGGCTGACCGAACTCGTCCTCGGCGTAGGTAGGCTCTTCATACTCGATGGTGTTGCCGTAGTCGTTTTGCTGCTGGGCCGCGGCATATTCCGCCGTTGCGCGCGCCATTTCCTCGGCACGACGCTTCTGCTCCCCAAAATAGGTATCGAACGGAACATCGTCGGGAAACTCGTTTTCGCCCTGGAAGGGAGCAACGTTGTCCATAACGCCGAGCATAGCGGCGACAGAAGACTTGTTGCACACCGCGCCGGACGTATAGGGAAGAACGTGGCGGTTAGAGATGATGTTTGCCGCGTTGGCAAGCGCAACGAGGGAAGCGAGGATCGCGACAATCCACAGCAGAACCTTGAGCGCGCCGGGGAGCGGCAGGATGCGCAGGATGGCAACGGCAGCAGGGGCAACCGTGGCAACAGGCAACAGCTTGGCGATGAGCGCACGATACGAAGCATAGGGCTCGCGGGCGAGCAGCTCAGCACGGGGAGAGTCGTAGTGTGCGACAACGACCACCGGGCGGTTGCGCGGAGACGCGAGCGGGCCCGAGGCTTTGTGGTAGGCGATGACATTTTGGCTCACGCCCGTCTTGCCCAGGCGCGAAACCACGGGGTGGCCCGTGCGCTCGAGCACGTAAAGAACGGCGCCGACAATGGCCAGCAAGGTGCCGACCAAGCCGATACCGCCGCCGATGCCCATCAGCAGGGCACCGGCAAACGCAAGAATACCGGTAACGGCAAATGCCAACCTACTGGGCGCCGGGGCATTGAACTCCTGAACCTCGGGATCAAAGCCGTGGTTGCGGAAGATCTGAGCGATATCCTCGGCAGCCAAGCGCTCTTCTTCGCTGCATGCCGGCGTAATGCCGGTGTTCTGCAGCAGGTGGTTAATATAGTTCTGGGTGTTCGCCATGTGCGCTCCACATCCATAATCCGACAAATAGGCCCAATGCATGCACATTAGAACCGTATATAGTCGAAAGTATACCCCGAGCGAGCGCAAACGACCGAATTCGGGCCATCTTAACGCCTCGAGCGGACAAGGATATAGCCTAATCTCCATATCGGACTAAAATCATGGCAGCAAACTACCTTCTTATGCGAGGACTCTATGACGGCAAGCGACGCGACCGCGACAATTAAAAAGGGGAATTCGGAGCCCGGTTTCGATAAAACGGCTCAGCGCATCCTCAATCTTTTCTTTGTGCTCAACAGCTCCCCCGAACCGCTGACGACCGAGCAGATCGTCTTGGATTCTGACCTGGGATATGGCTCGGGTAATATCGACTCGGATAAGCGCAAGTTTCGGCGCGATCGTGACAAACTGCTCGAGCGTGGCATCTTAATCAAGGAGGTTCGCCCCGCCGGTGCGCAGGAGACCGAGGAAAGCTCGTGGACAATCGACCGCGAGCACACGTTTGCTGCAGGCGGCCTCATCACCGCAGACGACGCCGATATCCTACTCAACGCCATCGACCAGACGCTAGCGGCCGGCTCTTCCACCTTTGCCGCGCCGCTTGCCGATATTCGCTCCAAAATTGCCTACCTCACCGGCATGTCGGCGGTGGACGAAGTACCGATCCGCCGCTCTCCCACCGTCGATGCGGTATGGAGCGCCTTTGCCGAGCGATGCGCGCTGCGATTTTTATATCAGAACGGACGCGGCGAGCAGAAAGAACGTACCGTCTGTGTCTACGGAATGTTCGAACGCGAGGGCGTGGCGTACTTCTGCGGCCTCGACAATGTCACCGACGACATCAGGACATTCCGCTGCGACCGTATCGTTCGCGCATGGCGTCCTTCGAAGGCCTACGCCATCCCTGCGGACTTCAATCTCAACGACTATCTGTTCTTTGAATTCGATTTCGCCGACCGACCGCCCGTTGCAGCCACGTTCTCGTTCGCCCCTCAGACGCAGATCGATATGATCAACGGCCTCACGCGCGGGCGAGGTGAGCTCGCGCACACCGATGCGGGATGGACCTGGACCGTTGACGTGCGCGACCTTGAAGCCGCCGCCTCATTTTGCATGGCCCACTCCATGGACGGCATGAGGCCCATGGCCCCCAAATCGCTCAAGCAGGCGTGGAACCACCTCATCGAAAGGACGGTGCACGAGCATGCCCGTGCGTAAACTCACCAGCGAGCAGAGGCTCTCGCGCGCCATCGACATCATGGAGGCCCTCTACGCCGCCGGCGAGAGCGGCATGACACGAACCGAGATTTGCAGCCGCTTTGACATCACGGGGGTGTCGCTCGACGAGATTCTCGAGATCGTCTCGACGCTCGCGGACCGAGAATCGGGCGCGCGCATCATCTGCGAATGCCGCGGCGAGCGTGTGGTCCTCACCGGTGACGCCGGGCGTGTGCTACCGTTGCGTCTGAGTGCCGCCGAGGGCGCTGTGCTCAACCATGAACTTGAATCGTTGGGGATCGAGCCGCAGACGGCAGCTCGGATTCGACATGCCCTTCTACCCGAAGAGCTCGGCTATAACCAGCGCGTCTTTGACACCGTCAACCACGGGTCGCACTGGCAGCAGCTGAGCTGCGCCATTCAGGACGGCGTTCGCTGCCGCATCTCGTATCGCTCGATGGACGATGCACGGCCACGCGAGCGTCTGGTCGACCCCTTGCGCATTACGGCAAACGGCGACCAAACATACCTGATTGCCTGGGACATCACAGTCGATGAGCAGCGCACCTATCGCATGGATAAAATCGAGGAACTCACCTTGACGGAAGACTCCGTCGTGCCTCACACACCGGGCGTCGCATCCCTCCACGATTCCCTTGCCCGGACGCAGCGTAGCGCAAAGCTCTTGATGCCATTCGATATGGCGGAGCATCTGGACTGGGCCGGCATCACCCTAATCGAGCGCAGCGGGGCAGACATGGCAACGGTAACCGTGCATTACGGCTCCGAGCGTTGGCTACTGAGCCAGGTAATCGCAGCGGGCGGAGCCATCCGCATCTTGGATGACCCCGCCCTGTCAAAGCGTCTGTGCGATATGGCAAAAACCCTCGTCTGTCCGCTTTAGCGCCGCCGCTCGTGACGTGCGCGCCACAGTTGCAGATAGTGACCGATCTGCGCCGATTCGATGCACTGGTAGGAGCTCGTGGGCAGCGACGTTAAGAACTTCTTTCCGTAGCCCTTCGTCACCAGGCGCGGGTCGGCCAGAATCAGCACGCCGCAATCGGTCGACGAGCGGATGAGGCGGCCGGCCGCCTGCTTAACCTCGAGCACCGCCTCGGGCAGCGAATAGCGCGCCCAAGCACGGTCTTCGCGCAGGTTGCGCTCGCACGAAAGCGGGTCCGTGGGGCTCGAGAACGGCAGCTTGGGAATGATGACGCAACGCAGCGTCTCGCCGCTGGCGTCAAACCCCTCCCAGAAGGCCTTAAGCGCAAAAAGCGACGAGGTCGGCTCATTGATAAACCGGTCGCGCAGGCGACGAGGAGATGAGTTGCGCTGCTGGCAGTTGAGCTCCAGACCCGCACGGGCCATCTTGGGCTCAACGCGGGCGTACAGGTCTTCCATGTCGCGCCGATTGGTGAACAGTGTGAGCACCGATCCGCCCATGGCAAGATGGGCGTCGACCAGCACGCGCTCGAGCGCCGTAAGATAGCTCTCACGATCGCGCGGATCGGGGATATCGCCCGCAACGACTACAGCCATGTTCGAATCGAAGTCGTAGCTCGAGTCCAAGTGCAACGATGAGGATGTTGAAGCACCGATGCGATCGAGGCCGACCGCGTGGTTAAAGTGTTCAAAGCTTTTGGACACCGTCATGGTCGCCGAGGCAAAGATAGCCGTGTGAACCTCGGGCAGCCACTCTGTTGCCAAGGCCTCGCCAATGTCGATGCGCTCTGCGGTCATTGACTCTCCGCCGGCACGCAACCTGCGATTGACCTGCAGCGAATACACGTAGTGTTCATCGGTGCCATCAATGATGAGCTTGAGGTTCTCGGCCAGCTCGTGCAGGCGGCGCGAGATATCACCCAAGTCGACAACAACCTCGGGCTTGTCGGCGGCGACGGCTTGCACCAGCGCGTCGACGCTCTTGTCAGCCTGTTCCAATGCGTCGATGGCAGCGTAGGCCGACTGTAAGAAATCATGCCAGTCGTCAGATTCGCGCAGCTCGGGGCCAATCCATAGATTGGCATTGTCATAACCCCCACGGGCACGGCGACCGAGCTCGCGAACGCCATCGAACACGTCGGCGATTGCCATGCTCGCGCGTGCAACCGTCGACGTTGCCTTGGCAGTAAGGCCCAGATAGAGCGTAGAGCCCTCGGAGGTTGCCAAATCACGGGAAACCTGGCTTAGCGCGCCGGCGCTCGAGCCATCCAGGCGCTCAAACAGAACACGTGATTCGTCCGCCAACACCACGCGCGCCCACTGACGGCGCGCCTCGCGCTCGATGGAATGGGCCTCGTCGATTACCCAATGACGAATCGGAGGTAAAATCCTGCCCTCGGCCGCGACATTGCGGAACAGCAGGGAATGGTTGGTGACCACTACATCGGCATGCGCCGCACGACGGCGAGCGCCGTGGACCAAACATTTATCAGGGAAAAACGGGCAGAGGCGACGAGCACACTCGCGCGAGGCCGTCGTAAAGTCGGGGCGGTTGACGCTGCGCCACCGAATGCCGAGCGAGTCGAGGTCGCCATCGGCTGATTGGCAGACGTACGCCATAATGACCGCGACCGCCGTGAGCGTGTCCGCCGGATCGCGCTTGGTGGTAATCTCGACCTGGCTGCGGCTCATGCGCTCAAGCTTGCGCAGGCACGGATAGTGGTCATAGCCCTTGAGAGCGCAAAATGACAGACCACCGTCCAGTTGCTCGGCAAGTTTTGGCAGCTCATGGTACATGAGCTGGTCGGCAAGATTGTTCGATTTGGTCGCAATACCAACCGTGATGTTGTTACGGCGCGCTGCCTCGGCAAAAGGCACCAGATAGGCCATCGATTTGCCGACGCCCGTGCCCGCCTCAATTACACGATGAGTGCCCGTGACCAGCGCATCGCGGACCTCGAGCGCCATCGCGATCTGCTCATCACGCGGCTCGTAAGTGGGATACATGCGATTGACCAGGCCACCCGGCGCATAGTCTGCCTCAATCTCCTCACGACTCGGCATCTTGAGGACCGGCAGTTCGTCGGCGTCCATCCGATCGTCGGCGCGATCGGCCTTGAGAACGTCAGTACGAGCGGCGCTGAGAGAGAAGATAGAACCAGGGTTCTGCCCTGCCAAGAATGAGAAGATAGGACGATAGGACCAAGGCACATCCGGATGCATGTCGGCTAGGCGCGCCATGAGGCCCTGAGGCAAGTCGGTGAGCGCCACGAGCAACACGCGCCATACGCCACACAGGGCGTCGACGTCGGCATTGGCACGGTGTGATACCGAGTCACAGCCAAACAGATCGGCCATAAAAGACAGCTTGTGCGAGGCCAGGCGCGGAAGCGCGATGCGCGACAGCGCCAGCGAATCGATCCAGATATCGCTCACGTTGACGCCGCCTTTGACCGACTCGATAAACGAGCGGTCGAACGTGGCGTTATGTGCGATCACCGGGCAACCACCGACAAAATCGGCGAGAGCGGCGACGGCCTCAACGGCCGACGGGGCATCTGCCACATCGGCATTTGTAATGCTCGTGAGCTCGGTAATCTCGGCGGGAATCAGTTGCTTGGGATGCACAAAGGTATCGAAGCGGTCGACGACCTCGCGGCCCGAAAGGCGGGCCGCCGAGATCTCGATCAGCTCATTGTCCTGCACCGAAAGACCCGTGGTCTCGGTATCGAGGACGATCACATCTTCCTCGATAAGGCCGAAGGACTGCGTTTTGGCGCGCTCGGCAAGCGTGGTATAGGAGTCGATGACAAACTGCGGCGTTCCTGACGAAACCGCGTCCTCGATTAGCATGCAATGCCCGCTCGACGAAGGCCCATACGGATCAGACTGTCACAGACCTGCGGGAACGTCATGTCGTCGGTGTGGCGAATCTCATCCGGATACAGCGACGTATCGGTCATGCCGGGAATGGTATTGGTCTCGAGGATGACGGGGCCGTCCTCGCTCACGATAAAATCGCTGCGCGAGATGCCCAGGCAACCGAGGGCCTTGTGAGCAGCACAGGCAAGCTCCTGAGCGCGAGCGTAATTCTCGGGTGAAATCTGCGCCGGAATACGATGGATGTCCGTAGGGTCGACATACTTCACGTCCAGATCGTAGAACTCACAGTCCTCGGGCTTGCGAATCTCGACAATCGGCAGGGCGCGCACGTCGTCCTCGCCGTACACGCCGACGGTGATCTCGGTACCCTCGATGCACTTCTCGACCAGCACTTTGTCGCCGTACTCAAACGCCTTGGCAATTGCCGCGGGCAGCTCGGAGGGCTCATGGACCAGGGAAATGCCATAGCTGGAACCGTTGACGGCCGGCTTCACAAAGCAGCGCTCGCCACAAACCTCGACGATATGATCGATATCGACTTCATCGCCCACCTCGAGCGCAAGGCCGGGGGCAATGGGAATGCCCGCCTTGGCGTACAGGAGCTTAGAGACCTCCTTGTCGGCACCGCAGGCGCTGGCAAGCACGCCCGAAGCCGTGTAGGGGATACCCAGGGTCTCCATGGCGCCTTGCATGGCGCCATCCTCGCCGCCGGCACCGTGCATGGCGATAAACGCCACGTCAAAGCCGCCGGTCGCCATGGTTACCATAAAATCATCGGCAGCCGTGTCGAGCAGCTCCACCGAAGTGTAGCCGGCCTCCTTCAAGGCAACCACGACGTTCTTTCCCGAATTGAGCGAGATCTCGCGCTCAGCGGAATGACCGCCCGCCAAGACCGCTACGTGCATGTTCTCTAGGCTTTTACCCGGCATGGGCAGACTCCTCCTCTATAATTTCAGCAGCTGATACCATATTGTAGCGATACCCTCTACGTTTCCCCAAAATCGAAAGGCTTCCATGAATCCCAGGACTAAATCTCAGGACATTCGCGACTTGAGCCAAAACGATATTCGCGAGCTCGTGGCCGAGCTTGGCCAGCCCGCCTTCCGCGCAAAACAGCTCATCGAATGGGTCTTTGAGAAGAACGTTTGTTCGTTTGATGACATGACCAACCTTCCCAAGGCTTTCCGCGAGCAGCTTAAAGAGGCTTTTGCCTTTGACACGCCGGCTGAACTCACCAAGCAGGTTTCCAAAGATGGCTCTCGCAAGTACCTGCTCGAGTACCACGACGGCATTTCCGTCGAGACCGTCGGCATGCCCCGTCGCAACAAGCTTTCCGTCTGCGTTTCCACCCAGGCAGGCTGTGGCATGGGCTGCGCCTTTTGCGCTACCGGTCTCAACGGCCTTAAGCGTTCTCTGACCGCTCAAGAGATCGTCGACCAGGTACTTCATGTATCCAACGACTTTGGCGAGCGCGCCACGAGCGTTGTCTTCATGGGCCAAGGCGAGCCGTTTGCCAACTACGACGAGGTTCTCAAGGCGCTGCGGATCCTCAACGAGCCCGATGGCATCGGTATCGGCGCTCGTCACCTCACCGTCTCTACCAGTGGCGTTATTCCCGGTATTCGCAAATTTGCCGACATCCCCGAGCAGTTCACGCTTGCTGTTTCACTGCATTCCGCCATCCAGTCGACGCGCAATAAGCTCATGCCCGGTGTTAAGAAGTACACGCTGCTTCGCCTTCACGAAGCGCTTCAGCTCTACACCGAGAAGACTGGCCGCCGCCCGACCTATGAGTATGCAATGATCGAAGGCGTCAACGATACGAATCCCGAGATGCAGGCGCTCTGCGACTTCTGCGAGGGAACGCTGTGCCACGTTAACCTCATTCAGCTTAACGACATCGAGGGCAGCCCGCTCAAGCCGTCGCCGATTCATAAGGTTGAGGATCTTCAGCGTCGTCTTGAGTCCCGTGGCATCGAGACCACGATTCGTAACTCCCGTGGTAACGATATTGACGCCGCTTGCGGACAGCTGAAGCAGCGCTTCAAAGTTCAGAAGAACGCATAGGGGAGTCGCACCCCAAAACGTTTCATGTGAAACATCGAACGGCCACGGTTGCAGGATATGCAACCGTGGCCGTTTCATTTAATAACCTTAATTTTGAATCAGCTGCTGCTGGTCCCATTTTTACGGTCAAAATAAGGGGTCCTTGCCTCGTGAATCAGACAAGGACCCCTTAGAATATGCTGAGTAATTGTTAGGTACCTAATAGCCTACATTTTCCCATTGGTTGCTGACCCAGCCTTGATTAATCTTGGGATTCTTCGTTACCTGAGCAGTACGCATGGCAACATCTTCTGTCATAACATCCATTTTCTTTTTGGAAGTATCGACGATATCTTGCGCGCCACGAAGCAAACGACCTCTAAGTTCATCGTCTGTCGCGATCTTATATCCAGCAAAGGCACCAGCCGCGACAGTCGTCGCCAATGCAATCGCTGTTAAAATCTTATTCCTCATCTTGGCCTCCTTGATCAAACTGAATCATTTCGCCAAGAATACGAGAGAGCTCTTCCTCGTCTTTAAACTCAATCTCGATCTTATTCTTTCCACGCGAGCTCTTCACACGCACGTTGGTATTAAATACCTGGCGAAGCACACGGGCGGCCTTTTTAAAAGACTGAGGCGTCGCAGGCCTTGGCGTCTTAGGTGTCTCTCCGGCAGAAAACAACGGAGCAAGATTTTCTGTCGCTCTTACGGAAAGGCCCTCTGTAACAACTTTCTCTGCAAGTCGAATACGCGCGTCCTCATAGGGAACTGCAAGAATCGCACGTGCATGACCAGCAGTAAGTTTGCCCTCAAAAATCATCTGCTGAACTACTTCGGGGAGATCAAGAAGACGCAGCGAGTTTGTAATTGCAGAGCGTGACTTGCTTACTGCCTTCGACAATGCCTCCTGGGTCATCCCGCTGGCATCAATGAGTTGGCGATAGCCCTTAGCCTCTTCGACGGGATTCAGATCAGAACGCTGAAGGTTTTCGATAAGAGCAAGAGCCAGCATCTCTTCATCATTTACCTCTTTAATGATGACTGGCAATTCTTCAAGGCCAGCAAGCTTTGACGCCTGGTAACGACGCTCACCAGCGATGATCTCATAGCCGTTTCCATGCTTGCGAACCAAAAGCGGCTGCAAAACGCCATGTTCTTGGATTGACTCGCTCAACTCGCGAAGTTCAGTTTCGTTAAAGTGAATTCGCGGCTGATTAGGGTTGGGAACGATATCCTCAATAGGTAGTTTTGTTTCAGATGCGGCATTTGAAGCCGATGCAGCCGAACCGCCGGTCTCATACTCGGCCTCTGAGACCAAAGCATTGAGTCCACGTCCCAATCCGCCACGTTTCTTTACACTAGGCACGCTTGATCACCTCTTTTGCAAGGTTCATATATGCTTTTGCACCCTTATTTTGAGGTGCATAGGTAATTACCGGTTCCCCAAAAGACGGAGCTTCGGAGATTTTAACCGTACGGGGGATCAACGTCTTAAATGCCTTATCACCAAAGTACGATTGAACCTCCTCAACAACCTGATTCGATAGAGAAGTACGCGAGTCATACATGGTCATAAGCACACCGTAGGTGTCTAAGCCCTTGTTCAGACGAGATTTGACCATCTTCATTGACTCAAGCAGCTTCGTAACGCCCTCGAGTGCGTAATACTCGCACTGGATCGGAATCAAAACGCTGTCTGCTGCGGTCAAAGCGTTGATAGTAAGCAGGCCGAGCGAAGGAGGGCAGTCAATGAAAATAAAATCGAACTCGTCCTGAATCGGCTCAAGCAAATCTTTGAGACGGGTTTCACGAGCAATTGCGCTTACGAGTTCAATTTCCGCGCCTGCAAGCTGAATTGTAGCCGGAATTACGAATACCTTTTTGCAATTTGTATCAAGAACAAGCGATTCTGCCGGCACATCATTCAGCAATGCATCATAGATGCAGTGATCAAGGTCTTCTTTTTCAATTCCGAATCCACTGGTGCTGTTTCCCTGCGGATCAAAATCAACAATCAGTGTCTTACGACCCTGCTCACCCAGTGCTGCTGCAAGGTTTACAGCCGTCGTTGACTTACCGACGCCGCCTTTTTGATTGATGATTGCAATGATACGCGTGTCTTTTGCGCTCTTAGAACGCTTAACGTCGCGAAATCCCACGGTCCCTCCTGGTGTGTATTAAAGCTGTCAAACGGAGGATGTTTCACGTGAAACATTCCGAATCGATAGCAACTGCTATGTTTCACGTGAAACACTGCAAGCTGTTAGTAACCATTATGTTTCACGTGAAACATCTAGGCAAGCGGATTCTTCTTTGCCATGCCATTTGCACGAGGCAATGAAACGGATGCTGAATGACTCTTCTTAAGAACAATGAACTCCCTGTGACCCAAGCCTTCAGGCAAATCAATTGCGTCATTCAGAAGCAAAGTGAAGCCGCAAATCTTAGCTGCTGACATGCCGGAAGCAAGCTCCTCATCCGAAGGATTGCCCTTGGTGATAACAAATAGCCCTCCATCCTTCAGGTACGGAGCCGCATACTCAACAAGAATCGGTAGAGGGGCCAGTGCGCGGGCGGTTACAACGGAGAACTGCTTCTTATGGCTTCGAGCATATTCTTCAAGACGATCATGAACCGCATGAGCATGTTTCAATCTAAGAGCATGGACAAAGGAATTAACCGCATCAACCTTCTTGCCAACAGAGTCAATATAAGTAGCTTTACGATGCGTGGTTATGGTTAATGGAATACCAGGGAAGCCCGCACCTGTTCCCATATCGAGCAAAGCTCCCTCAGGAGCCTTATTGATATAGGGGAGCAAAACAAGTGAGTCGAGGATATGAAGTACGGCAGCATCTTCTACGTTAAGAATACGGGTGAGATTGGTTGTCTTATTTGTTTCTAGAACCAAATCCAAATGCTGGATACATTTCCTCAGCTCAATATCAGTTACGCTCAAGGAATATTCTTTGCAATAGGAAGTTAGGCGACTCAACATCTCGTCAGCCTGCTGATCGGTAAGTACAAACAACAGAAGCTCCTTTCTGACAAAAATCAGCGTATCGAGAACTTTTGACAAAAAAAGGGGACGTGGAAACCACGTCCCCCTAGCATAAGCTCGAGTAGATTATCGAGCAACAATCACCACATGGCGATCAGGGTCAGAACCCTCAGAATGAGTATCGACTGAATCGTTGCCACGAAGTGCAATGTGAACCAGTCGGCGCTCGTAGGCATTCATGGGCGGAAGCGAAACACTCTTATGAGTGCGGATGGCACGCTCGGCAGCAGACTGAGCCATGGAGGCGACCTTATCCTGACGGCGACTCTTGTATCCCTCGACGTCCACTACAACCGGATACCTAAAGCCAAGCTTGCGGCTCACCAGCAAAGAGAACATAACCTGAAGAGCATCAAGAGTGCGACCATGACGGCCAATGAGAACAGCAAGGTCGGGAGCCGTTACATCCAAAATCAGCTCACCCTCGTCGCCCTCATACTCATCGATAGGAGAGTTGGCGGCATCGAAGTGCGAAAGGATGGAACGCAGGATGGAAATCGCAACATCGGCAATGGTGTCGAGCTCCTCATCGGTCAGCTCTTCACCAGCCTTGTAGCGCTGTGCAATCTCGGGATAATCGCCCGCGACCTGCGGGGCAACCTCCTCAAGCATATCCTCGATGATCTCTTCAGACATAACGTACTCCAAAAGTTAGGTACCTAAATAAGATTGATATCCCACTACTTCTTCTTGTGCGGGCGCGGCTTCTTCTCGCGACGAGTGACCTCAACCTGCAGCGGAGCGTTCTTAAGACGCTCCTCCTCATCGGCCTTCGCCTTGTCGATGACCTTCTGCGTCACAAAAATCTGCTGGATAACCTGCCAAGCAGACGAGACGTCGTAGTACAGCAGAACACCAACGGGAAGGCTCCAGCCCATCCAAAGCATCATGACCGTCATGACAACGGCCATCATACGCATGCTCTGAGCCTGCTGGCCGGTCTGGTTGCGCGACATATAGAGCTGCGGAATCAGGGTCAGGACGGCAAACAGGATGAGGCAAACCAGCGCAGGCAGTGCAACCATAAAGCCATCGGCAAAGGAAGCGCTCGGCGTGGTGGTCAGGTCGGGCAGGATGTTGAAGAACGAGAACGTGCCGTTGTTAAAGTACTGCGGCAGGTTGCGCAGCAATGTAAACAGGGCGAACAGGATAGGCATCTGAATCAGCAGCGGCAGACAGCCAGCCATGGGGTTGAACTTGTTCTCGCTGTAGAACTTCTGCATCTCCTCGGCCTGACGCTGGGGATCGTCGGCATAGCGCTCCTGGATCTCGAGCATCTTGGGCTGCAGCACCTGCATGCGAGCCGTCGACTTGGTCGACTTGAGCATAAGCGGCGTCAGCAGCAGACGGATGATGACCACCAGGATGATGATGGACAGGCCCCAGTCGACCGCAAAGGTCTGGATGAGCTTGAGCAGCTCGAAAAGGATGTTAACGATCCAATCCCACATGTAAGTTTTCCTCCGATAGCGAGTGCCCGCTAGGGCACAGGGTCATAACCGCCGACGTGCAGGGGATTGCAGCGAGCGATGCGCCTCACGGCAAGCCAGCAGCCTCTCAAAACACCGTGCTTCTCAATCGCCTGGATGGCGTATTGCGAGCACGTTGGGTAATAAATGCAGGCGTCAGGCAATAAGGGCGAAATAACCTGTTGATATATGCGAATAGGAGCGATGGCAACACGTCGCAAAACGTGATTGCTCATCGCTCCTCCCCGGCAACGCCGGCGCGCTTCATAAGCGAACGCAACGCCTTGTCCATCTCCTGCGGCGAGGAAACCCTCGTCTTGGGAGTTGCAAACAAGATGATGTCATAACCCGCAACGGGAAATCCGCAGCTGCGGGCGGCCTCGCGCATCACACGCTTAGATCGGTTGCGCACGACGGCACAACCGAGTCGCTTAGCACCAACGAAGGCGACCCTTCCGGAGTCGCCTTCGCCAACCGATTCACATATGGTCATTCGAATCAGAGGGTGATTGAAACGACGCCCCTGACTGAACACATGCTCGAAATCTTGCCGAGACTTAATAGTCTTCATGCGAGATGTGTGTATCGCTGCTAGACAGTGAGACGCTTGCGGCCCTTGGCGCGACGACGGGCGAGCACGGCACGACCACCCTTAGTGGCCATACGGGCACGGAAGCCATGGGTCTTGGCACGCTTACGCTTATTAGGCTGATACGTACGCTTCATCTTAAGTTCCTCCTGCTGCATTTCGAGTGTCCGCGGGGACGCGGACGCAGATATAGACACGTGAGCTTGAAGATTGTAGGGAAATCAATGTTCAAATGTCAAGAAATCAAAGGTAAAAGGTTGCGCAGTTCACACGGTTCCCCCATAAGCCAAGCTCGATTTAGCGGTGCATGGCAACTTTTCACGATATTTCATCGAGTTTTCAACAGGTCATGTTGGCAATGTTGAGAACTTTTCACCCGTTTTCCAAAGTTTTCAACAAGTTTTGAAAAGTTGTCGAAAGATGAGAAACGTTGCACGGTGAGCTACTATTTGTTCGAAACCTTTTGAAAGATTGCGAGCGGCATGTCTGACGACTTTTACACCATGGTCGATTCCGGAGACCCGGCACCCGACAACGAGCACATCACCGGCGTGCGCGAAGAGCGTGCGGAAGGCGAGCAGACGACCACGCAGGCGCCAAAAGCCATGTACGCCGCGCGCATCGCCGTCTATGACGACATGCTGTCGACACCGCGGGTGATCGTCATTGATCCGCAAGATGTCCGCACGTATTTGGAAGAGACGACCAACACCGTCTACCAGTGCATGAAAGAACAAGGTGGCCATATCTCGCTCATGGTCATCCGCGAGATTGTCGAAAACTTTATCCACGCACACTTTGCCGAGCCCATCATCTCGATTCTGGACGGCGGAGACACCATCCGCTTTGCTGACCAAGGACCCGGCATCGACGACAAGGAACGTGCTTTCGACTTTGGCGTTACCAGCGCAAACAGCAAGATGAAGCGCTATATCCGTGGAACCGGAGCAGGGTTTCCCATGGTGCAGGAGTATTTGGAAAACGCCGGCGGTGCCGTATCCATCGAGGACAACATGGGCAACGGCACCGTGGTTACGGTAAGCCTGAACCCTAAACGCGTGCAGGAAATCGAGCGTGCCGGCGGACGCGGCGCTGCCGTGCGGCCCGAGACGGAGCAGCCCACATATCCCCTGCCGGGAGCTTTTGCGCAGCAGCCCGTGGCAACGCAGCAGATGCAGCCCCCCGTGGGACAGATACAGCAGCCCGGAATGCTTCCCACACAAGAACCCCAGGCGGCATCTATGTCGATGCCGCCAAACATGCCAGAGGCCATGCCGCTGGCTGATCAGGATGCAGCAGCAATGCAGCAGGCGACGGGGGCGCCGGGTGGCCAGCAAATGGGCTATCAGCCGTACCAACAGGGATATCCATATCAGCAGATGCCGCCACTGGGGTATGGCCAGCAGTTCCCGCAGCAGTACCAGCAGGGATATCAGCAGCCGTACCAGCAGATGCCGCAGCAGCAGTACAACCCTTGGACCCAGCAGATGCCTCCACAGCCTTACCAACAGTGGCCTCAAAGTTTTCAACAGCAAATGCCGCCGACGCAGAGTTCTCAACAACCAGCAGCTCAAATGATGTATCCTAATGCAGTAAATCAGTATGCACAGCCACAACCGGACGTGTTCGTAAGCGATCGCGGCAACGCCGCGCTGGGCTATCTGGCGCAAAATCAAGCGTGCGGCGCAACCGATCTTGCGAGGGCGTTTGGAAACTCGGCCCCCACTTGGTCACGCACGCTCAATGACTTGGCGCAGGCCGGCTTGGTCATCAAGCATGGCCAGAAATACCATCTGACCGAACTCGGCGCCGCTCGCGTGCGAGCTCAGAGCTAAAGAACGGGAGAGACAGTGGACGAGGAAGCAAGCATCATCCTGGGGGATGCCATCGCCTTTTGCCAGCGCGACGGCCAAGATGCACGCCTCATCAACATGCTGGGGCAATCGCGCGCCATAAGCCTGACCGAAGATACGCTCACGATCGAGGCCCCCTCGCGCTTTGCCATCGCGCAGCTCAAAAAGCATCAGCCGACTATTGAGGCCTATCTGGAAGAAATCGCCTTTGCACCGATTGCTCTCGACATCGTGGCACCGCAAGGCGCCGCGACGGAATCCGCTGCCGCCACGGCGCCCGCCACGGCTCCCGCTGCTTCCCCGGCGGTGCCGGCCTCCGCAGGCGATGTGCCGACAATCGAGCACCAGCACAGCGATGTTTCCCGTGAAACAATGGCACCGTTGACGAGCGCGGCGGCGACGTCAACGAACGCACCCGTCACGCACATGCCCATCGCTCACGACGCAGCGGCGGGCGCGGATTCGGGCATTGCAATCAAGAACACGCTCTCGGCCGACGATTTTCGTCGCATGATGAACCAGATGAAGGGCGGAGCGCCGACTAAATCCACGCAAGCTGCGGCTCCCGCTTCACCCATGCCAGCACCGACCGTGCCGGCCGAGCAGAATACGGATGGAGCCCCGCTCGCCGCGAACTCAAAATTTACCTTTGAGAACTTTGTCTACGGCCCCGAGAACAGCCATGCCTATCGCTCGGCACTCAAGTTTGCCGCGCTCGCGGACGAGCGCGGCACATGCACATCCCTGTTCATCTATGGCAAATCGGGGCTGGGCAAGACCCATCTGCTGCTCGCCATCAAAAACGAGCTCGCCGAGAAGTCGCCCGAGATCAAGGTCAAGTATGCCAACTCCCAGGCATATCTGGACGACCTGATGACCGAGTTCGACCGTCAAAAGAAGAGCAACGCCCCCATCATGCAGGCGTACCACGGCGTGGACGTGCTCATCATCGATGACATCCAAAACATCATCGGCAAGCGCGCGAGTGTGGACTACTTTTTCCAGCTCATGGACGAGTTCATCCGCAACAACAAGAAGGTCGTCATCGCGGCAGACCGCGCCCCCAAGGACCTGAGCATGGACGAGCGTCTGACCAGCCGCTTCAACGCCGGAATGCTCTGCCTGGTCGCAGAGCCCAGCTACGAGATGAAATACAAGATCTTGCAGCGCTATTACGAGAACACCATCGTCGCCGCTCCCGAGGCGGGCGACGACTCACTGCTGGCGGCCTATGGGGGCGACGGCGGACACCTGACCGACGAGCACTTTAAACACATGGCCGAGGTCTCGGGCACCAACATCCGCGAACTCGAGAGCTTTTGCGAGCGCTGCGCCGGCGAGGCGGGCGACCGTGAGCGCGAGGGCGGGGAGCTCACCTTTGACGATATCGACGCCATCGCCAGCCAGTACTTCGACACATCGGCCAAAAAGATCAACGTCCAGACGGTTCAGTCCGTCATCGAAGAGCAGTACGGCGTGACGCACGAGGAGCTCATCGGCCCGCGTCGCAACGCCAATATCGCCAAAGCACGCCATATCGCTATCTACCTGGCCATCGAGATGTGCGAGATGACGACCACGGCGGTGGGCGCCGAATTTGGCAACCGCAACCACTCGACCGTCAGCACGAGCTACAAAAAGGTCCAGAAGATGATCCAGGAAGACCGCACCGTCACCGAAGACCTCAAGTCGCTGCGCGATAAAATTACACTGCGCTCGTAGGGAAATAGAGACACCTGTTGAAAACTTGTCGAAACCACGGGCATAAGGTGTCTAAAACCCAACCCGCGGTGATGAAAAGTTTTGCGCAGGTTTTGAACGTGGAAAACCACCCCTGTTGCACACAGGCTGCTGTCGATTCTCTTTCTGGGTCTGACCTGCGTCTTTGGGAGTAATCAACAGTTTCGTCAGTGCTATTACTATTATTAAGATATTTATATCTATAGAAAGGTATTAAAAGATGAAGTTCACCGTCAGCCAGAGCTCGCTTACACAAGCCATCGGCGTCGTTATGAAGGGTGTCGCTTCGACATCCACCCTTCCCATCCTGTCGGGCGTGCTCGTTAAGGCGCAAGACGGCATCTTGGAATTCCAGACCTCTAACTACACCATCTCGATCCGTCATCGCATCGCGGCGCATGTCGAAGAAGAGGGCGAGATGGTTATCCCCTGTAAGATGCTCTCCAATATCACCAAGACCCTCCCCGATGCCCCGGTCACCTTTGAGCTGTCCGAGCGCCAAGTGCTGATCAGTTGCGAGAAGAGCTCTTTTAGGCTGAACACGCTCGATGCCAATGACTTCCCCGAGTTTCCGGCCTATGCCATCGAGAGTGCCGTGGAGCTGCCGACCGATATCTTGTCCGAGATGGTCGGGCGCGTATGGCGCGTCACCTCGACCGACAAGGCCCGCCCCATCCTGGGCGGCGTGCACATGAAGGTCGAGAACAACACCGTGCGTCTGGTGGCGACCGATTCCTTCCGCTTGGCCGTGTGCGATACGCAGGTTGAGACCTCGACCCTCGAGGGTTCCTTTGAGCTCAACGTTCCGGCTGACGCCTTTAACGACGCGCTGAACATCATGGCCAGCCAGGCGACCATCATGATCGGGGCTACCGACACCCAGGTCGTCTTCGAGGCCGGCAACACCACCTACGTGTCGCGCCGCATCGAGGGCATGTATCCCAACTACAAGCAGCTCATCCCCGATTCGTGCGTGACGAGTGTCAAGATCGATGTGGCCGCCTTCAATGCCGCCCTCAAACGCGTGGCCGTTATCGCGAGCGCCAACCCCGCCGTCAAGTTCGAGATCGACGTCGAGAACGGCCAGATGGGCCTGTCTTCCATCTCCAACGACCAGGATCTGGCGCAGGAGACGATCGATGTCGAGGCCGAGGGCGAGTCGGGTACCATCGCCTTCAACTACCACTACATCTTCGGCTGCCTCAATGCCCTGTCCAAGGAGAAGGAGATCACGCTGGAGCTCAAGAGCTACTCGCAGGCGGGCATCTTCAAGTCCTACGACAAGATCAACTACCTGTACCTGGTCATGCCGGTCCGCATCTAGCGCTGCGCCATGACCATGTTCGCCCGCGATCTTTCCGTCGCGCACTACCGCAGTTTCGAGAGCTATCGCCTTGCCCTGGACGAGGGCGTGACGATACTTGCGGGACCCAACGCGGCGGGAAAGACCAATCTCATAGAGGCACTGCAGCTGCTGACGAGCGGCGCCTCGTTTAGGCATCCGACCGCAGCCGAGCTCGTCCATGACGGCGTGGGCTCGTGCAAGGTCGAGCTGAGGCTCGAGGGCGACGGCCGCGTGCTTGATATGGGATTGAGCGCGGAGGACGGTAAGCGCTCGTTTAGCCGCAACGGCAAGAGGTGCTCTGCCGCCGGTGTGCGCGGGGTTCTGCCGAGCGTGCTGTTTTGCCCCGACCATCTGGACATGGTTAAGCGAGGTGCCAGTGTGCGCCGCGCCGCCCTCGATGACTTTGGCATGCAACTGAGCGCACGCTATGCCGATCTTGCGAGCACCTATGGGCGCTGCGTGACCCAGCGTAATGCCCTGCTTAAGGAGACCTGGTGCTGCCGCGAGATGCTCGGCGCGTGGAATGATTCGATTGCCCGCGCGGGCTCGGCCCTGCTCGTGCACCGGTTGGCCCTGCTCGACCGGCTGGCGGGCCATGTGCACGCTGCCTACGGGCAAGTGGCATCCGGTGAGGCTGCCAACGTGACCTATACGTCCACACTGGGGGATTTGCCCCAGGTCGAGGATCGCGAAGAGCTAAAGGGCTGGGCGTACGAGCGCATGCTGGCTGCCCTTGATGAACACGCCGACGAGGAAATTCGCCGCGGCGTGACGTTGGTGGGACCGCATCGCGATGAGATTGAGTTTGCCGTGGCGGGTCGCTCCGCCCGTTCGTTTGCCAGCCAAGGACAGCAGCGAACGTTGGTGCTGGCCTGGAAGGTGGCGGAGGTGGCCGTGGCTCGCGATGTCCTGGGTACCGCCCCGCTGCTGCTTTTGGACGACGTGATGAGCGAGCTCGACGGCGAGCGCCGCGGTGCTTTCTTGCGGTTGATCGGCGATGATATCCAGACGGTCATAACCACGACCAACCTGGGATACTTTACCGATGACCTGCTTGATCGAGCCAAGGTGGTGAGCATGGGTGAGACGTGCTGATTACGAGCGCGAGAGCGAGACGGTTGCCTTCAGTGGATTTTTGAACGCAGAGCGCCAGCGCATCCTGGCGGCCGCGACACCTGAGCGCCGCGCGCAGATGGAGGCTGCAGAGGAATCTCGTGCGGTCTATCGCGCCTGGAATGCGGTGTGCTCGGGCACGCGCGAGGGACGCCATGTGACGGGCCTGCGCTACCTGCCCGAGTCCAATGAGCTGCTGGTGTACCTCGACTCGCCCTCGTGGACGCAGGAAATGACGCTGTTGCGCGAGATCATCCGCGCACGTATGGAGCGCGCCGGCGCACATGTGGACGGCCTGGTGTTCAAAACCACCGCGCCCGGTCACACGCCACCCGTCGCCAAGGAGCGCCTGTGCCCGGCGACGACTGAGCGCCCGCCGGCTCCGCACGCCGACCTCAGTGAGGCCGAGCGCACCGAGATTGAGTGCCAAGTGGCGCCCATCGAAGACCAAAAACTGCGCGAGGCCCTCGAGAACGCCATGAGAGCCAGCGCCGAGTGGGCCAAGGGCGTGCAAAGCAAAAAAGAGCCTTAAATCGCATCTGGTGGCCTTGTAGAGCCAAATACCCTCGTTCCCGAGGGTATTTTTTTACGATAAACTAGTAAGGCTGTACACATTTTCTTGACTGAAGGAGGACGTGTGGCAAACGAAAACGATTACGATGGCGGCGAGATTAAGATTCTCGAAGGTCTCGAGGCCGTTCGTAAGCGCCCGGGCATGTATATCGGCTCGACGAGCGCCAGCGGTCTGCATCACCTGGTGTGGGAGATCGTTGACAACTCCGTCGACGAGGCCATGGCCGGTTTCTGCACCGAGATCCAGGTGACGGTCCACGCCGACAACTCCATCACGGTCGTCGACAACGGGCGCGGCATCCCCGTCGACGAGCACCCTGTTAAAAAGATCCCGACGCTCGAGGTCGTCATGACGATCTTGCACGCCGGCGGTAAGTTCGATAATTCGGCCTATAAGGTCTCGGGCGGCCTGCACGGCGTTGGCATCTCCGTCGTCAACGCACTGTCCAAGCGCGTGGTCGTTCAGGTTCGTCGCGACGGCAACACCTACGAGATGGAGTTCTCGCGCGGCAAGACCGTCAAGAAGATGGAGGTCGTGGGCACCTCGGATTCGACGGGCACCACCGTTACCTTCTGGCCCGACGACGAGATCTTCGAGACCTGCGTCTACGATTTCGATACGCTGCACAACCGTCTGCAGGAGACGGCGTTCCTCAATAAGAACCTCAAGATCGTGCTGACCGACGAGCGCGAGGCGACTCTCCACGTGGAGGAGTTTTGCTACGAGGGTGGTATCATCGACTTCGTCAAGTTCCTCAACGAGGGCAAGGACGTCCCCGAGGCCTTTAAGGAGCCTATCTACATCGAGGGCAAATCGGATCCGGACGCACCTGTGGCCAAGATGGGCGAGGTCGAGGTTTCCCTGCAGTGGAATAGCGGTTACGGCGAGAACGTCATGTCGTTTGCCAACGACATCTACACCCCCGAGGGCGGCATGCACCTTGAGGGCTTCCGCACCGCGCTCACCCGCGTGATCAACGATTACGCGCGCAAGCAGAACCTGCTCAAGGAAAAAGACGTCAACCTGACCGGCGACGATGTGCGCGAGGGCCTTTCGGCCGTTATCTCGGTCAAGCTGCCCGATCCGCAGTTTGAGGGCCAGACCAAGGCCAAGCTCGGCAGCTCCTATATGCGCGCGCTGACGCTCAAGATCGTGACCGACGGCCTCGCCGATTACTTGGAGGAGCATCCCAAGCCCGCCCGCGAGATCGTCAAGAAGGCGCAACAGGCCTGCAAGGCGCGCAACGCCGCCCGCAAGGCGCGCGAAGCGACCCGTCGCAAGAGCCTGCTCGAGACGGCGTCCCTGCCCGGCAAGCTCGCCGACTGCTCGGTGCGCGATGCCGAGCTGACCGAGCTCTTCATCGTAGAGGGCGACTCGGCAGGCGGTTCGGCCAAGGACGGCCGTCGCCGAGACATCCAGGCGATTCTGCCCCTGCGCGGCAAGATTTTGAACGTCGAACGCGTTGGTGACCATCGCGCGTTCTCGAGTGACACCATCCAGTCGCTGATTACCGCGATCGGCTGCGGCGTCACGACGAGTGCCGACGACGGCGGCGACTTCGATATCACCAAGGCGCGCTACCACAAGATCATCATCATGACCGATGCAGACGTCGACGGTGCGCATATCCGCATCCTGCTGCTGACGTTCTTCTACAAGTACATGCGTCCGCTGATCGATGCCGGTTACGTCTATGTTGCCTGCCCGCCCATCTTTGGCATTAAGGTGCGCAACAAGATCCACTACGTGTATCCCAACGGCCGCCAGCCCGAAGACGAGATCCTGCGCGACACCATCCAGAGTCTGGGCCTGAACCCCGACGATAACGACGAGGACGGCAAGGCCAAGGACGGCAAGATTACCAAAAAGCGCAAGGGCTATACCGTCCAGCGCTACAAGGGCCTGGGCGAGATGGACCCCAAGCAGCTTGCCTCGACGACGATGGACCCCAAGACCCGCATTCTGCAGCGCGTGTCGATCGAGGACGCCGTGGTGGCGGACCGCGCCGTGCGCGAGCTGATGGGTTCCGAGGTCGGCTATCGCCGCGAGTACATCGAGAAGCATGCACATGATGCACGATTCCTTGACGCTTAAGGGGAGGTAACGTGGCAGACGATATCAACAATAACGAGGGTATGGACGAGGCCGGCGATGCCGGTATGCCCGACGATCTGAAGCGCCTGCTTGCCCGTGCTGAGCAGGGCGAGGACGGCGACCCGGACGCCTATAACCCCGATGCCGATGATGATGAGGAAGAAGACGACGCCGAGCTCGAGGAGAGCTTTGGCGAAGTCGACCGTGGCGCCTCGGCCGGCGAGGATATCAACGGCGGCCAGCTCCAGATTTCGGAGTTTGGCCGCGAGATGAAGCAGTCGTTCATCGAGTATTCGATGTCGGTCATCACGGCGCGCGCGCTGCCGGACGTGCGCGACGGCTTAAAGCCGGTGCACCGCCGCATCCTGTACGCGATGAACGAGAGCGGCATCTACCCCAACCGCCCGCACAAGAAGTCAGCTTGGACGGTCGGCGAAGTTATCGGTAAGTACCACCCGCATGGCGATTCCGCGGTCTACGAGGCCATGGTCCGCCTGGCGCAGTGGTTCTCCATGCGCACGCCGCTCATCGACGGTCACGGTAACTTCGGCAACATCGACGGCGACGGCGCGGCCGCCATGCGTTACACCGAGAGCCGCCTGGCCAAGCCCGCCATGGAACTGCTGCGTGACTTGCAGAAGGATACCGTCGACTGGCAGCCCAACTACGACGAATCGCTCGCCGAGCCCGTGGCGCTGCCTGCGCGCTTCCCCAACCTGCTGGTCAACGGCAGCCAGGGCATCGCCGTCGGCATGGCCACCAACATCGCTCCGCATAACCTCACCGAGGCGATCGAGGCCACCTGCTACCTGATCGACAACCCCGACGCCACCGTCGACGAGCTCATGCAGATCATGCCCGGTCCGGACTTCCCCACCGGTGCCATCATCATGGGCAGCGCCGGCATTAAGCAGAGCTACGAGACCGGCCGCGGCTCCATTACCGTGCGTGCCAAGGCACATGTGGAGTCCACCAAGACCGGCCGCAGCCGCCTGGTCTTTACCGAGATTCCCTACATGGTCAACAAGGGCACCCTGCAGGAGAAGATCGCCCAGCTCGTCAACGACAAACGCATCGAGGGCATCTCGGATATGCGCGATGAGTCCAACCAGAAGGGCATCCGTCTGGTAATCGAGCTCAAGAAGGGCGTCATTCCGCAGGTCGTGCTCAACAACCTGTACAAGTACACCTCGCTGCAGACGACCTTTGGCGCCAACAACCTGGCGCTCGTCAACGGCGTGCCCAAATGCCTGAGTCTGCGCGAGATGCTGCAGCACTATATCGACCACCAGGTCGACGTCGTCACCCGCCGCACTCGTTTTGACCTCAAGAAGGCCCAGGCGCGTGCGCATATCCTCGAGGGCTACCTGATGGCCCTCGACCATATCGACGAGGTTATCAGCATTATCCGCTCCTCGCAGACCGACTCCGAGGCCAGCAGCCGCCTGATCGAGCGCTTTGGCTTTACGCCCGAGCAGACCACGGCCATCCTCGAGATGAAGCTGCGCCGCCTGACCGGCCTGGAGCGCGACAAGATCCAAGAAGAGTTGGACGGCCTGCGCCGCGCCATCGCCTACTACGAGGACCTGCTGGCGCATGAGGAGAAGATCCTGGGCGTCATCAAGGAAGAGATGCGCGAGATCTCCAAGAAGTTTGGCGACAAGCGCCGCACCGAGATCAGCCAGGTTGAGAAGGACCTGGATGTCGAGGACCTCATCGCCGACGAGGACATGGTCGTGACCATCACCCACACCGGCTACGTTAAGCGTATCCCGGTGGCCGCCTACCGCGCCCAGAAGCGCGGCGGCAAGGGCGTGTCGGGCGTCAATCTCAAAGAGGACGACGTTATCGATGAGATGTTCATCGCGTCCACGCACGAGTACGTGCTGTTCTTCTCGAGCAAGGGCAAGGTCTATCGCCTGAAGGTGCACGAGCTGCCGGTGGGTACGCGCCAGGCGCGCGGTACCGCGATCGTCAACCTGCTGCCCTTCGAGGAGGGCGAGAAGATCGCGAGCGTCATCAGCTGCCGCGATTTCCCGGCCGACGAGTACCTGATGTTTGCCACCAAGAACGGCATGGTCAAGAAGACCGTGATGAGTGCTTACGATCGTAGCCGCCGTGATGGCCTGATTGCTATCAACCTGCGTGACGACGACGCGCTGCTGAACGTGCGCCGCGTGCGCGAGGGCGACAAGATTATCCTGGCCACCACCGCGGGCAAGGCGATCATGTTCTCCGAGGAGCAGGTGCGCGCCACCGGCCGCGATACCAGCGGCGTTCGCGGTATCGGTATGAAGGACGGCGTGAGCGTTCTGGGCATGGAAGTCACTAACGGCAACGGCGATCTGTTCGTCATCACCGAGCGCGGCTACGGCAAGCGCACGCCGGTCGCGGACTACCCGGAGCAGAATCGCGGCGGCCAGGGCGTCTACACCATTCAAATGACCGAGCGTAAGGGTAACCTCGCGGCCATGAAGACGGTGGGCCCGCAGCACGAGCTGTTCATCGTGACGGAGGGCGCGACGGTCATTCGCGTCAAGACCGACGAGATCAGCCAGACCGGCCGCGCCACCCAGGGCGTCAAGATGATGACCGTCGACGACAACGACCGCATCTGCGCCGTGGCCCGCATGACGGCCGCCAAAGAGAGGCCCGAAGGCGAAGCCACAGAAAACGGCTCTGCTTCCGAAGAAACCCCTGTCGATCTAGGCGACGGCAACGACATGCCAGAAGATCTCCTCGACGAGTAAGAGGCCCTGGCTGGTAGAAAATATCAGACCCCATATATCGGCGGTCGGCGCACTGCGCGCCGACCGCTTTTTTGAAAACCTTGGGACTCGTGTTCGCCCCGGTCGCACGGCGACATGTGAAGTCGATCGCGAGTTCCGCACGAGCCAGAGAGCACTTAATGTGCTCTCTGTGCGAGTCAGGACTGTCCGAGCAGGCGACTTCACATGCCGCCGTGCGACCGGGGCGAGCACCCTTCAAAGATTTTCAAAAAAGTTGTTGACGCGCGCGTAACGACTCGTCTAATATATCCCTTGCGCGATGGACCTGTAGCTCAGTTGGTTAGAGCGTCCGGCTGATAACCGGGAGGTCACAAGTTCGAATCTTGTCAGGTCCACCATCAAAACTGTGAAGAGCCCTGGGGCATTGCCTTGGGGCTTTTTTCTTGTCTGCGATAAATCTCATTTTGGTTTTGTGTGCTGTGCGAAAGATTGGGTAGTATAGCTATTCAATGCGGTGGAGCTGCCGCGTGTTAACCGCTACGTACCGGAGGTGTTCCATGGTTCGTGTCGACATAGAGACCATCGTCATGGCCGCCGGTCCCGTGCCATCGCTTATCGTGCTTCGCGAGCGCTGCAGCAAATCGGACTCGCCCGCGCCGCTGCGTTCCCTTTCCATTCAGACTGGTTCGTTTGAAGCTGCTGCCATTAGCCGCGGCATCGATAGCGGCCGCGCCGAGCGCCCGATTACCCATGACCTGTTGCTCGATACTGTTGGCGCCCTGGGCGCCAAGCTCGAGCGCATCGAGATCGTTCGCGCCGAGCCGCCGGTGTTCTACGCGATGATCGTCGTACTGGCCGATGGTGACGAGCGCAAGATCGACGCCCGTCCCAGCGACGCCATCGCCCTCGCCGTACGCAGTAATGCCCCCATGTTCGTTGAAGACGACATCATGAATCGCCTGGGCACCGTTTCTGCCCATGCCAAGGAAGTTGACGACGAGCAAGAGTTCGAGAAGTTCGACGAGTTCGTCCATACGCTCTCCCCCGATGACTTCTAAATGCGGGGCGTCCAGGCTGCGGAGCGTTCGCTGATGGCTGGCGGTATGTCGGCTGAGGCGGCTGCGATCGCCCGCGAGGCCCAGATGCGCTCGGAGGCTTCTGAGGCGGCTCGCATTGCCTATGTGACGCAGGCCCGCACGCTTCGCGAGCGCCGCGGCTCGTTTATCAAGATGGTTGTCGTCTCCGTCCTTGTCGCGGCAATCTGCTCGCGCCTTCGTGGTACAGTTGGTGCGCTTGGGTTTTCGATCTCTACGGGCCTTGTGATCTGGGGTGTGGTCGATGCGGTAATGCTGACCAGTCAGATCAAGGTGCTCGACAAGCGCGCAGCGGACATGATGCGCGCCCGCGACGCTGCCGCCAGGATCGCCGCCGAGGCACAAGAACTGTAACGACGCCAGACTCGATGGGAAGGTCTAAAGATGGCACAGGATATGCAGGACGCCGGTAACGTCTCCGCCGAGCTCGACGCCATGGTGTGCGATCTGATCGGCGCGTTCTTGGACGACCTTGCCGCCGGTGAAAACCCTGGCGTGGTCGTGGCAATTGAGGACGCCGCTTCCAACCGTTATCTGGCGGCGCTCGATGAGGATGGCGAAGAGGCGTGCCTCGAGGCGGCCACCAACTTTATCTCCGAGCACAAGATGGGTCTTAAGGACGAGGGCCTGGGCCGTATCGCTCGCTATGCCATCGGCTACACCGGCTGCGTCGAGATTGACGGCGGCTATCACGATGCTCTGCTCGTGAGCTTCTTCGAAACCACGCTCGAGAGTGGTTTTTCGGCATATGTGCTGTATGAGGGCATGGGCGCCGGCGATGGTTTTATGTGGAGCGACCCTGAACCTGCAGGTGAGGAAACCCCTCTCATCTAAAATCGCTAAAATAAACGAGTTTTCGGTAAAAGGCTCAATATTCCCGCTGAGCGTTGCATCGCTGGGCGGGTCGCATACGCGTGCCGTTTGTATATGGATAGAAGATAGGGGAACTACATGCGCGTAGACAATCTGAGGAACATCGCCATCATCGCCCACGTCGACCACGGCAAGACGACGATGGTCGATAAGCTCCTGCGTGCCACGGACGCCTTCCGTGCCAACCAGCAGGTCGAGGACCGCGTCCTGGATTCTAACGACCAGGAGCGCGAGCGCGGCATTACGATTCTCGCCAAGAACATCTCTATCGAGTACAAGGACGTCAAGATCAACGTCATCGACACCCCGGGCCACGCCGACTTTGGCGGCGAGGTCGAGCGCGTGCTGCGTATGGCCGACGGCGCCCTGCTGCTGGTCGACGCCTTTGAGGGCCCCATGCCCCAGACCCGCTTTGTGCTGCGTCACGCTATCGACACCGGCCTCAAGATCATGATCGTCATCAACAAGATCGACCGTCCGGGCGCCAATCCCGAGAAGGCCTACAACGACTGCCTGGACCTCATGGCCGACCTGGGTGCCACCGATGACCAGCTTGAGTTCGCCATGGAGCACGTGGTCTACGCCAGCGCCATGAACGGCTTTGCCCGTCTTGACCCCAACGACGGCAACATGGACATGTATCCGCTGCTCGATATGATCATCGACGACATGCCCGCGCCCGAGGTTGACGAGAACGCCCCGCTGGCCATGCAGTGCGTGACCATCGATCACTCCAACTTCGTCGGCCGCATCGGTATCGGTCGCGTGTACTCCGGCGCCATTCACCAGGGCGACCAGATCCTGGTTGTCAAGAATGACGGTTCCAGCGCCACCGCTACCGTCAAGCAGCTCTTTACCTTCGACTACCTGGGCCGCACCGAGTGCCAGGAAGTCGGCGCCGGTGACATCGCCGCCGTCGTGGGTATTGACCGCACCGATATCGGCGATGTCTACACCGATCCCGAGAACCCCGTCGAGCTCGAGCCCATCGAGATCGACCCGCCGACCCTGTCCATCGTCTTTGAGGCTTCGACCTCCCCGCTCGTCGGCCGTGACGGCGACATCGTGGGCGCCCGTCAGCTCAAGGAGCGCCTGTTCAACGAGGCCGAGAACAACGTGACCATGAAGATCGAGGAGCTCGAGGACAAGAGCGGCGTCGAGGTCTCGGGCCGCGGCATTCTGCACCTGTCTGTTCTGATGGAGTCCATGCGCCGCGAGGGCTTTGAGTTCCAGGTCGGCCGTCCCCGCGTTCTGTTTAAGAAGGACGAGAACGGCAACAAGATGGAGCCTGTCGAGCAGGCCGTCGTTGAGTGCCCGGACGAGTACTCAGGCAAGGTCGTTGAGGTCTTCGGTACCTCCGGCGGCATCATGACGAGCATGGACACCTCGGGCATCGTGACGCACCTCGAGTTTAAGATCCCGACGCGCGGCATCATGGGGCTTAAGAACCGCATCATGAACGTCACCCACGGCGAGGGCGTGTTCTACCACACCTTCCTGGAGTACGGCCCCTATGCCGGCGAGATCGGCAACCGCCAGAACGGCGCAATGATCTCTATGACCACCGAGAAGGCCGTTGCCTATGCCCTGGGTACGCTGCAGGAGCGCGGTCAGCTGTTTGTTGAGCCAGGCACCGAGTGCTACGAGGGCATGATCGTGGGCGAGCGCAGCAAGGCTGGCGACATGGTCGTCAATATCGCCCGTACCAAGAACCTGGGCAACCAGCGCTCCTCGACCTCCGATATCTCCGTTCAGCTGGTGCCGCCCCGCACCTTCTCGCTGGAGGAGGCGCTGGAGTACATCGCCGACGACGAGCTGGTCGAGATCACTCCCAAGAACATCCGCCTGCGCAAGCGTCTGCTCAACGCCACCGACCGCAAGAAGGCTGCCGTTCGCGCCGGCCAGGTCAACAAATAAGCGCTGGGGCTTATAACCGCCAATAAGAAAGGGCGTCGACCGCAATGGTCGGCGCCCTTTTTGGTGCAAGGGGACAGGTTACTTTGCACCACGGTGGAGGAGGTTATCCCCCGAGCGGCTTTCCAGCCAAAGTAAAGTTGTTTAAACATATACATAATTCCACAGGATATAACCGCTTTGATACAAAACCGTTAACAGATAAATATCAACTGGTATTACATTAAAAGACCTCTTTACCTACGGTTTACATGACTGGTATCTATATTGTATTTTATGCATTGTGGCATAGACGAACCGTCTTAGAAACTGCTCCCCAATGGGTTCTTGCAATGCGCTAGGTAGGTTCTCGTTGATGTTGGGGTTTGTGTTCGATCCGACGATTCGCCGTATTCCACACTGTGTTGTAGGAATTAAGGGACAACTATGGACGCACACCGCTCGCGGTCGCTTGGTATGGCGGCCCTGATCTTCATTTTGATTAGCCTCACCGCCGCCGTTTTTCACGGTGTAGCCCCCGTGCGCGCCGAGGATGTGAGCACACCAACGCCGATTGTGATTGATGGGAAGACGGCGACGGTTGATGTCAGGCTGTATGCCGATGAGAACCATACTCAAGAGCTCAAGGATCCTGTAACGTCCACTTCGACGCTCTATGGAGCTTTCTTGGCACAATTCAAAAGCGGTAAGGCGCCTTCGCCCGAGAACTATATCGCTGTCTATGAGCTACCCGACACCATCGTCGTTGATGAAAACGCGGGTGGCAACCTCATGGAGGGTCCGGAAGCTTCTGCTGCCCAAGCTGGCACGTGGAAGATCGCGGGCAATAAGGTTGTCTTTACGTTTGACAAGGCGTGGCTCGCAAAAACCCTGCGAATATCCATGTCGCGGCAAACTTCTCGTTCCAGCTTTCAAACAAAGACATCGGCGCCGGCGGCAATGTGTCTGTCGAGTTTCCTGGCAAGGGATCGATAAATATTCCCATCAAGGACGGTAGGGTTACGAATAAGAGGAAGTCGGGGGTTTTCTCTCAGGGTTCCGATGGCGTGGCCAAAGTCACCTGGACCGTTGAGCTCACAGTCGAGTCGTATGTCACGAACGTCAAGTTCACTGATACGCTGGGTGATAACTTTAGCTTTGTGGAGCACAGCTTTAAGCTCGATAACAAGACGATTGGATCGCAGCCAAAAATCGAAGGTCAGACCGCGACCATCGAGAACTTAGGCAGTCTTCCCCAGGGTGTCCATACGATTACGTATGAAACCAAGCTGAAGAGCGGTATCTCCGTGGATAACGGAGAGTTCATCAACGGCCAGGAAGCCTCAAAGAACATGGCGTCGTGGGAGTGGGGCGGTGCCAACGATCGTCAGAACGGCACGGTTACGGCTGCCCCCAGCCCCTTTCGTTACGACATGATTGGCAAGTCTAGCGACCGCAATAGCACGCCGTCCGACATCACATGGACCGTCACGCTCAACCAAGGCGAGCTCAAGGCCGACATGAGCGGCTACGTGTTCACCGATAATCTGGACGATAAGCAGACGTATACGGGGGGCTATACGGTTTATAAGGGCAGCTCGGGTTTGGAGGTCCTCAAGGAGGGCGAGCTCGATTCGTCGCAGAGTTCCTTTACCTACAAGTTTCCGACTGACCTTGAGGATAAGTACATCACCTATCGCATTGTTTATCACACCAAGATGAATGAAACGGGTTCGTATGACACCGTGCGCAACAGCGCAACGATCGAGCACGATGGTTCCGTTTCCGGCACTGGTAAAGGTGAGTTTACGCCGCAGTTGGTGGGCACACCGATCACCAAGGAACTCGTGGGTCGAGAGAATGCTGCAACAACTGGCGAGGCGAAGTGGAAGACGCGTGTGGCACTGAAAGCTATCGTCAATGCGGCCAACCTTGATAAGGTGACGGTGAAGGACACGTTTCAATCAGCGTGGAAACAAGATATCGGCGTTGATGTCAATTCAATAAAGATCAAGATTGGTGAAACTGAGCTAGTTCGAGGCGACGACTGGAAGCTGACGACAAATGAGCTGAAAGATGGAAATAACGTTGTGCAGAAGGATGGGCACAAAAGAAACTTCAACCTCGACATAAACATTAACGACAAGGTGAAGGCGGCTCTCGCGAATGAGGATTACGCCGACATCACGTACACCACCACTTCTGATGCGCTGCCGGGCTGGTACTCGAACTTCGCATCTGTTACGGTGCCGGGGCAGAATGGCGGTTGGCCGTACTACACCGATAGCCCAATGTATGTCGTCAACAAGGAAACGACGCCCGCGGTCGAGAAGCCAGAAGCGGAGTCGAAGGTAACTTGGAACGAGGACTTCGACTGGAGTGCCGTTGACGGCTCGAACGAGAAGGGAGCCTGGGTCGTCGACTGGACGGTGTACGCGAATCGCCAGAAGACCGCGGCAGGAGATTGTTATGGAGCTGGAAAGCTCGGCCGCATACCGCTGAACATCATCGATATCATTCCGGACGGGATGAGCTATGTCGCGGGTTCCGCAAAGTACACGATTGTGCAGAACCCCTACGATCTACATGCGGGGCTTGGGCGCGGAGGCGAGGCCAAGGAGGTCGTTACGGATCAGAAGCTCGCCGCCGACAACGTTAGCAGCAACGGCAACACGGTCACCTTCTCCATCCCTACGACAGATCTCGGCGACTATGTCGGCTACGCAAAGCTCACGTACAAGACGGCGGTCAAGCGCGGTGAGCTCGATACCTCCACAAACGAGGTGAAGTTCACCAACAGGGCCAGCGCGGGGTCAGGAGTTAAAAAGTTCGATTCCGGTAAAGGTGACGTCACCATTAAGAACAACGTCATCAAAAAGTCTGGCGAGCAGGTTGCCAATAGCAACTGCATCAAATACACCATTTTTGTTAACGAGTCTGCCGTTGCCCTTAAAAATGGCACCGACTTCCTTGAGCTCGTCGATACCATGGATGCCAAGTGCACGCTGGTGCCGTCGACGCTTAAGGTCTATGAGCGCGTGAACGGTGGCTGGGTTGCGCTGTCTCAGAAGGACTATTCGTCGAAGATGGAGCAGGTCTCAGACAAAACTGGCGTACGCACGAAGTTGACGCTTAATGTGCCCGACAAGAAATACCTCAAGGTCGAGTACGAGGTTATCCCGACCGGAAACCCCGGCGAAGGGGTGTCCCTTTCCAACACCGCCGAGCTTACGGGGGTGACGGAGGGCTCGGCGATCGACGAGCAAAAATGGAAGATTCAAAATGCGTCCGCCAGCGCAGGTGGCAACGGCTACGGCATCACGATGACCAAGTACGACGCCCAGCAGGTCGGTGCGACGCTCGAGCATGCGGGGTTTACGCTCTACAGCGTGAATATGGACCAGGTTGCAACGTTGGGTATCGAGAATGCAAGGACTGAGTTTGAAACCGTCCCCACCGACGCCAACGGCAGGATCTCGTTTGGCACAGAAAACAAGGCGATGGCTGATTGCATGCTCTACCAGCTTGTGGAGACCAGGGCGCCTGTTGGCTACGCCAAGGCTGATCCCGTGTGGATCATGCTCAGGGGCAGCGCGAGTGACGAGGATTATCAAGTTGCGCTAGCTAAGGCGAAGGCCATCGTCGGCGGCGCGGAGATCGTCGGCGATGACAAAAAGGACGAGATTTGGGTCTATGACAATCGTCTAAAGGGATTCGCAACAATCCAGGCTAAGAAAGTGCTTGAAGGGGGCACATTCAAGAAGGGGCAGTTCTCGTTTGCGCTTAAGGATAGCGACGGCAGGGTGCTCCAGACGGTGACCAACGACGCCGAGGGTAATGTCTCCTTCAACGTCGACTACAACAAGGCCGATACCTACACTTACACCATCTCAGAGGTCGAGCCCGAGGGTGCCGTCGACCATGTTAAAGATCACATCGCCTATGACACGACCCCGCGCAAAGTCACGGTTAAGGTGACTAATGGCACGGACCAGCTCAACGCCGTAGTTACCTATGACGAGGGCTCTACAACCCCGCCGACTTTTATCAACAGGTATTCGACCATGCTTCCTGAGGCGGTCGGGGCTGGCTTGACTATGACATATCTTGCTGGCGCTTCGTTGCTGTGCTTCGCCGCGACGTGGATGCATGCTCGTCGCCATCGCGATCTGGATCGAGGTGATCGCCATGAGTAGGCTTAGCCGCAGCTTGTTGGCTGTCGCGACGATAATCATGGTCGCTATTCTGTCTTTCGCGATTGCTCCTGGGGCGGCCCGTGCTGCCGATACCGGAGCCATTACGGTGGACGGTACAGTCGCGACGCGTTACGACGCGTACCAGCTCTTTTCGGCGACCGTTGTCGACGATGACGATGCTGGCCAAAAATTGCAACTGACGTAACGTGGGCGAATGGCGCGGTTCGCCAGGCCGTTCTTCCGGTGCTTCATGATGCTGGGCTCGACAGCACGGCCTCGACGGCGCAAGAGGCTGCCGAATGGATGAATGCCGACGGACACATGTCGACTGCGCTGACGGCAAAGCTTGCCCGCGCGATTTGCAATGTCGGCGCAACTTCCGTGGCCCTTAACGCGGGCACGGAGGCCGAGCTACCCTGCGGCTACTGGCTCATCGTCGCCGACGACGACGCCATCGCCCAGGGCGAGGCCGGTACCGCGCCGATCATGGCCCTGGTGGGCGGCAGCGCCGTCACCGTCAAGCCCAAGGCCGCGACCCCCAAGGTGTCCAAGCATGTGCTGGAGGACGGCACCGCCGCCTGGCAGAAGGCCGCCGACGCCACGGTCGGTGACGACCTGTACTGGCGCCTCTCGGCCACGGTCCCGGCGGGTCTTACCGCCTACGATACCTATACGGTGCGGTTCGTCGACACCATGGGCGCGGGGCTCGACCCCTCCAAGGTGGCCGCGAGCATGCGCGTGTACGTGGCGGCGGGCGCGGACGGCGGCTTCGACGCCGTCGCATGTGAGGGCGGTAACGCCAACTCGACGCCGGCTAAAGGGTGGACAGATATTACTTCACAGTGCAAGGTCTCGATCGAGGGCAATGCCTTCACCGTGCGCACCGGCGACCTGATCGCCGCGCTCGGCGGGGCCGACGCCTTCGCCGCGGGCGCCCGCGTGGTCGCCGTGTACGACGCGCCGTTGGGGGCCAATTGCAATCGAGGCGCCACCAAGGGCAACCCCAACGAGGTCTACCTGCGCTACCCGCGCTCTCCCTTCGCCGACCAGTCCGGCGACGCCGGATTCACCCGCACGCCGAGCGATGACGCCACGGCCTATACCTGGGGGCTCAGCCTCATCAAGCGCTCAAGCTCGGACGATGAACCGCTCGCGGGCGCCAAGCTGCGCATCATCGATGACCGCGGACGTATTCTAACGACTGACGGCTCGTGGTCGACGGATTCCGACGCGTACGTCACCTCGGGCGCAGATGGCCATGTGGAATTGAGCGGTGTGGACGCGGGCGTCTATATCGTCGAGGAAATCGCGGCACCCAAGGGATACGCCGCCTTTGAGGGCAGACGAACGGTAACGGTTACGTCCGAGGGTCTGGACGTTAAGCAGGTGGCAGCTGCGAAGCCCAAAGTGACCGTGTCGGCCGAAAGCCCTCTGCGGGTTGATACCGCCGATGCCGGGACGGGTTCGATTGAACTGTCGGTGCTCAACACTCCAAGCAAAGAAGCAAGTCGAGGCTTTATGCCCTCGACGGGAGATAGAACGTTGGTGCTGGTGGCGGCTTTGGCTGCCATCGGAGTGGCGGCTATTGTTGCCGCGCTCGTCATCAAGCGGGGAGGCGGTCGTCGTAAAAAATAATTGCCCCCCCTGCTTAATGGCGTGCTGCCTCCGTAGCGAGTGACGCACAGGCCTACCGACCTGATGATCATTGGTTTTGAAAAAGTTACTAGAGAACCCTCCAAGAAAAGCGGGGCACCCGGTCGACATGACCGAGTGCCCCGCTTCGTTTGTTGGTGCAAAGTAACCTGGCACCTTTGTGGTGGTTGGTGGCTAAGCGGTGGGGAGTCCTGGCATGTTAGCCGGCTGCTGCGGCTTGAGGTGGGCGTTGCGCCAGATGATCTGGATAACGTAGCCGAGCATAAAGACAAAGGCTACGCCGCTGATGAAGTCACCTACGAGGGGAAGCCCCGTGAGGGCGCCTGCGATTACGCCGCCCACGGCTGCCATGGCGTAGCGGTTTTGGTTGTGTCCGACCATGCGGGAGATCGCGCACCCCGCAAAGGCACTCGACACCAACGCGATGCCGATAACGCCGCACAAGAGGGCTCCGGCAAGCGACAGACCAGCGATAGAGATAATTAGCAGTAGGACGGCGGGGACGATAGCAATCGTGCCCAGAAGACCGCTCACCCACAGGGGTATGGGGCGCTGGTGGAGCATGCCGGCGGCGCTGGCGGTCGCGCGCGGAAAGACGAGCTCGAGCAGCAGAGCGACAAAGCAGGTCGAGAGTGCCGCGGCGACGATACCGCCGATGACATCGTTAACGGTGGAAGTATCCTCGTTCTCGGTGCGGTCGATCTTGAGCGCGCCTACCTCGGCTCCTGCGGCACGCTCGGGGTCCTCGGAGACGTGCGCGTTCACGGTGCCGGTGATGTGGGCGTTCTTGCCCAGGATGAGCTTGTCGGCCCAAACCTCGACATCGCCCTCGACGGTGCCATCGATGGTCACCGTGTCGCCCGCAAGCGCTGCCGACTTGGTAGAGCCGCGCAGGGCAACCGTCTCGCCTATCGCGTAAAAACAGTTGGCGGTGCTGTCGGAATTGAGCACAACGTGCTGACCGACGACCGTGACGCTGCCATCAACCGTGGTCTTGGCGATATCGATAGTGCGTGCCGCCAAGCGGACGGCGCCGCCCACCGTGCAGTCGCGGATGGAGAGGCTCTCGCCTGCTGCAATTATGTCGCGGCCGATGGACGCATCGTCCAAGTTGAGGGCCTGACCTGCCCAGTACAGGTCACCTTCGACGCCGGACGAATTGGCGTCATTGTCGGTCGCAAGTACGTTGCCTGCGGTGTCCGTGCCGGCGAACGACGCCGTGGGAAGCGCGGTGACCGCTAGAGCGATGAGCGCGAATAAGATCGTGATGCGGCCCCACGCTTTACGGCGCTGGGTCGACGGGAATTGATTACAGGGCATAGTGAATCCTTCGTCAGATGCTCGACATGCACCTAACAGGGTACCCAACGCGTGGGCGCTCTAAAAGAACCTCTCGGTTGCATTTCGAAGGATGAGCCCGCGCCACCTACTTTTTGCGGTGCAAAAAGCGTGCGATGTCATCCTCGGTGGGGCTTTTGATATCAAAGCGCAGCGACAGCCAGCGTAGTCCCATGGTCACCACGACGCAAACGACCAGTGCGACGACATTGCTGACCAAGCCGCTCATGACAAGGCAAACATAGCTTGCCGATCCGGCGATGGCCGCGATGGCATAGAAGTTGGTGCGTTGGAAGATACCCGGCACCACACCCATAAAACCATCTCGCAGCATGCCGCCGCCCACCGCTGTAAAAAAGCCCATCATGATGCACACCGCCGGCGCAAAGCCGTAGACCAGCGCCTTGTCTGCGCCGGTTGCCGCATAAATACCCACCGAGATGATATCGAGCAGGGGAATGAGCTTTTCGGGCTTGTCGACGATTGCCGGGAAGATGTAGATGATGGCCGCGGTGGCGATGGAGAGCGGGAGCGCCATCGGTTGGTTGAGGATGTAGACGTTGCCCACCTGCAGCGTCATATCGCGCAAAAGACCGCCGCCCAGTCCACAGACCACGGCGAGCGCGACGGCGCCCACCAGGTCGAGTTTGTGCTCGCGTGCGACCAACACGCCCGAGATCGATGCCGCGACGACGGCGAACATCTCGAGCCAAAACGGGATGGCAACCATGGCATCCGAGGCGTGTGCGGTAACGATCATAGCGGCGGCAACGGGCAAGATGGGGTCCTTTGAGTTACGGGTTTAGACAATGCCCGTACATAGTACATGTTCGGCGCCGATTGCGACCCTATTGCTCGGCAAACGGTCGGGACTGGGTACGGTCATAGGTTTCATGTTTGGGGATCCGGGTTGATGCTGAACGCGATGGGGGCGTGGTCGAATAGGAGGGATGTCCAAATTTTGAGCTCCGCTCAAAATTTATCCGGTCGGCTTGCGCCGACCGCGCTGCGCTAAAAACGCGCCACGGGCGCGTTTTCTTTACGCTCCGGGCCCTGGCGGGTTCGAATCCCTCCTCCGCCGTGTTTGCTTGTTGGGGACTCAAAAGAAAAAAGCTCCCATTCTCGGGAGCTTTTTCAATCTAAATGGCGGAGGAGGAGGGATTCGAACCCTCGTGACCTTATACAGGCCAAACGGTTTTCGAGACCGCCGCATTCAACCACTCTGCCACCCCTCCGCGTGGGGTAAAAACAAAGCAGGCTCGAAGGCCTGCTTTGGAATTAACTGGCGGAGAGTCAGGGATTTGAACCCTGGAGACGCTTTTGACGCCTACACGATTTCCAATCGTGCTCCTTCGGCCACTCGGACAACTCTCCGTTAAATGCGAAAGTCAGTATACACGAGGAATCGCAAAGTGCAAACAGAAAAGTTGGCATTTTTTAAAACGCTTGGCCGCGCTTGGCGTTGCGGTGGGGTTTGAGGTACCAAAAAAACGGCTTTCGACCAGCGTGGTTGATCAGCTCAATTGTTCAAAAGGGGTATTCATAAGCGACTTGGCAATGAATATAAAAATCTTTGGGTGGTGTTGTGGACCACTGGTATGCATTTTGCGACCACAGCCTTGTGCCCGTTGACCTGTGGCTTGGCTCAGCTTGTCCCCACGGCACCGTATCTTGTCCACAGATCCGTCAAGCTTTTGGTCGGCATTTGGTTGGAATGCGCATGAAACGTCGTGCGAGTATGGGCATATGTGGAGGTCATGAGGTTGTAGCTGCATATTCTTGCAGCCTGGGAGGTTGAAAGATATTATTACCAAGTCTTTTCCTGCTTCAGGCGCACCTTCACGACCTGAAGCCACATTTGCCCAGAGGAGGTGACAATATGAAGGCTTATGAACTGCTGTTCTTTGTTGACCCGTCGCTCGACCCCGAGACTCGTCTCGCTGTTATGAAGCGTATCGATACCACGATCGCTGAGGGCGCTGGCAAGGTCGACTCCGTTGACGAGTGGGGCAAGCGCAAGCTCGCCTACGAGATCAACGACCTCACCGATGGTGACTACACCCTCATCAACTTCCACGCAGATCCTACCCAGATCGCCGAGCTTGATCGCGTCCTGCGCATCACCGACGCTGTGGTCCGCCACATGATCGTCCGTCGCGACGACCAGGAGTAAGACTGTCGTTTTGGACTGGGCTTGTGCCCCAAGAGGAAGTAGTGAGTTATGAGCATCAATCGAGTGAACATCACCGGTAACCTCACCCGCGATCCCGAGCTGCGCGCCACCGCCGGCGGAACCCAGGTTCTGTCCTTTGGCGTCGCCGTGAACGATCGTCGCCGCAACGCGCAGACTGGCGAGTGGGAGGACTATCCCAACTTTGTCGACTGCACCATGTTCGGCACCCGCGCCGAGGCCGTGAGCCGTTTCCTGGCAAAGGGAAACAAGGTCGCGATCGAGGGCAAGCTGCGCTACAGCTCTTGGGAGCGCGACGGCCAGCGCCGGAGCAAGCTTGAGGTCATCGTCGATGAGATCGAGTTTATGAGCTCCCGTGGTGGCCAGGGTGGCTACGATCAGGGCGGTTACGCCCCCGCAGCTCCCGCGCCCGCAGCACGTCCTGCCGCACCGGTGGCTACGCCGCCCGCGGTCGACGTCTACGATGAGGACATCCCGTTCTAAGGGTTGTTCACCTATTTTTGAGTGAGAGGCGGCTTCGGTTCGCCGAAGTTGCCAAACGAAAGGTATTTTGACATGGCTAATGATTTTTCTGCACGTCAGCCGCGTCGTAAGTACTGCCAGTTCTGCAAGGAGAACACTGAGTTCATCGACTATAAGGACACTCAGCTTCTCCGTAAGTACATGACCGACCGTGGCAAGATCAAGCCCCGTCGCGTCACTGGCGCTTGCACGCAGCATCAGCATGACATCGCCAACGCCATCAAGCGCGCCCGCGAGATGGCTCTCCTGCCGTACACCGTCCCCGTGGTTTCCTCTCGTGGCAACCGCGACCGCGGCTAAGAAGGGAGACGCATCATGAAGGTTATTCTTCTCGATGAGATCAAGGGCAAGGGCGGCGAGGGTGACGTCGTAGAGGTCGCTCAGGGTTACGCTGAGAACTTCCTGTTCCCCAAGAAGCTCGCTGTTGCCGCCACCAAGGGCAACCTCAAGCAGCTTGACGAGCGTCGCAACAACATCGCCAAGCGCGAGGCCGTCCGTCTGGCTACCGCCAACGAGACCAAGGCTGCCTTCGAGGGCAAGACGGTCACCGTTGACGTCAAGGTCGGCGACGAGGGCATCCTCTTTGGCTCCGTTACCGCCGCTATGATCGCTGACGCCATCAAGGCTCAGCTCGGTATGGACATCGACCGCAAGCGCGTCGAGCTCGGTAAGCCCATCAAGGTTGCCGGTGCCCACACCGTTGCCATCTCGCTGTACCGCGAGATCAAGGCCGAGGTTGTCGTTCTCGTCGGCGTTACCGCCGAGGAGCTCGCTGCCGAGGCTGAGGTCGAGGAGGCCGCTGAGGTCGCCGAGGCCGAGACCGCCGAGGTCGAGACTGAGGCTGCTGCCGAGTAGCATTTGCTGCAACGCAACAATCTTGTTCTAAGAAGGGCGCTCTGGGAGACCAGGGCGCCCTTTTGTTTTTTGCGCTGAGTGAGTGTCATGGTGAACGTTGCGTCGAAGTCCTATATACAGGACCGTTCATCCGTTTGGTTCGGTGATGATTGGCGGCGCGCGGCGCGTTTTGGGACCGTGGCTGATACTATGGATGCTCGCAAGCGATATGAATGAGGATGCTCATGGCATATGACGATAGGGAGACCGGGCTGACGGTTGAGGACCGCGGCTCAAAGTTGGGTCTTCCCCAAAACCAAGATGCAGAGGCCAATGTACTGGCCGCTATGCTGCTATCGCCCGAGGTGGTCGAAGAGGCCCAGGTCGAGCTGCAGCCCGATGACTTCTACCGGCCCATTCATAAGACCATCTATACCGCGATGGTCGATATGTACAACAGCCGCATTCCCATCGACTCCATCTCGCTGATCGATTATCTGCGAAGCATCAACAAGCTCGATGCCGTGGGCGGCGAAGCGTATATTTTGGAGTTGATGGGTCAGACCCTGTCGCTCGTCAACTGGCAGCACCATGCCGCCATCGTTCGCCGCGATTCGATGCTGCGCGAGCTGATCGGCGCCACCAACGAGATCAACGCGCTGGCATATAACGCCCCCACCGACACCAAAGAGGTCGTGGAGCTGGCCGAGAGCAAACTGCTCAAGGTCACGGCACGCGAGGTCAAGTCGAGCTACAAGACGCTGACTGAGTTTATGGTCGAGGCCTATAACGAGGCCGAGGAAGTGTGCCAGGCCGGTGGCCAGGCTGCGGGCGTGCCCACGGGCTTCCCGTCGCTCGACCGCATGCTCATGGGCTTCCGCGAGGGCCAGCTCATCATCATCGGCGCCCGTCCTGCTGTAGGTAAGACGTCGTTCGCCCTGAATCTGGCGCTCAACGCTGCCGCTGCTGGTTATACCGTCGGCTTCTTCTCGCTGGAGATGTCGGGCAAGGAAATTGCCCAGCGTCTGATTTGCGCCTACGCCATGATCTCGATCAGTGACTTCCGCATGGGCCGCATTAGCCCCGAGCAGTGGGCCAATATCAACGAGGCCACGCAGACCTTGTCCAAGCTCGATATTCTGATTGACGATACGCCCGGCACCACAGTGACCGAGATTCGCGCCAAGAGCCGCCGTATGCTCCATAACAAGGAGAAGGCAATCATCATCCTGGACTACCTGCAGCTGGTGAGTCCTCCGCCGGGACGCCGCTCTGAGAGCCGTACCGTCGAGGTTTCGGAGATGTCGCGTGGTCTGAAGATCATGGCCAAGGAGCTCAAGATCCCGCTCATCGCGCTGTCGCAGCTCTCGCGTCAGGTCGAATCCCGTACCGGCAAGCGCCCGCAGCTTTCCGACCTTCGTGAATCGGGCTCCATCGAGCAGGACGCCGATATCGTCATGTTCTTGGACCGCTCCGCCGACGAGGCCGAAGCCTCGCGCGACGATCGACCCGACGAGGGCGTTACGCGCATCGTCGTGGCCAAGAACCGTTCGGGCCCGATCGGCGACGTCGACCTGATGTTCCTGCCGGCATCCACCAAGTTCTATGAGCTTGATGGGGCACATGCCGAGGAGTAGGACAGGCGCCCGTTGCACGGGTATACTGGGAATGTTTTGTGCTTCTGCGTGCCGGCGTGGCGCGTAGACAGTCCATGAATGTAAGGAGTAAACATGCCGTCAACCGTTTTGGTCGGTGCCCAGTGGGGCGATGAGGGCAAGGGTAAGATTTGCGACCTGGTCGCCGGCGACTTCGATGCCGTCGTGCGCTACTCGGGCGGCAACAACGCCGGTCACACCATCGTCGTCAACGGCAAGAAGTACGGCCTGCACCAGGTGCCCTCCGGCATCATGTATTCTGACCACGTGTCGGTGATCGGTAACGGCTGCGTCGTCAACCCCAAGGTTGTCCTTGAGGAGATCGACATGTTCGAGGCCGACGGCATCACCACCAAGAATCTCAAGATTAGCGGCAACGCGCATGTCATCATGCCGTACCACATTGATCTGGATGGCGCCTTTGAGCAGAAGCTCGGCAAGAAGAACATCGGTACCACCAAGCGCGGCATCGGCCCGTGCTATCAGGACAAGATGGCCCGCATTGGCCTGCGCATGCAGGACATGCTGGACGAGGCGCTGTTCCGCGACAAGCTGGAGACCGCTCTCGCCCGCGTGAACCCCGAGCTCGAGCTCATCTACAACCTGCCCACCTACACCGTGGATCAGATTTGTGACGAGTACCTGCCGATGGCCGAGCGCCTGCGTCCCTACATCACCGAGACGAGTCTGCTGCTCAACAACATGATCGACGAGGGCAAGGACCTGCTGTTTGAGGGCGCCCAGGCGACGCTGCTCGACATCGACCACGGCACCTATCCGTACGTGACGTCTTCCAACTGCACCGCCGGCGGCGCCATCACCGGCTCCGGCGTCGGTATGAAGAATGTCGACCGCGTGCTGGGCGTCATGAAGGCCTATATCACCCGCGTCGGTTCGGGTCCCATGCCCACCGAGCTTTCCTATGAGTCCGAGGCCGGTCACACGCTGACTGAGGAGGGCTACGAGTACGGCGTGACCACCGGTCGCCGTCGTCGCTGCGGCTGGTTCGACGGCCCCATCGCCAACTACGCCTCGCGCGTCAACGGCCTCACCGATATCGCCATGACCAAGCTCGACGTGCTTTCGGCCTTCGACACCATTAAGGTGTGCGTTGCCTATGACGTCGATGGCGAGCGTTACACGAGCGTGCCCGAGCACCAGGTGCGCTTTGAGCATGCCAAGCCCATCTACGAGGAGCTTCCTGGCTGGAAGTGCGATATCACCGGCTGCCGCAGCTTTGAGGAGCTGCCGCAGGAGGCTCAGGACTACGTGGCGTTTATCGAGGATCTGGCACACACCCGCGTGACGTTCATTGGCGTTGGCGCTGGTCGCGAGCAGATCATCAACCGATTCTGGAAGTAATCGGGACTATTTGGTTATTGCGATATACCCCTTTGCAGCCCGGACGGGCGGCCGAGGGGTATATTTGCTTGCAAAGGGCTCGCGCGGAGCGGGCCGTTCATCCATAGAGGAGGCACCCTTGAAGGCGGACACTCAAACCATCGACATCCTGTTGTTGGGCAGCGGCGGCCGTGAGCATGCTTTGGCAGCTAAGCTCGCAGCATCACCGCGCGCCGGCAAGCTCTACATCGCGCCGGGTAACGGCGGCACCGCGAGCTGCGGCGAGAACGTTGTTCTCGACGACTGCGATCCTGCGGCCGTGGCGGCGTTTGCGCAGAGCCACGGATGCGGACTCGTGGTAATTGGCCCCGAGGCTCCGCTCGTGGCGGGCGTGGCCGACGCCGTGCGCGCGGCGGGTATTCCCTGCTTTGGCCCGGGTGCCGAGGGCGCCCAGATGGAGGGCTCCAAGCTGTTCTCCAAGCAGCTCATGGAGCGTGCGGGCATTCCGACGGCAGCCTATGGTTCGTTTACCGACGAGGCTTCGGCTCTCGCCTACGTGCGCGAGCAGGGCGCACCGCTGGTCGTGAAGGCCGACGGCCTTGCCGCGGGCAAGGGCGTTATCGTGGCGACCGAACTCGAGCAGGCCGAGGAGGCCGTGCGCGAGTGCTTTGGCGGCACCTTTGGCGATGCCGGCAATACCGTGGTCATCGAGGAGATGCTCGTTGGTCCCGAGTGCTCGCTGCTGGCCTTTACCGACGGCAAGACCGTGCGCCCCATGGCCACCTCGCAGGACCACAAGCGTGCGCTCGAGGGCGACAAGGGCCCCAACACCGGTGGCATGGGCGTCTACAGCCCGGTGCCCATCGTGACCGATGAGGAGCACGCCACGATGGTGAAGGTCATGGAGCAGACCGTGGCCGAGCTCGCTGCCGAGGGTATCGACTACCGCGGCTGCCTGTACGGCGGCTTTATGCTCACGCCTGCCGGCCCCAAGGTACTGGAGTTCAATGCCCGCTTTGGCGACCCCGAGACGCAGGTCGTGCTGCCGCGCCTTAAGAACGACCTGGTCGAGGTCATGCTCGCCTGCGCCAACTGCGAGCTCGATCAGATTGAACTCGACTGGCGCGACGAGTGGGCCGTGGCCGTTGTCCTGACGAGCGCGGGCTATCCCGGCAGCTACGAGAAGGGCAAGGTCATCACCGGTATCGCCGATGCCGAGGCCATGGAGAACGTGACCGTGTACCACGCGGGCACTGCCGTGGTGGACGGCCAGCTCGTGACCAATGGTGGCCGCGTGCTTGCCGTGACCGCTCTGGGCGACACGTTCGAGAACGCTCGCAACCTTGCCTACGAGGCCTGCGAGAAGATTGTTTTTGAGGGCAAGACCCTGCGCCACGACATCGGCCTGCGCGCGCTGCGCGGCCGCGACGCCTGGGATGCCTAAAATCCGAGAGGAATGAGACGGATGGACGAGAAGAACGAAGAGCTCGTGGACGCGCAGATCGTCGAAGAGGACAGCCGCATGTATGGGCACGCCGAGGGCGAGCCTGGTGGCGAGGTCGCTGACGAGCCGGCGCTGGTGCTGGGCGACGACGACCCGCACGATACCGAGCTGCACGAGAAGATTCTTTCGGAGGAGTGCGCCTGGAAGGGCAAGATCCTCGACGTCCACCGTCTTGAGGTTGAGCTGCCCAACGGTCACCGCAGCGCCCGCGATATCGTTCGCCATCCGGGTGCGGCGGCCGTTGTAGCACTGACCGAGAGCGGCAAGATCATACTGGTGCGTCAGTACCGCACCGCCATCGACCGCGTGACGGTCGAGATTCCCGCCGGCAAGCTCGATCCAGGCGAGGACCCGCTCGATTGCGCCAAGCGCGAACTGCATGAGGAGACAGGCTTTAGGGCTGGTCGTATTCGCTTTTTGACGTCGATTGTCACGTCCTGCGGTTTTTGCGATGAGATCATTCATATCTACCTGGCCACCAAGCTCGAGTTCGACGCGCCCAACCCCGATGATGACGAGTTCGTCAACGTGGACCTGGTGCCGCTGCACGAGCTGATCGATGCCGTGCTCGACGGCAAGATCGAAGACGCCAAGACCGTCGTGGGCGCCTTAGCCTGCGATAGCATCGCGCACCGCCTTGGGGGCACGGAGCTTTAACGAGTGGGGATAGCCCTGGGACAAGTACTACTGATTGCTTTGTCCCAGGGCCTTACGTTGCTGATATTTCTTTGAGGATCACATGCTGAAGAGGTTTCTTTCGTATTACAAGCCCCAGATGGGGCTTTTTGTTGCTGATACTGTTTGCGCTCTGGTGCTTGCTGCCATTGACCTTGCGTTTCCTATTATTCTGCGCAATTTGACCGGTGGGCTGTTTACCCAGGGCCAGGCTGCCATTATGCAGGCGCTCGGTATGATCGCGGTGGGGCTGGTGCTGATGTATGCCGTTCGCTGCGCCTGCCGCTACTTTGTGAGCTACTGGGGCCACGTGATGGGTGCGCGCATGGAGTCCAAGATGCGCGAGGACCTGTTTGACCAGTACGAGCGCTTTAGCTTTGCGTACTTCGACCGCAACAGTTCGGGCGACATGATGAGCCGCGTGGTCAACGATCTGTTCGATATCTGCGAGGCGGCGCACCACGTGCCCGAGTGGATCATCATCTGCGGCATCGAGATTTTTGGCTCGTTTGCGATCCTCTTTACCATCGCCCCGGTGCTGGCGCTCGCCATGGCCGTGGTGACGGCGGCTTTTGCGGTCATCATGTTTTGGCAGAACATGCGTATGCGCGAGGTTTTTAGCGACAACCGCAAAAAGATCAGCGGCATCAATGCGCAGCTGCAGGATTCGCTTGCGGGCATGCGCGTGGTCAAGAGCTTTGCCAACGAGGAGACCGAGCGCGCCAAGTTCCGTGCCTCTAACGATCGCTACCTTTCGTCCAAGGAGAACATGTATCACGCCATGGGCGTCTATACCGCGACGTATGGCCTGCTCTCGGGTGTGCTCTATGTGATCGTGGTGCTGCTGGGCGGCTGGCTGGTCGCCCAGGGACAGCTGCAGGCGGTCGATATGGCGACCTTTGCACTCTATATTTCGCTGTTCTGCACGCCGCTCGAGACGCTCGTCAATTCGGCCGAAACGTATCAGAAGGCTATCGCCGGCTTTAAACGTATGGACGAGGTGCTCTCGACCGCGCCGGATATCCAGGACAAGCCGGGCGCTACGGATCTGCAGGTGACTGCCGGCGCCGTGGAGTATCACGACGTGTGCTTTAACTACGAGGATGTCGAGCTGGGCGAGGGCTATGCCGACGAGCGTCCCGTTATCGACCATATGAATCTGTCCATCAAGCCCGGGCAGACCATCGCGCTGGTTGGCCCTTCGGGCGGTGGCAAGTCCACGACCTGTTCGCTGCTGCCGCGCTTTTATGACGTGGCTGCCGGATCCATTAGCATCGACGGCCAGGACGTGCGCGATGTGACGCAGCAGAGCCTGCGCCGCGCCATCGGCCTGGTGCAGCAGGATGTCTATCTATTTGACGGTACGATTGGCGAGAACATCGCCTACGGCAAGCCGGGCGCCACGGCAGAAGAGATCGCCGAGGCCGCCCGTCGCGCCAACATCGATGCCTTTATCGAGTCGCTTCCGCAGGGCTACGACACCGTGGTGGGCGAGCGCGGCAGCCGTCTTTCGGGCGGACAGAAGCAGCGCGTTGCCATCGCGCGCGTGTTTCTCAAGAACCCCAAGATCCTGATTTTGGACGAGGCGACGAGTGCTTTGGATAACGAGAGCGAGGAGGCGGTGCAGGAGTCACTCGAAGAGCTGGCACGCGGCCGCACCACGATTATTATCGCCCACCGTCTTTCGACCATTAAGCATGCCGATGAGATTGCGACCGTTGAGCATGGTCGCGTTGTGGAGCGTGGCACGCACGAGGAGCTTCTCGCCCGTGGCGGCACCTATGCCCGTTACTATCGAATGCAGTTCGAAGGTGCGCGTGCGCACGAGCTCGACTGATTGATATGACAGGAAGTTTATGGCTGACAAGAACCCTTTGACTCCGGAAGAAGTGACGGAGTTATTCTCCGAAATCGATGCATCCGGCGTCTTGGATCCCACGCTCGCCAAAAAGCGTACCGAGCGCATGCGTGAGAAGGAGGCTGCGGCCAAGCGCGGTGACAAAGCGGCGCTAGCGCAGCTGCGCAGCGAGGACCGCGCGAGCCAGGCAAAACATATCGACCCGCTGTCCGAGGACGACCCTTCGGGCTCGCAGGTGAGCCATACCATTACGAAGACCGCTATGGCTGTGGTCATCGGCATCCTTGTACTGATCGTGGGCATGCAGATTGGCTACGGCGTGATGCGCCGCCTGAACACTGCCAACCTGTCCGAGAGTGTTTCGGTGGATACCGTTTCCACGGCACTGAAGGGCGGCCTTGAGTGGGGTAACGGCTTTACGCAGTTCCCGCTCGACTTTACCGTCGACGAGGCGGACGAGCGCACAGGCACGGTCGAGGTAACGGTGTTGGACACATCGTCTGCCAACGAGCTCGAGCTGCTGTCCAACGGGCAGATCCAGGCCGCGGCGCTTGCGACCAACGCGCTGCTCAACGATAAGATCGACCGCGTGGTGTATAACGTTCACGCCTATATCGACGAGGATAGCAACATTCAGCACGATTCCTTCTTTGGCATGTTCCCCGCGCGGGGCCACCAGAGCGCCATTTTGACGTTCGTGTGGACCAAGAGCTCATCCAACGCCACGAGTATCGACTGGAAGATGCGCATCGTGAGTATGGATGACACCATCGCCGAGCGCATTCAGAAGCAGGTGAACTCGGTGTCGTCGTTGATTGAGGACCCGGTGGTGAGCCAGACCAAGATTGACGAGGAAAAGGCCGAACGTGACCTGGAACATCGTCTGCATGGCCGCGAGATTTTCCGCGGTGGCAAGCCCGATCGCTCACCGTCCGATTTGCTGGAGCAGGACAAGAGAAAGTAAGACGTCATCATCCCGCGTGAGCCACAAGCCCGCGCGGGATGATTTTCTGGGACGGGGATTAAAAAACATTATGCATAGAAAGTCATAATTATCATTTCGTAAACATTTCGATGAAATTAACGCCATGAGGCATGCTTGCGGTTACAATACCGCGAGGCCTAACTACACACCTTTAAGCCGGTCCTGTGAGACCGGGAAGGAGAATTATGGCGAACAACCATACCGCGGGCGCTGCCGCCCGCACCTTCGCGCCCAGCGAGCTTTGCCAGCGTATGCTGGCCAAAACCAGCAAGGGCACCTGCGGTCCCTGCATCCTGTATCTTGAGGATGGGACCATTTTTTATGGACGTGCATGCGGCGCCGAGGGTACCGCGACCGGCGAAGTCTGCTTCAACACCTCGCTCGAGGGCTACTTTGAGGTCATGACCGACCCGAGTTATGCCGGCCAAATCGTAACCATGACCTATCCGCAGATCGGCAACTACGGTATCGACGAGACCGACGTCCAGTCGGCCTTCCCCGGCGACGCCGTGCGCTCTGCGAGCGCTCCGGCCATGCGCGGCATGATCGTTCGCGACATGTGCGCCACGCCTTCTAACTGGCGCTCGGCCGTCAGCGTGCCGGAGTACCTGCGCGCACACGGCATCGTTGCTATCGAGGGTGTCGACACCCGCGCTCTGGTGCGCCATCTGCGCGACAATGGTTCCAAGATGGGCATTATCTCGACCGAGATCTTCGACGTCGACGAGCTTGCCGAGCGTCTGGCCGCAGCGCCTACGCTGGTAGGCGAGAACCTGGTCAAGACCGTAAGTTGCCCCGCGCCTCATGAGTTTGTGGCCGCCGACCTGCCTGCCACGCATGACTTTGCGCTTTCGGCTGCCGCTCCTGCCCGTCACAAAGTGGTCGCCTACGACTGCGGTGTGAAGCGCGGCATTCTGGAAGGGCTGGTCCGCGCCGGCTGCGACCTTACCGTCGTGCCGTGGAATACGCCCGCGAGCGAGGTGCTCGACATGAATCCCGACGGCGTCTTTTTGTCCAATGGCCCCGGCGACCCCGACGCCGTGGTGGAGACCTACGAGCAGGTGCAGCAGCTGATCGGCAAGGTGCCGGTCTTTGGTATTTGTCTTGGTCACCAGATGATCAGCCTGGCCTGCGGCGCCCAGATGGAAAAGCTTAAGTTCGGTCACCGCGGTGGCAACCAGCCGGTCATGAACCTGGTAAGCCGTCGCGTGGAGATCACCGCACAAAACCATGGCTTTGGCCTGCTGTTCCCCAGCTTGGGCAAGCTTGTCCCCGAGCTTTCCGGCGGCGAGACCGAGCATGCGGCCGATGGAGATCTGCGCGTCTGGGTGCGCCGCGGAATCGCGCCGGTCGTGATGAACGAGCGCTTTGGCCACATTCGCCTGACGCACGTGAACCTCAACGACGGCACCGCCGAGGGCATCCAGCTGCTCGACGCCCCGTGCTTCTCGGTCCAGTACCACCCCGAGGCCTCGCCTGGCCCCACCGATGCGCACTATCTCTTTACCGCCTTTACGCGACTCATGGACGGCGAGGAGAACTACCTGGACATCGACACCGCGAAGGACCGCCTGGCTGGCTGGAATTTCGCCGAGACTGAGACCGAGGAGAACTAACATGCCTAAACGTACTGACATCAAGCGCATCCTCGTCATTGGCTCGGGCCCCATCGTTATCGGCCAGGCCTGCGAGTTTGACTACTCCGGCGCCCAGGCCTGCAAGGTGCTCAAGGAGGATGGCTTTGAGGTCATCCTGGTCAACTCCAACCCGGCGACCATCATGACCGACCCGGGTCTTGCCGACCGCACCTATGTCGAGCCCATCACCGCCGAATTTATCGAGCGCGTAATCAAGAAAGAGCGCCCGGACGCGCTGCTGCCCACGCTGGGCGGCCAGACCGGTCTGAACGCCGCCGTCGAGCTGGCAAAGGACGGTACGCTCGACAAGTACGGCGTCGAGATGATCGGCTGCGACCTGGCCGCTATCGAGCGCGGCGAGGACCGCAAGCTCTTTAACGAGGCCATGGCCGAGATTGGCCTGGAGGTCGCGCGCTCGGGCTATGCCTACAGCGTGGCCGACGCCGAGGCTATCGCCGAGCGCGTGGGTTATCCCTGCGTACTGCGCCCGAGCTTTACCCTCGGCGGCTCCGGCGGCGGCATCGCTCACACCCACGAGGAGCTCGTCTCCATCGTGAGCCAGGGCTTGGAGCTCTCGCCTGCCCACGAGGTGCTGGTCGAGGAGTCCATCGAGGGCTGGAAAGAGTACGAGATGGAGGTCATGCGTGATCACGCCGGCAACGGCATCATCGTGTGCTCCATCGAGAACCTCGACCCCATGGGCGTGCATACCGGCGACTCCATCACCGTGGCGCCGGCGCAGACGCTCTCCGACCTTGAGTATCAGCGCATGCGCGTGGCCTCGCTCGCCATTCTGGAGAAGATCGGCGTCGAGACCGGTGGCTCCAACGTGCAGTTTGCCGTGAACCCCCAGACCGGCCGCCTGATCGTCATCGAGATGAACCCGCGCGTGAGCCGTTCGTCCGCGCTGGCCTCCAAGGCCACGGGTTTCCCCATCGCCAAGGCCGCCGCGCGCCTGGCCGTGGGCTACACGCTCGACGAAATCGTCAACGACATCACCAAGGCAACGCCTGCCTGCTTTGAGCCCACGATCGACTACTGCGTCGTTAAGGTGCCGCGCTTTGCCTTCGAGAAGTTCAAGGGCACTGATCCTACGCTCACCACGCGCATGAAGGCCGTGGGCGAGATTATGGCGATCGGCCGCACCTTTGAGGAGGCCTTCGGCAAGGCCATGCGCTCGCTGGAGGACGGCCATCAGGGCATTTGCGCCGGTGGCAAGGAGGGTGCCGACAGGCTGAGCGACGACGAGCTCGCCCAGGCCGTGGCCACCCCGACCGAGCACCGCATCTTCTTTGTGGTCGAGGCCCTGCGCCGTGGCTGGGACATCGCTCGCATCCATGCCACCTGCGGCATCGACCCGTGGTACCTCAACCGCATCAACGACATGGTGCAGGTTCAGGAGAGCATCCGCGGCCTGCGTGTGGAGGATATTGACGCCGACGCGATGCGCCTACTCAAGCAGTACGGCACGAGCGACGCCGAGATTGCCGCGCTGACCGGCTCGGACGAGCGCTTTGTGCGCGCCTATCGCAAGGGTCTGGGCGTGGTTCCCAGCATGAAGACGGTCGATACCTGCGCTGCGGAGTTCTCGAGCGCCACGGAGTACCACTATAAGACGTACGAGAACATCTACCGCACGAGCCCGGATGCCAAGAAGTGCGTGGCTCCCGACGAGACCACGCCGGCGGACAAGCCCAAGGCGATGATTCTGGGCGCCGGCCCCAACCGAATTGGCCAGGGTATCGAGTTCGATTACTGCTGCGTGCACGCGAGTTACGCCCTGGCGGCCCGCGGCTTTGAGACCATCATGGTCAACTGCAATCCCGAGACCGTTTCGACCGACTACGACACGTCCGACCGCCTTTACTTTGAGCCGCTAACCTACGAGGACGTCATGGACGTTATCGATGTTGAGCGCCCC
>DBFADZ010000008.1:0-8479 GCA_048195375.1 Collinsella sp.
ACGTGTTATAGATCGAGACATTTCAAAGTGGTCCCGGTCATTGTCTCAATCTGTAACATCTAGACCGATATTTCCCTTCTAACTGTTACAGATTGAGATAAATGGACGGACCCTCAACCTTCCGTCTTGATCTGTAACAGTTAAAAGCGGAATAACCGTCTTGGTGTTACAGATCGAGACAAACTCGGGAATGAGACGAATACCGTGCCCGACAACCTATCAAAACAAGAAACGGGCTCTGTCCCATATAGAGACAGAGCCCGAAACTCTCATGGAGCCAGTGACAGGAATCGAACCCGCAACCCACTGATTACAAATCAGTTGCGCTACCGTTGCGCCACACTGGCACACTTGGCGCTCTCGCGCGAAGCCAATTAAGAATAAAGGAATTACGGACGGGGCGCAACAGACCCTTCGACCGACCACATCTCAAAACCCTTCGTCAGAACGAATAGTTTTAATTACAATGGAATAGATAAAACTATTCGTTCTGACGAAGGGTTTCTCGATGCTTACCACCAAGGAAGCCGCCGAGCTACTCGGCATCACTCCGCGCAGGGTGCAGGAGCTCATAAAAAACGGAGCACTTGAGGCCCGCAAGGCTTCTGGCGTATGGCTCATCGACAAAGACAGCGTCGACACGCGACTCCGCTCCGTGACCAAAACGGGGGGACGTCCCCGCCGCGGCTACGGTAAGAGCGAGATCGCGTTCACCCTCATGAACCGCACGTATGAAGTCGCTCAGCTGGTCTACAACACATCGCGAAAAGACTTCACCCACATCGGTGCCGACGTCGATTACGCCCACGCCCCTATTGGGGTATTTGGCCCTAATAGCCCCGTATCGCTCGACTCTTTCCGCACTTGGTGGCGCGGCCGCGGTATCCCGCTCGCACGCATTGGGCTAGCCTCCCTGCTTGCAGAAGCCGCAGTCGATGTTCCCGATGAACTCGTACAGCGAAATCTTGGCCTCTCCTTATCCGACCAGTATTGGATAAGGCCCCAAAGTTCCGGTCTCGCCTGGGAGGACATTAACTTCTTCAATAACGCCTTTGATGACGTCTCACTGTCCATTGCGCCCTTTGCCCCAGAGGGAAAAGCGGCTGCCGCAAAGCCCGATAACACGTCGGACGGCAATCTTCAAAAGTACTGGACATGCGAGGGCGGGCGTCGAATTCTGCATAAAGCAGGAGCGCATCTAAACCAGGAACCCTATAACGAGATGGTGGCGACTGCACTTCACCGTCGCATCCTGAACACTTACGATTATGTACCCTATTCGCTCGAAGGCGCGGGCACTTCCGCCTTGAGCACATGCAGTGTCTTCTTAACTGACGAAGAAGAATATGTCCCTGCGTTCTATGTAAACCAGCATGCAAATGCAGACGAGCGACTAACCGATTACGAACGGTATGTAGCAAACTGCGAGGAACTTGGAGCGACAGATATAAAAGACGCCCTTGGCCGCATGATCGTATGCGATGACATCATTGCCAACTACGATCGTCATTGGCGCAACTTCGGCCTCGTGCGAAACGTCAACTCACTGGTCTGCAGACCAGCCCCCATCTTCGATTCGGGCTCATCACTCTGGTGCAACATATCACTAGAGGAGCTTAGGGCGGGAGAGCACAGTTTTACCAGTGCGCAATTTCATTCAAGCCCCGCCAAACAAATGTTGCTCGTCGAGGACATGAGCTGGTTTGACGGCGACAAACTCGAAGGCTTCGTTGACGAGGCAATCGAGATTCTGTCCAGAAACGACGCGCTCGCGGCAAGGCTGCCATATCTAAAAGAGGCGCTTACATGGCGCCTCCGTAGAATGATCGACATCGCTGAATGGAGTTAGCGAGACAGCGTCGCGCCGTCAGCTCACCTACCTCCCGCGAAGGGCCTTGAGCTTGACCAGGGCATCGGGGCTCAGGCGACTGCCCAGAGTCATCTTGATTTGCGGGGCTTCCTCGGCCTCGTGAACGTCGTTGTCGATCTGTTTGATCTCGTCCACCAGCATGCGGCTCGAGATGCGCGTAACGCCCTTCCCCATGACGACAGCCTGGATCGTGCCGTCACTCGAAACCACGGAGCACGCGCGGCCTTCTTCGCGCGCCTCGATGCAGAGCTTCTGCACCACGGTATCGGCCGAAACACCCGTCGGCGAAAACTCAATGCGCACGCCGCGGGCCGGTAGATTGGGGCGCTCGCTGGAAATATTGCCCGCGCCGTCAAATACGATCACGGCCTCGTAGCGGCCCTGGGCAAACGCAGCTACGTCATTAATGAGCGCCGTGCGCGCCATATCGTGAACGTCGCTGGAATACGGATCGTCGGAATGGTCGTAGACGAGCTTTTCGTAGCGCGGCGTGCAGTGAATCACGTTGTAACCGTCGACCACCAGCAGCTCGGGCTTATTGGAGTGCACCGTCGAGACCGGATCGGCGATGGCCTGCGCAAACGCATTGCCGCCCACGCCATAGGTCGCGGCCGAAACAATCGGCTTGGCCGAGCCCTCGCCAAAGCGCTTGGCCTTGGACTTGGCACGGTTCTTCTTGGACATGCGCTACTCCTCCCCCATGAGCTCGCCGGCATTGCGGCGCAGCCACTCAAAGCACAGCGCGGTGGTCGCCTGGGCAACGTTGAGACTCTCGGTCATTCCGCGCTGGGGAAGCTTAGTCAAAAAGTCGCATTTCTCGAGCACCAGACGCGAGATGCCGGCGCCCTCGGAACCCATGACGAGCGCCACGCGACCCTCGAAGGGGGCATCCCAGCAGCTGCCATCGGCGTGCTCGGAGGCGCCGCCCACCCAAAAGCCGGCGGCCTTGAGGTCATCGAGCGCACGGGCGATATTGGGAACCTGCGCGATGGGCAGGTGCATGACGGCGCCGGCAGAAGTCTTGTAGCTGCCGACGGTCACACCGGCGGCGCGCTTGTTGGCAATGATGACGCCCGCCGCGCCCACGACCTCGGCGGAGCGCACGATGGCGCCAAAGTTGCCGTCGTCGGTCACATGGTCGAGCACGACGACGAGCGCCGGACCGTCGCCCGCACGGTCGAGGATATCGGCAACATCGGCATAGGGGAAATTGCCCACCTCGAGCGCAATGCCCTGGTGAGCGCCATGGCTCGACAGCGCATCGAGCTGCGCGCGCGGCACATACTTAATGCGGACGCCTGCAGCGTTGAGGTCGTCGACCAGGCGCGACAAGGCGGCATCGCGCTCCCCGCCCTCAGCGATGAGCGCGCACTTGATGGGAAAACCAGTGCGTAGCGCCTCGGCGGCAGCACGACGACCTTCGATGAACTCACCCTTGGGAGCCTGGGCAGCGTCGCGGTTGCGATCGCGCTGCGGACGTGCGGCCTGGGTGCGATCGCGCTGGCCCTTGGGAGCAGCAGCGCGGTCATTGCGGCGAATCGGACGCGAGCCAGAAGCGGCCTGCTTGCCTCCACGCGATGCACGCTTGCGATTGTCGGCCATAAAGCGGCCTCCTTTAAATACTTTTCAAACAGGACAAAAGAAGCGACCGCTTAAGACGAATAGCTCAAGCGGTCGGTACGGGTTTTCCAAGTGCCCGAGATTGCCGTGAAAGAGGAGCGACGCGTACTTGAGTACGCGAGCGACGGTTTGAACGGCAAGGTCGGGTGCTTGGGAAACCCGCGGGGATTAGAGAGATTTGATACGGGTGCCGGCGGCGGTATCCTCAATGGTGAGGCCCAGGTCCTTGAGCTGGTCGCGGATGGCGTCGGCCAGATCCCAGTTCTTGGCGGCACGGGCCTCGGCGCGGGCCTCGAGAATCTTGGCAGCAGCCTCGTCCACGTCGTCGCCCGTATAGGCAACCAAACCGGCGGCAACACCCAGCAGACCCAGCGGCAGCTCCACCTTGGGCTCGGGAAGCTCGACGCCAAACGTATCGAGCAGCTCGGCCAGCGTATCGGCGGCAGCCAGGACTGCGGCCTTGTCGGCAGCATCGCCCGCCTGCTCCAGGTACTGGTTGCACTCGGTCACAAAGCCAAAGACAGCACCCATGGCACCGGCGGTGTTAAAGTCGTCGTCCATGCACTCCTTAAAGGTGGCACGGGTCTCGGCGGCCTTGGCGGCAAACGCCTCGGATGCTGCCTCATCGGCATCGGCCGTCGCATGGTTCGCGGCCCAGCGCAGGTTCTCGACCGTACCGGCGATACGCGTGAGCGAGTTCTCGGCACCCTCCAGGCGCTCCCAAGAAAAGTCGAGCGGCGAGCGATAGCTCGTCTGCAGCATCAGCAGGCGCAGGGCGGCAGCGGAGTGCTGCTCGAGGACCTCGGCCAGCGTAAAGAAGTTGCCGAGCGACTTGGACATCTTCTCGCCGTCTACCAGCAGCATGCCCGTGTGCATCCAGGTGTTGGAGAAGCCCTGGTGCCAGGCGCAGGTGGCCTGAGCGCACTCGTTCTCGTGATGCGGGAAGGCAAGGTCGGAGCCGCCGCCGTGGATGTCGATCGGAGTACCCAGGTAGCGATGCACCATGGCGGCGCACTCGGTGTGCCAACCAGGACGGCCCTCGCCCCAGGGGCTCGGCCAGCTGGGCTCGCCGGGCTTGGCGGCCTTCCACAGGGCAAAGTCGAGCGGATCGTTCTTGTCCTCGTTCTCCTCGATGCGCGCGCCAACCATAAGGTCGTCGATGTTGCGGCCCGAGACCTGACCATAGTTGGGATCGCTGCGCACGGCAAAGTACACATCGCCGTTATCGGCGGCGTAAGCGTGGCCCTGCTCGATAAGCGTCTTGATCATGGCGATCATGGGGCCGATCTCCTTGGTGGCGCGGGGGCGCACATCGGGATCGAGCACGTTGGCGGCGCGCATAACGCCGATGAACTTGTCAGAGAACTCCGTCGCGACCTCGGCGGCCGTGCGGCCCTGCTCGTTGGCGCGCTTGATGATCTTGTCATCGACATCGGTGAGGTTCTGGGCGAACGTGACCTCGTAGCCGCTCACGATGAGCCAGCGACGAATCACGTCAAAGCTGATGAACGTGCGGGCATTGCCGATGTGAATGTTGTCATAGACCGTGGGGCCGCACACGTACATGCGGACCTTGCCGGACTCGATGGGCTGGAACTCTTCCTTTTTATGGGTAGCGCTGTTGTAGATACGCATTCGTTACTCCTTAACGGTTTTCTGTAGCAGGCAGACGGCCCAGGCGCCGATTCCCTCGCCCTGGCCTTCCCAACCGAGCCTTTCGGTCGTAGTGGCGGCGACGCCCACGTTTTCGACATCGACGCCCAGGGCATGGGCGAGGTTGGCGCGCATGGCATCGCGGTGCGGGGTGATCTTGGGTTGCTGACAGGCAATGGTGCAATCGGCATCGACAAACTCAAAGCCCAGCTCGCGCGCATAGTCCATCACGCGGGCAAGCAGCACCATCGAATCGGCACCCTCGTAGGCGGGATCGGTGTCGGGGAATAGCTTGCCGATGTCTCCCCCGCGGCAGGCGCCCAGAATGGCGTCGGCCAAGGCGTGCACGAGCACATCGGCATCCGAGTGGCCCAGCAGGCCGCGCTCGTAGGGAATGTCGACACCGCCGATGATACATCGACGCCCCTCCACCAGACGGTGGACGTCGTAGCCATGGCCAATGCGCAGGTTACTGAACATGGGGAAGGTCCTCTCCCTCGGCCATGCGGCCGAGCAGAATCGCGGTTACAGGACGCAGGTCCTCGGGCACCGTCACCTTAAGGTTGTCGCGCGGGCTCTGAACGCAACGGACGCGTCCGCCCATGCGCTCGACCAGTGACGAATCATCCGTGCCGATAAAGCCCTCGGCAATCGCCGCGGCATGGGCGCGCTTCATGGCGTCGACACTAAAGATCTGCGGCGTCTGCGCGGCCCAATAGAGCTCACGCGGCGGCGTCTCGACGATGTTATCGCCGTCAACGATCTTGAGCGTGTCGATCGCGGGTTGACCGCACACGACACCGTCGAGCGAGCGGTCGCCCACAAGCACGTCGATCGCATGATCGATGGCCTCGGTCGTGATGAGCGGACGAGCGCCATCGTGAATGGCGACGTATTCAAAGCCCGCCGGCACCGCGTGCACGCCGGCACGGGTGGAGTCCTGGCGGGTATCGCCGGCATCGGCAAAACTGATGGGCGTGTCATAGTCAAACGGGTCGATGGCCAGGCGGCGCATCTCGGCACGACGCTCGGCAGGGCAAACCACGACGATGTGGCCGACCTTATCGCTACGGTCAAACGCGCGGATGGACCAGCTCATAAGCGGACGGCCCGCTACATTGACGAGTTGCTTGCCACCGGGGTTGCCAAAGCGCTGGCCGCTGCCACCGGCAACGACCACGGCGCATACGGGCGCCATTATGCGTTCCCCTGTTTGGTGCCCTTCATGCGGTACAGGGAGTCCGCAAGAATGGCAGGGTTGTTAACGCCAAAGTCGCCCAGGCGCTCCGGATCCTCGCTGATGTCGTCCATGAGCTCCTGCAGCGAGCCGTACTCGTCGACGATCTTCTCGGCCACGCCGTCGCGCACGACGGACACGCGAGAAAGCGTGCGCAGGCCCAGCGGCGTCATGACGGAGTCCTCGTCCAGGTCGTCATAGCCCAGAACTGCCGCCACGTGCTGCGGGTCGGACAGGTCCTTAGGCGTCATGCGGGCAAGCTCAGCGCGGATCTTCTCGGCGTTGGCCTCAGAGGAATCGCTTGCGTAGTCGCGGATCATCAAGTCGTATTCGGTATCCATGCTGGAGCCCGCGAGCTGCTCGAGCTGCATCTGCACGAGCTTGCCCTGGTTGCCCAGCTTGACAATGCAATCCTTAAGCTCGGTCTTTGCCTGCTGCATGATCTCGAAGCTCGAGAAAATACCGGTAATGTCGGCGAGCGTGACGTAGTCGTCGAGCTCGAGAGCCGTAAGGCGCAGCAAGGAGCGATCGAGCGACTGACGGGTGGTCTGGAGCGTGGCGACGAGCTGGTTGACCGAGCTCATGATGGTGGTGACAGGCTGAATCTCGTAGCTCTTACCGTGGACGTACACGTTAACGACGGCACGACGAGCCGAAACCGAGATCACGATGGCGTCGGTGAGCACCGACATACGCGCGGCGGTGCGGTGACGCATACCCGTCTCGCTCGTGGCGAGCGAGGGATCGGGATTGAGATGGAAATTGGCGCGCAGGATCTGGGTGAGGTCGCCATCGATAACGATGGCGCCGTCCATCTTGGAAAGCTCGAACAGGCGGTTCGAGGTAAACGAAATGTTGAGCGGGAAGCCGTCGTTACCGGCAGCGAGCACGTTTTCAGTGTCGCCGACGCAGATAAGGGCACCCAGGTGACCGGCAATGATCATGTCGAGGGCGGTGCGGATCGGCTGGCCAGGTGCCGTCAGGCGAATGGCCTGTTCCATACGCTTTTGCAGCTCGTTCTTATCCAAGGCATCGCTCCCATCGTATACGCTCCATAAACGTCAACAAGTTTCTCACGGTTTGCCCCTGTGACGCCCGCAAAATCCGATGCTTACAGAATGAGCGAACACAGCTGAGAGCCCCAATCCAAATGAGCTGCTTATGTGGTAGCATCGGGATTCGCATAAATGAGGGAGTAGTCGCGTGATCGGGTTCGCCTCCGGTGACGCGGCAAGTCAACACACTGGCCGATGCGGCCTGGCTTGCCTTAATGAACGAGACTCGTGGCTGTGCGCGCAACGCGTACGCCACGGGTCTTTTTTGTTACTCCCCCAAGAGGTACACGCGGACCCGCCCGCAGAGAGGGAGCCAGACTATGGGACTCGCAGAGCTCGTGTTGCTCGCCGTTGGCCTTTCGATGGACGCCTTTGCCGTTTCCATCTGCAAGGGCCTTGGCATGAAGAGGATCAACCTTAAAGTCGCCGTGGTGCTCGGCCTGTTCTTTGGCGGCTTTCAGGCCGGCATGCCCGTAATCGGATGGGCGCTCGGCAGTCAATTCATGGGCATCATCGGACCCATCGACCATTGGATCGCCTTTATCCTATTGGCCTTTATCGGTGGCAAAATGCTGTGGGAAGCCTTTACCGAAGACGAGGATGAGGACGAGAGCGACGGCAAGGATGCCGAAAAGATTGACCTGGTCGAGTACCTGATCCTCGCTATCGCCACCTCAATCGACGCCCTGGCCGTGGGCATCTCATTTGCGGCGCTCTCTGTTGACATCGTTCCCGCTGTATCGCTTATCGGCGTCACAACGTTTATCTTCTCCGTCGCCGGCGTAGCGATCGGTCACACCTTTGGCGCGCGCTACGAAAAACCCGCCGCCATCGTGGGCGGCGTCGTACTCGTCCTCATCGGACTCAAGATCTTGCTTGAGCATCTGGGGATCCTCGCACTGTAATCAGAACCACCCTTAAAAAGGGTGGTTTGCTCTTAGGGTATAACCCACGGGCCCCGGGCTCGCGTCTAAAGGCGCGGGCCCGGACTTCGTCCAGGCCTAGTGCATCTTGACCCGTGGCGCGCCGGTCGAACCGGCGGGA
>DBFADZ010000049.1:0-35400 GCA_048195375.1 Collinsella sp.
GCGAATACCGGCGGCAGCGCGGTCTGGGCGCGGTCCTCCACTTCGACTTGGGCAAGCATCGGCGAATTCCACAGCATCAACGATCGTGCGAGCACGGGATCTGTTTCCCCGATCAGCAGCGCCTGTCCTCCACGGGTCCGCGGCGCGCACAGCGACACCGCGCGCATCCATCCGGTCAACGTGTCCACATCGGCGTCGATGCCGGACGCATACAAACTGGTCCACGCGTCGAGGATGGCCACGGCACGGTATTCGCATTGTGCCGGACTCTCCCCGCGCACACGCGGCTCCGCGCCGGGCGTGGCGATGACCAGTTGCGGAGCGAATCCGATATCGGACACGACGCCTCTTGGCTGGCTTGGCGTGGACAGCACCATCGGCACGCCACGGAACAGTCTGGCCAGTTCCATCGCGGTTCCGGCGGCGCCGACCCTGACCACGCGCATGCGCTCGTTATGGCATGTCGGGCATGACCATTGCACGGTGGCGGCGCCGCACCAGCGGCATCGAATCGTTCCGTCCGCCAACCGTTCCAATGGTCCCGTGCAACGCGCGCATCGCACTTGGCGGTGACATTTCGAGCAGCTTAACGCTTCGGTGATGCCGTCCTGCGGTATGGACAGCAGCACCGGACCGGTTTCCAAAGCTTTGGACAGTATCCGGACCGCGGTGTGTGGCACGCGTGCGCCGATGGTCGGATCGGCGAGTCGTGCCAGCTCGTCGCGATTGAGCCAGCGAATCCATGGAGACGCTTCCTTGGTCACGGCCGGCAACGCGTGTATGGGCGTGCTGAAGCCGCTCACCTGCGTGTCTCCGACGTGCGCCGCGTCGGTTTCCCATTGGCTTTGCGCGCTGCGCGCATTGGCCATCGCGACGAACACGCCGTTATGCGATTTCGCGCGGAGCCGAAGCACACCGCGCGCGTTGGCGTACGGCATCATGCCGTCGGCGTCCTGATAGCACACGTCATCAAGGATGAGGAACAGCGCGTTGCCTTCCACCGGCGCGTACATGGCGGCGCGCGTGCCCAGCACGCAACGCACTTGTCCGCAGCTGATCGCGAGATATGCCCGGTAACGGTCGGCTGGCGCCATCTGCGCGTTGAGCACCGCGAAATCGCCGTCATAGACGCCGTTCGCGGCCCCGGTCGGAGCGAATGGTTTCAAGCCGACCGACCGTAGGGTCTCAGTCATGTCGGCGATCTCCCGCATGGTCGGCAGCACCAGCACCGCCGGCTTGTTCTGAGCGAGCGCCGCGGCCACCATCCATGCCGCGCAGCGCCGCCAATGGTCGGCACCGGGTAGCAGGTCGAAGACGAACGATTGGAAACGTCTGCCTTGCAGCGCGTCATGCAGCAGATTGATGTTGCCGTATTGACGTTGCAACTGGCCGTATATCTCCTGGTCGACGGCGGCGAGCCGTTGTTTGCCCGCCGCGGTTCCTGCGGCATCGCGATTGCCGACGCGCAGCTGGCTTTCGACTTTTGCCACACGCGGCGGCACTGCCAGGCGGAGGATATTGGCGCGCGTGCCGCCGAACGCGTCCGCGATGCGCGTCATATCGTCGCGCATGGATTCGGGAACGAGCACACGGTCGGTGACCACACGTTCGATGTAACGTATCGATGATTCGGGTGTGGCGCTGGTATCGGCGCGTTTCCATATGATGCCGTTGACCCGCTGCCCGCCGAAGCGGACGCGCACCATCACGCCGGGTTGGGCGGCCGCAGAGTATTTTTCCTCGACGAAATAGTCGAAGGTCTGTCCCAGATGCGTGGCCTGGATGTCCAGCACCACTTGGGCTATGGGATGTTCGGCGGCTGGCGTTTTGACGGCGGGCGCGCGTTTGCGCCGCTTGCGCGGGGCAAGCCCGTCAAGCGCCAGCTGCTCGGCATCCTCATTGGTCATAATGCAAGGGTAACGCATGCGCCGACGCCTGTTTCATCGTAGGACGTCGGCCGCGTTTTCAAGCCTTGATGGCCTCCTTGAGTTCGTCGACCTTGTTGGTGGCTTCCCAAGTGAAGTCGGCATCCTCGCGACCGAAATGGCCGTAGGCCGCGGTCTTGGAGTAGATCGGACGCTTCAGGTCAAGCTCGTCGATGATGGCGGCGGGACGCAGGTCGAACACCTTGCGCACCGCCTGCTGGATCTGCTCGCGGGTCACACCGATCTCGGTGCCGTAGGTCTCCACGTTGATGGACACCGGATCGGCCACGCCGATGGCGTAGGCGACCTGCACCTCGACCTTGTGGGCAAGGCCGGCGGCCACGATGTTCTTGGCCACCCAGCGTGCCGCATAGGCCGCGGAACGATCCACCTTGCTCGGATCCTTGCCGGAGAACGCGCCGCCGCCATGGTGGGCAGCGCCGCCGTAGGTGTCGACGATGATCTTGCGGCCGGTCAGACCGGCGTCGGCTGCCGGACCGCCGAGAATGAACGAGCCGGTCGGATTCACCAGCACGCGGTATTCGTCGTGGGCCACACGGTCGGCGAGCACGTCATCCAGCACCGGACGGATCACATGTTCGGTGAGCTGTTCCTTAAGCCATGTCTGGTCCACTTCCGGGTCGTGCTGGGTGGAGACCAGCACGGTGTCGAGACGCACGGGATGGTCATCGTCGTCGTATTCGATGGTCACCTGCGTCTTGCCATCCGGACGAAGATGCGGCACCTCGCCGCTCTTGCGCACTTCGGCGAGACGATACGCCAGACGGTGCGCCAGATGAATCGGCAACGGCATAAGCACGTCGGTCTCGTCGCACGCATAGCCGAACATCACGCCTTGGTCGCCCGCGCCTTGCGCCTCATACCGCTGTTCACGGGACGCCTTCGACTCCTCCTCGCCACTCAACCGGGCAACGCCCTGGTTGATTTCCGGACTTTGCTCGGTAAGCGACACCGTCACACCGCAGGAATCGGCGTCAAGTCCCACACGGGAGCTGGTGTAGCCGATATTGCGCACCACGGAGCGCACGATGTTCTGGATGTCGGAATAGCCTTCGCTGGTCACCTCACCGAACACGAAGAACTGTCCGACCGTGGCGCAGGTCTCCACGGCGACATGGGAATGCGGATCCTGCGCGAGCATATCGTCGAGAATCGCATCGGAAATCTGGTCGCAGACCTTATCCGGATGGCCCTCCGTCACCGACTCGGCGGAAATCAACTTCAATTCAGCCATACGGCTGCTCCTTTCGCGAACACCCAACCGTTCGCATCCTGTGATCGCCCACGAAAAACGCCCCGTCCTTCACAGACGCAATCAATAGTTAATTGTTGACTATTCAAAGCGCACCGCTCAGGTATCGGGGCGAATGAAAAATGATGCCAGTCCCTCTATGGGAACCGTGTAGATCAGTTGCCTTCGGTCAGATCGTCCTCACCAAGGGTTTCCTCAAGCAGACCACTGTTGATCTCGCGGAACGCGATGGACAGCGGCTTCTCCTGATTCTGGTATTCCACCAGCGGGCCGACGTTCTGCAGCAGACCCTCATTGAGCTGGGTGAAATAGGAATTGATCTGGCGGGCACGCTTGGCCGCGAAAATGGCCAGAGCGTACTTGGAGTCCGCATGCTCCATCAAATCGTCGATCGGCGGATCCGCAAGACCGGTCGGGGTTGGCTCAGTGCCGAATGCCATAGTGATTATCTCCAAATCATCAGATAAGCCAAAAGCTTCTTTTCCAAAATCATTAGTATAGGCAATCCACTGGACCTCAACCTTGCCTCTCCCACAGGCCTTCTCCGCCAGCGTAGTTATCCAACCTGTAAGGGAATCACACGGTTTTCCGAAAATTTCCACATAGTGACTCTTGACAAAACACGTGTCCCGTTTAGCCAGCACAATAGGAGGCATGGAAATGCGATCTGCAAAACTAATGAATGGACGAGTATTCGCGGGCGCTCGCGCCCTCTACCGCGCCGCCGGTGTGGATGGCAAGGATTTCGGCAAGCCGATCATCGCCATCGCCAATTCCTTCGACGAGTTCCTGCCGGGACATGTGCACCTGAACAAAGTGGGCCGTCTGATTTCCGATGCCATCAAGGAAGCCGGCGGCATTCCGCGCGAGTTCAACACGATGGCCGTTGATGACGGCATCGCCATGGGCCACACCGGCATGCTGTACTCCCTGCCGAGCCGCGACATCATCGCCGATACCGTGGAATATCAGGTGAACGCGCACTGCGCCGACGCGCTGATCTGCATCCCGAACTGCGACAAGGTCGTGCCGGGCATGCTGATGGCCGCGCTGCGACTCAACATTCCGACCGTGTTCGTTTCCGGCGGTCCGATGGAGGCCGGCACCACCGTGCTGCCCGACGGCACCGTGAAGAAGAACACCGATCTGATCGACGTGATGTACGCCTCCGCCGATGACAATCTGAACGAAGAGGATCTGCTCGCCTACGAGAAGACCGTCTGCCCGACCTGCGGTTCCTGCGCCGGCATGTTCACCGCCAACTCCATGAACTGCCTGACCGAGGCCATCGGTCTGGCTCTGCCGGGCAACGGCACCATTCTGGCCTCCCATTCCTACCGCAAGGACCTGTTCAAGCGCGCCGCCGAGCAGGTGGTGAAGATCGCCAAGCAGTATTACGACGATGACGACGATTCCGTGCTGCCGCGTTCCATTGCCACCAAGAAGGCTTTCGAGAACGCCATGACCATGGATGTGGCCATGGGCGGTTCCACCAACACCGTGCTGCATATCCTCGCCATGGCGCAGTCCGCCGACGTGGACTTCACACTGGATGACATCGAGCGTATCTCCCACACCGTGCCGTGCATCTGCAAGGCGTCGCCGTCCGGCGAATGGGAGATTTCCGACGTGCACCGCGCCGGCGGCATCACCGGCATCCTTGGCGAGCTTGACCGTGCCGGCAAGCTGCACCGCGACGTGCATTCCATTGATTACAAGTCGTTGGAAGACAAGCTTAACGACTGGGACATCATGCGCGACACCTGCACCGAGGAAGCCAAGCAGATGTATCTGGCCGCTCCGGGCCACATCGTCTCCCCTGAACCGTGGACGCACACCACGCTGTTCGATTCGCTCGATCGTGACCGTGTCAACGGCGCCATCCACGATATCGACCATCCGGCGGTCACCGAAGGCGGTCTGGCCGTGCTGCGCGGCAACCTCGCGCCTGACGGCTGCGTGGTGAAGACCGCAGGCGTGCCGAAGGAGATCTGGACGTTCCGCGGACCGGCGCTGGTCGTCGAATCCCAGGAGCAGGCCATCGAGGTCATCCTCAACGACACGTTGAAGCCGGGCATGGCTCTGGTCATCCGTTACGAAGGCCCGAAGGGCGGTCCGGGCATGCAGGAGATGCTGTACCCGACCTCCTTCGTGAAGGGCAAGGGCATCGGCAAGCAGGTGGCCATGCTCACCGACGGCCGCTATTCCGGAGGTTCTTCCGGTCTGGCGATCGGCCACATCGCGCCTGAGGCCGCGAACAAGGGCCCGATCGCTCTGATCAAGAACGGCGACATCATCAACATCGACATTCCGAACCGTACGGTGAACGTCGAGCTTTCCGACGAGGAGCTGGCTCAGCGCCGCGCCGAGCTGGAGGCCGGCGATGGCTATGTCGCCCATCGTGATCGCAAGGTTTCTCAGGCTCTGAAGGCTTACGCCGCCTTCGCCCGCTCCGCTGACAAGGGAGCGACCCGTGATCCGGAGCTGATCGACAAGCTGTCCGGTCTCGCCTGATTCAAACATACGAAAAGGGCCTGCGCGAAATCGTGCAGGCCCTTTTCGTATGCCGGTTTTTATTGGCTGGATAGTCGGATTGACGGATTACAGGCCGAACTCTTCGGCGATGATGTGCCAAAGCTCGTCTGCGGCCTCGTCGACCACGTTATTGACGATGCGTTTGTCGAATTCCGGCGCAGCGGCCAACTCGACCTTGGCGGTCTCAAGCCTTTTGGCCTGCTGTTGAGGGGTTTCGGTGCCACGGCCGATCAGACGACGTTTCAGTTCTTCGAAGGACGGCGGCTCAATGAACACGGTAAGCACTTCGAGGCCGAGTTCCTTCGCGCGCCGTTTGACCGTCCGGGCTCCCTGTAGGTCGATTTCCAAGACCACAGGGATATTGCGTTCCAGATGTTCCACGACTGGTTTCACGGGTGTGCCGTAGTGGGCGAGTCCGAACACGTCGGCGGTTTCGAGAAACTCCCCCGCCTTTTCTTTGGCCAGGAATTCAGGCTCGGTCATGAAGAAATAGTTCACGCCGTCCACTTCGCCCGGACGAGGCTGGCGTGTCGTGGCGGACACCGACAGCCAGATTTCGGGGTGCTGTTCGCGTACGCGCCCCAGAACAGTGCCTTTGCCCACTCCGGCGGGTCCGCAGAGCACAATCAAACGTCCATGTTGAGAATCAGCCATTCCATCCCCACTCTTGGTCATGTCTTGTTTTCCAAAAAGGAAGCTATTCAGAAAAAGAATTTATTCGGCGTCTCCGTCAGCCGCATCATCGGCGCTTTCGTTTTGAGCCTCGGTCAATGCCTGCCGAATATCCCTGGCGACCGACGCGGTGGCTTCGGTCAATTTTGCGATGTCGGGACCGTGCGTGGCGATGGAACGAGATACCGTAACCAGCACATTGCCCTTGGTGCCTTTGAACACGGTCTTCAGATCGCGTGTCTCCGCTCCCTGCCATCCGTAGCCTGGGGAAAGAATCGGTCCGGTGAACTTGGCCGGGTCGACGCCCGAATCGTTGATCCACTGCCCGATGGTGGCGCCGATGATAAGGCCGACGGAACCCATTCCATCATTGCCCTTATTGAATTTCTGAGCAGTGCTGGCGATGCCGTACGCCACTGTTTTGCCCTTGTATTCGCCTGCCTGACGAATCGCCGTCTGCAGGCTGGCGCCTTCCTGGTTGGACGTCAACGATGCGATGAACACGCCCCTGCCGTTGTTGAGCGCGTCATTGATGACGCCTCCCAATGACCGTGCGCCGTAATACGGCAGCAGGGTGATGGCGTCTGCCAGCAATGGCGCGCCCGGCTTGAAATAGGCGTCCGCGAACGCGGAAATCGTGGTCGGCAGGCCGCCATGCAGGCAGTCGACGATGGTGATGACACCCATCTGCCGTGCCGCATAGAGCACGCGTTCAAGCGCGGCGATGCCTTTGGAACCGTACCGCTCGAACATGGAGGACTGGAATTTGACAGCTGCGGCACGGCCATTGGCCGCCTGCAGCATGCGCATGGAATACAGCTCCGCCCCCAACGCGTCGACGTTATAGCCCCAGTCAGTGAGGAGCTGCCGATGCGGGTCGATGCCGACGCACAACGGGCCGTATTTGGCCATTGAATTGCTCAGTCGCAGACCGAAATCCGAACGCTGGGCATTCACTTCCTCACTGCTGGGGCTACTCATCATTAGTCACGGCTTTCCAATTCGAACAGCTGCGTGGAATGATCCTGAATACTCATGATCTGATAATCATTATTGCGCACCGCCTCGATAGCCATCAACACGGCGGAGAATTCCGTCATGGTGGTGAACTGCGGCAGGTCGGCTGCGATAGCCGCCGAACGGATGGCGTAGCCGTCGGAACGGGAACCGCGGGAGTTCGGCGTGTTGAGAATCAGGTCGATCGCGCCTTCCTCGATCAGCTGGACGACGTTCTTGCCGACGCTGCCCTCCGCATGGTAGGTGGTGATCGGGTCGTCTGGATCGGAGTCCATACGCACGCTGATCTTGTCGACGATCTTGGAATCGATGCCGTAGCGGCGCAGCACGGATGCCGTGCCTTCGGTGGCCCAGATGTTGAAGCCGAGCTCGACCAGTCGCGCGGCGAACAGCGGCAGCTGGCGCTTGTCGGTGTCGTTCACGGAGATGAACACGTTGCCGCTGGTCGGCAGGCCGCCTTCGTATGCGGCGAGCTGGCTCTTGGCGAACGCGTGCGGGAAGTCGCGGTCGAAGCCCATGACCTCGCCGGTGGAACGCATTTCCGGTCCGAGCAGCACGTCGACGGTCTTGCCGAGCGGAGTGCGGAATCGCTTGAACGGAAGCACGGATTCCTTGACGGCCACCTGCTGGCCGCGATGGATGTCGCCACCGTCGCCGTGGGGCAGGAGCAGGCCGTTGTCACGCTGCTGCTGGATGGTTTCGCCGACCATGATGCGGGCGGCGGCCTTGGCCAGTGCCACACCGGTGGCCTTGGAAGCGAACGGCACGGTACGGGAGGCACGCGGATTGGCCTCGATGACGTACAGAGTGTTGGCCATGAAGGCATACTGCACGTTGATCAGGCCCTGCACGCCACAGCCCTTGGCAATGGCGTAGGTGCCTTCACGCAGACGACGGATCTGGTCATCGGACAGCGTGCTCGGAGGCAGGGTGCAGGCGGCGTCACCGGAATGGACGCCAGCTTCCTCGACGTGCTCCATGATGCCGCCGATATACAGCTCCTCGCCGTCGAACAGCGCGTCGACGTCGATTTCCACGGCATCCTGCAGGAACTTGTCGATGAGCAGCGGCGAAGGCAGACGGCCGGACACGACGGTGTCGGCCTGGGCTTCCTTCAATGCGCGATCGACGTACTTGCGCAATTGGGCGTCGTCGTAGACAATTTCCATGCCACGGCCGCCGAGCACGTAGCTCGGACGGACCAGCACCGGGTATCCGATGGCGTGCGCGGCCTCGCGGGCCTCGTCCAGGCTCAGCGCGGTGCCGTAGCGCGGCGCGTTCATGTCGGCCTTCTTCAGCACCTCGCCGAAGAGCTCACGGTTTTCGGCCAGATCAATGGATTCAGGCGTGGTGCCGAGAATCGGAACGCCTGCGGCCTTCAGTCGGGCGGCCAGGGACAGCGGGGTCTGGCCGCCGAGCTGGACGATGACGCCCTTGATCGGACCCATCTTCTTTTCGGCCTCGTAGATCTCGAGCACGTCTTCGAAGGTGAGCGGCTCGAAATACAGGCGGTCGGACATGTCGTAATCGGTCGACACGGTCTCCGGGTTGCAGTTAACCATGATCGTGTCATAGTTCTTGCCCAGTTCCTGCACGGCGTGCACACAGGTGTAGTCGAACTCGATGCCCTGGCCGATGCGGTTCGGACCGGAGCCGAGGATGATCACAGCCTCGCGGTCGCGAGGACGCAGCTCGGTCTCATCCGCGTAGCAGGAGTAGTAGTACGGGGTTGCCGCGTCGAATTCGGCGGCGCAAGTGTCGACTGTCTTGAACACCGGGCGGAGGTCGTACGACCAACGCAGCTCACGGATGGTGTTCTCGCCCTCGTCTCCCAGACGGCGCAGGTGCGCGATCTGCAGGTCGGACAGGCCGGCGAGCTTCGCCTTCTTCAGCAGCTTCCTGGTGAGCTTCTCCGCGTTCTTGACTTCCAGCGCAGTCTCGTTGATGAGCGCGAACTGGCGGATGAACCACGGGTCGATCTTGGTGGCCGCGAAGATCTGCTCTTCGGTGGCGCCTCCCCACAGGGCACGCTGAATCTGCAGATAACGGTGCTCGGTCGGCACCTTGATGGCGTCGAGCAGCTGGGAAACCTCGTCCTCGGACGGCTTGTCACCATCCCAGTTGAAGCCCATGTGACGCTTGTCGATGGAGCGCATAGCCTTACCAAGCGACTCCTGGAAGTTGCCCGCGAGAGCCATGGCCTCGCCGACGGACTTCATGGAGGTGGTCAGCGTCGGATCGGCGCCCGGGAACTTCTCGAACGCGAAACGCGGCACCTTGGTGACCACGTAGTCGATGGTCGGCTCGAAGCTGGCCGGCGTGGACTGGGTGATGTCGTTCTGGATCTCGTCCAGCGTGTAGCCAAGGGCCAGCTTGGTGGCGATCTTGGCGATCGGGAAGCCGGTGGCCTTGGAAGCCAACGCGGAGGAACGGGACACGCGCGGGTTCATCTCGATGACGATGATACGGCCGGTGTCCGGGTTGACGGCGAACTGGATGTTGCAGCCGCCGGTGTCGACGCCCACGCCACGGATGATGGCGATGCCGATGTCACGCAGCTTCTGGTATTCGCGGTCGGTCAGGGTGAAGACCGGTGCCACGGTGATGGAGTCGCCGGTGTGCACGCCGACCGGGTCGACGTTTTCGATCGGGCAGACGACCACGACATTGTCCTTCTTGTCGCGCATCAGCTCGAGTTCGTATTCCTTCCAGCCTTCGATGCCTTCTTCGATCAGCACCTCGTCGGTCGGGGAATAGTGGATGCCGGCGCCGGCGATGCGGTGCAGCTCGTCTTCGTCGTGCGCGATGCCGGAGCCGAGACCACCCATGGTGAAGCTCGGACGGACCACCAGCGGGTAGCCGAACTTCTCGGCGATCTTGTCGACTTCCTCAAGGGAATGCGCGATGTCGGAGCGGGCGGATTCGGCGCCAGCCTCCTCCACGACCTTCTTGAAGAGTTCGCGGTCCTCGCCACGATCGATGGCGTCAAGGGACGCGCCGATCAGCTCGACGTTGTACTTCTTGAGCACGCCCGCCTCGCCCAGCGCCATGGCCGCGTTCAGCGCGGTCTGTCCGCCCAGCGTCGGCAGCAACGCGTCAGGACGTTCCTTGGCGATGATCTGCTCGAGGATCGGGGTGGAGATCGGCTCGATGTAGGTGGCGTCGGCCATTTCCGGATCGGTCATGATGGTGGCCGGGTTGGAATTGACCAGAATGACCCTAATGCCCTCTTCGCGCAGCACGCGGCAGGCCTGGGTGCCCGAATAATCGAATTCCGCGGCCTGGCCGATCACGATCGGACCGGAGCCGATGACCATCACGGACTTGATGTCTGTGCGCTTAGGCATTGCGGGTTCCCTCCTTGACGGAACGCATGAGATCAACGAAACGATCGAACAGGTATGCGGCATCGTGCGGGCCGGCGGCGGCTTCCGGGTGATATTGCACGGAGAACGCCGGGATATCGACGCACTGCAGGCCTTCGACCACGTTATCGTTCAAATCGATATGGCTGACGAACACCTTGCCGTATTTGCCGTTCTCGAATGGCGCGTCGACGGGTGCGCCGATTGGCGCATCCACGGCGAAGCCATGGTTGTGCGCGGTGATTTCGATTTTGCCGGTGGTCATATCCTTGACCGGCTGGTTGATGCCGCGGTGGCCGAATTTGAGCTTGTACGTGCCGAAGCCGAGCGCGCGGCCCAGCAGCTGGTTGCCGAAGCAGATGCCGAAGAACGGATATCCGGCGTCGAGCACCTGACGCAGCAGATTCACTTCAGGATCGGCCTGTTCCGGGTCGCCCGGACCGTTGGAGAAAAAGACGCCGTCGGGATTAAGGGACTGGAGCTCGTCGAAGGTGATGGTGGACGGCACCACATGCACGCGGCAGCCGCGTTCGGCCATGCGATGCGGGGTCATGGACTTGATGCCCAGATCGACGGCCGCCACGGTAAACAGCGGTTCCTTGCCTTCGAATTCGCCGCAGGGTTCGATGGTATAGGCTTCCTTGGTGCTGACCTCGTCGTAGAGGCTCATGCCCTTCATCTGCGGAGTGGCCTTGACCTCGTCGAGCATGGAGTCGATGGTGCGCAGTTTGCCGTCACCGTCGAGCAGCGCGTCGCCTGAGAAGATGGCCGCGCGCATCACACCGGCGGAACGCAGGTGGCGTACCAGCTTGCGCGTGTCGATATGGCTGATGCCGACGATGTGGTTGGATTCGAGATCGTCGTCAAGGCTGCCGGTGGCGCGCCAGTTGCTCACATTCGGGCTGGGATCGCGCACCACATAGCCTGCGACCCAGATTCTGGAGGATTCCGGATCCTCCCCGTTGATTCCCGTATCCCCGATGTGCGGGAACGTCTGTACCACGATCTGACGGTCGTAGCTGGGATCGGTAAGCGTTTCCTGGTAGCCGGTCATGCCGGTCGCGAAAACGATCTCCCCGCTGGTCGTGCCGATCGCGCCGTATGGCTCGCCCACATACACCTGTCCGTCTTCGAGAACAAGAACGGCATCCTGAGGGTCAAACATCACGGCTTCGGAATCATACTGGTTCACCAAAACCCCCTTATAGTCAAGGTATTCGTACCAAGGATAGCGGCCGGTTAGGACTCGCGACCCGGCCGAATCGCTTAACTTTCGGCTTTATTCAGCCGAAGGTTCGGTCGGTTGTTCGGCCACTTCAGTGGCTTCCGCATCGGCGCTCACCGCGCTGAGCAGACCATGGATGAACGCCGGCGAATCGTCGTCGCACAGCGTTTTGGCAAGGCTCAACGCCTCATCGATGGCCACCATGTTGGGAACATCATCGTTGAACATGATCTCCCATGCGGCGATGCGCAGGATATTGCGGTCGACGACGCCCATGCGCTTGACCTTCCAACCGGTGGAATGTTCGTCAAGCATGGCGTCGATGGCGGCGATATGCTCCGCCACGCCACGGACGATTTCGATGGCGTAGTCGGGCAGCGGGGTCTGAGCGCCGGGCTGCTCGATGCGCTCAGCAAGAAGGGACAGGATGTCCTGTCCCTTCTCATCCGCTTCATACAACGTGTTCAGAGCCCTCTTGCGAGCGGTGGAACGTGCCATGAAACTTCGCTGTCCTTACTCTCAGTTCTCGCGGCCGAGGTAGGAGCCGTCGGTGGTGTTCACCTTGACCTTCTCGCCTTCGCCGATGAACAGCGGCACCTGGATCTCGGCGCCGGTTTCGACGGTGGCCGGCTTGGTGCCGGCGTTGGAACGGTTGCCCTGCAGGCCCGGCTCGGTGTGGGTGACGGTCAGGACGACGGAAGCCGGCAGCTCGACGGACAGCGGGGTGCCGTCGTGGAAGGACACGACGCAGTCGGTGCCTTCGAGCAGGAACTTGGCCTGGTCGCCGACCAGGGTCTTCGGAATGAAGATCTGGTCGTAGGTGGTCATGTCCATGAAGACGAAGTTGTCGCCGTCTTCATAGGAGTACTGGAGGTTGCGGTTGTCGACGGTTTCGAATTCCATCTTCATGCCCGCGTTGAAGGTCTTGTCGACGATCTTGCCGGAAAGCACGTTCTTGATGGTGGTGCGCACGAAGGCGGGGCCCTTGCCCGGCTTGACGTGCTGGAACTTGATGACGGTCCACAGCTGGCCATCGAGGTTCAGAACAGAACCGTTCTTGATGTCATTGGTAGTCTGTGCCAAATTAACTCACCTATTTCTTCATCTGACGGAAAAGCTTACAAAAAGCCTTGCTCATTATGCCACGGCGTGCATACTTTGGAGCATTGCCCTTCCATATATAAAGAAACCTCCCTCGGATTCGCATCCTTGGGAGGTTTCTTTAAAACGCTAGTTCAAGCGTGTCTTGATGTCGGGTAGAAACTACTCGATGATCTTGGTGACACGGCCCGAGCCGACGGTGTGGCCGCCTTCACGCACTGCGAAGGTCAGGCCCTCTTCCATAGCGATCGGCTGGATCAGCTCAACGCCGAAGGTAGCGTGATCGCCCGGTTGCACCATCTCAACGCCTTCCGGCAGGGTGATGACGCCGGTGACGTCGGTGGTACGGAAGTAGAACTGAGGACGATAGTTGTTGAAGAACGGGGTGTGACGGCCGCCCTCGTCCTTGTTCAGGACGTAAACCTGACCAACAAACTTGGTGAGGGGGTGAATGGAACCGGGCTTGGACAGAACCTGGCCGCGCTCGATCTCGTTCTTGGCAACACCACGGAGCAGGGTACCGATGTTATCACCAGCCTCGGCGTAGTCGAGCAGCTTGTGGAACATTTCGATACCGGTGACGACGGTCTTGCGACGCTCGTCGGTCAGACCGATGATCTCGACTTCCTCGCCGAGCTTCAGCTGGCCACGCTCAACACGGCCGGTAGCGACGGTACCACGACCGGAGATCGTGAAGACGTCCTCAACGGGCATCAGGAACGGCTGGTCGGCCTTACGGTCGGGCGTGGGGATCCAAGTATCAACAGCGTCCATGAGCTCGTGCATGCACTTGTACTCGGGAGCGTCGATGTCCTTGGACTCGGAGATCAGGGCGTTCAGAGCGCTGCCGCGGATGATCGGGGTCTCGTCGCCGGGGAAGCTGTAGAAGTCGAGCATCTCGCGGACTTCCATCTCGACGAGCTCGAGCAGCTCTTCATCGTCGACCTGGTCGCACTTGTTCAGGAAAACGAGAACGGAAGGCACGTTGACCTGACGGGCGAGCAGCAGGTGCTCACGAGTCTGGGCCATGGGGCCGTCGGAAGCGGCGATGACCAGGATAGCACCGTCCATCTGAGCAGCGCCGGTGATCATGTTCTTGATATAGTCGGCGTGGCCCGGGCAGTCGACGTGGGCATAGTGACGGCCCTGAATCTGGGCGTTGTCCTCGCCGGTCTTGTAGTTGTGGCCAACGCGGTCGAAGGTCTGGTACTCAACGTGAGCGGTGTTGATGGTGATACCACGCTCGCGCTCTTCCGGAGCCTTATCGATGGAGCTGTAATCGGTGTAGTCAGCACCGCCCTGCATGGCGAGGAACTTGGTGATCGCGGCGGTCAGGGTGGTCTTACCATGGTCGATATGACCGATGGTACCAATGTTTACGTGGGGCTTGGTACGCTCGAATTTCTGCTTAGCCATTAGAGTGATCCTCCTATGAAAAAATTTCGTTGTTTGCCGGTGTCATTTACATACACCGGTATTTTACCGTAAAACGCGGTATTTTGCAATACCTTTTTATCAGGCGCGGTTCGTGCGCTGGTTGATGATCTTCTCCTGAATGTTCTTCGGGATCTCGATATAATGCGCGGGCTCCATCGTGTACTGGCCACGGCCCTGCGTGCAGGAGCGGAGGTCAGTCGCGTAGCCGAACATCTCAGCCAGAGGAACGAAAGCGTCGATCTGCTGCGCGCCGCTGCGGGCCTCGAAGCCCTGGATCTGACCACGGCGGGAGTTGAGGTCGCCGATCACGTCGCCCATGTACTCGTCGGGGACGATGACGCAGACCTTCATGATCGGCTCGAGCAGCGTCGGGCCGGCCTTCTGGCAGGCCTCCTTGAAGGCCATGGAGCCGGCGATCTTGAACGCCATTTCAGAGGAGTCGACCTCGTGATAAGAACCATCGTACAGCGTGACCTTGACATCGACGACCGGGTAACCGGCGAGAACACCGGAGAGCATGGCGCCCTGAATACCGGCATCGATCGCGGGAACGTATTCCTTGGGGATCGCGCCGCCGACGAGGGCGTTGACAAACTCGTAACCCTTGCCGGACTCGTTGGGCTCGACATGGATCTTGACGTGACCGTACTGACCCTTACCACCGCTCTGACGGGCGTACTTGGTATCCTGATCGACAGCCTTGGTGATGGTCTCCTTGTAGGCGACCTGAGGAGCGCCGACATTCGCCTCGACCTTGTACTCACGGAGCAGGCGGTCGACAATGATCTCCAGATGGAGCTCACCCATACCGGCGATGATGGTCTGACCGGTCTCTTCATCGGTGTAGGTCTTGAAGGTCGGGTCTTCCTCAGCCAGCTTCATCAGCGCGATGCCCATCTTCTCCTGACCGGCCTTGGTCTTGGGCTCGATGGCGACGCGGATCACGGGCTCGGGGAATTCCATGGACTCCAGGATGATCGGAGCCTTTTCATCGCAGAGCGTATCACCGGTGGTGGTGTTCTTGAGGCCGATGACGGCGCAGATGTCGCCGGCGTAGCAGCACTCGATATCCTCGCGGTGGTTGGCGTGCATCTGCAGGATGCGGCCGATGCGCTCTCTCTGATGCTTGGTGGAGTTGAGAACGGCGGTACCGGTATTCAGAATACCGGAGTACACGCGAACGAAAGACAGACGGCCGACGAACGGGTCGGTCGCGATCTTGAACGCGAGACCGGAGAACGGAGCGTTATCGTCCGCGTGACGGACATCTTCCTCACCGGTATCGGGGTTCACACCGTCGATCGCGGGGATATCCACGGGGGACGGCATGTAGTCGACGATCGCGTCCAGCAGCTTCTGAACGCCCTTGTTCTTGTAAGAGGTACCGCAGGTGACAGGAACCATCTTATTATCAATGGTGGCCTGACGGATGGTCTTGCGGATGAGGTCCTGAGGAACGGGCTTCTCTTCGAGCGCCAGCTCCATGATCTCGTCGTTCAGGTCAGCGCAAGCGTCAATGAGCTTGGTGCGATACTCCTGAGCGAGCTCGAGCATGTCCTCGGGGATCTCCTCGACGCGCATGTCCTTGCCGAGCTCGTCGTAGTAGATATCAGCGTCCATCTCCACCAAGTCGATGATGCCCTTAAAGGTGTCTTCAGAGCCGATCGGCAGCTGGATGGGGACAGCGTTGCACTTGAGACGGTCGTGGATCATGTGCAGAACGTTGTAGAAGTCCGCGCCCATGATATCCATCTTGTTGACGTAGATCATGCGGGGGACCTTGTAGTTATCGGCCTGACGCCACACAGTCTCAGACTGGGGCTCAACGCCGCCCTTGGCGCAGAGAACGGTCACAGAGCCGTCCAGAACGCGCAGGGAGCGCTCGACCTCAACGGTGAAGTCGACGTGGCCCGGGGTGTCGATGATGTTCAAGCGGGTCTGCGGGAACTGATTCTTGCTGCCCTTCCAGTAGCAGGTGGTGGCAGCGGAGGTGATGGTGATACCACGCTCCTGTTCCTGAGCCATCCAGTCCATCGTGGCGGTACCGTCGTGGGTCTCGCCGATCTTGTAGTTGACGCCGGTGTAGTACAGAATACGCTCGGTAGTCGTGGTCTTGCCAGCGTCGATATGGGCCATGATGCCGATATTTCTGGTGTTTTCCAGAGAGACTTTTCTTGCCATAATTCTCTCGTTCCTCCGTTACCAGCGGAAGTGGGCGAATGCCTTGTTGGATTCGGCCATCTTGTGGGTATCTTCGCGTTTCTTCACGGCGCTGCCGCTGTTGTTGGCAGCATCCATGATCTCGCCAGCCAGGCGCTCGGCCATGGTGCGCTCACCACGGGCACGGGCATAGGCCGTCAGCCAACGCAGACCGAGGGTCTGACGACGGGCGGGACGGACCTCCATCGGCACCTGATAGGTGGCACCGCCGACGCGGCGGGACTTGGTCTCCAGGCTGGGCATGATATTCTCCATGGCCTGGTTGAAAACATCGAGAGGCTCGTTGCCGGTCTTGTCCTTGATCATGTCGAACGCGCTGTAGACGACCTTCTGGGCGACGCCCTTCTTGCCGTCGAGCATCACGCTGTTGACGAGCTTGGTCACCAGGACGCTGTTGTACATAGGATCGGGCAGAACTTCTCTCTTGGGAACATTACCTCTTCTGGGCACTTTGCTTCCCTCCTTCTTATAATTTAGAAATCATAGGTACTCGCGAATGGGGCTCTCCCCCATCGTGTTCCGGCCTGCCAAAGAGGTGAATGACACAAAAATATATATCAAACCTTTTCGGCAAAGCTCATTTCAAGGTCGCAGCCTTACTTCTGCTTCGGGCGCTTGGCGCCGTACTTGGAACGGGACTGCATACGGCCCTGCACGCCCTGAGCGTCCAGAGTGCCGCGGATGATGTGGTAACGCACACCAGGGAGGTCCTTCACACGGCCGCCGCGGATCATGACCACAGAGTGCTCCTGCAGGGAATGACCGACGCCGGGGATGTAAGCGGTGACCTCATAGCCATTGGTGAGGCGGACACGGGCGATCTTACGAAGAGCGGAGTTCGGCTTCTTCGGGGTCGCAGTACGAACTGCGGTGCAAACGCCACGCTTCTGGGGAGAGGCGAGGTCGGTCTCCTTGTTCTTCAGCGTGTTAAGACCATACTGCAGAGCCGGGGAGTTGGACTTGTAAGTCGACTGCTGTCTGCCCTTGCGAACCAACTGGTTAAAAGTAGGCATTCTTGTTTCTCCTTTCCTGAAATGATGTGATATATATTTTTTACAGGATATCGGTAAAATATCCCGAAAAAACCTTAATTTCTCAGAACGGCGATCACCGCCGCACCAACGGCGATGCCCGCGCTGTGGCCAAGCTGCGCCATCGTGGCGCGATCGTCGATCTCGATGTTCTCTTCGCGTGCGAGCGCTTCGATCGGCGCAAGCACGGCTGGGTCTGCATCGCAGGCGATATACAGCTTTTCCGCGCGGTGTTCCCGCAGTGCACGCATCGTCTGCTTGATGCCCGCTACCTTGCGGCAAGTGGACAGATCCGGCGTCACGGCAGGTCCCTCCTGACGGTATGACAAATTCCGTGGGACATACCCACGCAAGTTGAAATTATACCATGAGGCACACAAGCCGTCAAGCGTTTTTTATGGCCGTCTACACAAAATAATCGCTGAAACGACGGGCTTTTCCCGAATTTTTTTGTGCGTTCCGCGCCGGCGCGTCAAACTTTTGAAAAGAGGCTGTCAAACTCTCCCTTTTTCCGCCAAAATGGCAAAAAAGAGACGCGGAATTTTCCGCGTCTCTTTTTACCTATTCAATACGTGAGGTCTCAACTCACACTTCGACGGCATTCGTGATGATGCGCGGCTCGTGCGGCTCTTCCTCGGGCTTTTCGGGCTCGGGAACAATCTCCTCGGCAAAGTCACGGTAGGCGTTCAGGCCTGCACCGGCGGGGATGAGCTTACCGATGATGACGTTCTCCTTCAGACCAACAAGGTGGTCGACCTTACCCTTGATGGCGGCTTCAGTCAGGACCTTTGTGGTCTCCTGGAAGGACGCGGCGGACATCCAGCTGTCGGTCGCAAGAGAGGCCTTCGTGATACCCATGAGCAGCTGCGTGGCAATGGCTTCCTGCAGCGGCTCGCCGGTCTCGGCGTTGACCTCGCCCGCGGCATTGCGCGCGCGGATCTCCTCGTTGGCATCCTCATACTCAAGCAGATCGACCATGGAGCCGGAGAGCAGGTTCGTATCGCCGGACTCCTCGACGCGCACCTTGCGCATCATCTGGCGGACGATGACCTCGATATGCTTATCGTTGATGTCAACGCCCTGCTGACGGTAAACCTTCAAAACTTCCTGAATGAGGTAGTCATGAACGGCGGACGTGCCGCGAATACGCAGGATATCGTGCGGGGACAGCGCGCCGTCCTGCAGCTGCGTGCCCTTGGCGATGACGTCGCCGTCGTTCACGCGCAGGCCGGTGTGCGGCACCGAGTAGATGCGGTTGTCGCCGTCGTCCGCGGTGACGATGATGTTGAGCAGGCTGCCCTTGGTCGCCTCTTCGAAGCGGACCTTACCGCCAATCTCGGCCAGGGTCGCCATCTTCTTGGGACGGCGCGCCTCAAACAGTTCCTCGACTCGCGGAAGACCCTGGGTGATATCGCCGCCCGCAACGCCGCCGGTGTGGAAGGTTCGCATCGTCAGCTGCGTACCGGGCTCGCCGATGGACTGGGCCGCGATGATACCGACCGCCTCGCCGGGGCCGACGGGCTTGCTCGTGGCAAGGTTCATGCCGTAGCACTTCGCGCAAACGCCGCTGTGGGCCTTGCACGTAAGCACCGTGCGGATCTCGACGGAGTGGATATCGAACTTCTCCATGAGGTCGGCATCCTCGGGGGTCATCATGTGATCCTTGGAAATGAGGACCTCGTCCGTGCCGGGCTTCATCACGTCGTGGACCGGATAGCGGCCGTTGACGCGCTCGGAGAACTTTTCGATGACCTGGCCGTTCTCGCTGATCTCGCCGATCGTGATGCCGCGGGTCGCGCCGCAGTCGTCGGAGCGGATGATGACATCCTGGCAGACGTCGACCATTCGGCGGGTCAGGTAACCGGAGTCTGCCGTACGAAGAGCCGTATCGGCAAGGCCCTTACGGGCGCCTCGGGAGGAGGTGAAGTATTCAAGGACGGACAGACCTTCGCGGAAGTTTGCCTTGACCGGGATCTCGATCGTCTTACCGGCGGTGTTGGCCATCAGGCCGCGCATACCGGTCAGCTGACGGATCTGCTTCATCGAACCACGGGCGCCGGAGTCCGCCATCATGAAGATGGGGTTGTAGCGGTCCATGTTCTTCTGCAGGGCGTCGGTGACGTCCGCGGTGGTCTTTTCCCACTCCTTGACGACGGCGCGGTAGCGCTCGTCCTCGGTCATGAAGCCCATCTTGAACTGGTCTTCAATGTCGACGACGCGCTGCTCGGTCTCGGCAATGAGGGTGTACTTTGCCGGCGGAATGGTCATATCCGCAACGGAGATACTGATGGCCGCACGGGTGGAGAACTTGTAGCCCGTGGCCTTGATGTTATCGAGCACTTCGGCCGCGATGGTGAAGTTGTGCAGCTTGATCGTGCGGTCGACGATCTTGCCGAGCAGCTTCTTGCCGCAGACCTCGGTGATCTCGTAGTCGAAGTAGTTTTCGGTCGGCTCGCCGTTTTCATCCACGCGCCTCACAAAGCCAAGGTCCTGCGGGATGTTGCGGTTGAAGATGATGCGGCCGATGGTAACGCGCACGACCTTGCTGCCCATGGTGCCGTCCGGCATCTGCTTGACCGTGCGGACAAGGATGGGCTGGTGGATACCGATGAGGTGGTCGTTGTAGGCGAGCATGGCCTCGTCCTCGTCGCGGTAAACGTGCAGATTCACGCTGGCCTTCTCTTCGTCGGTCAGCTCGTCGTAGCGCTTGCCGGCAAGGGCAAAGTCAATGTCCTGCGGCCAGAACTCGTCGTTATCCATCTGGGAAACGCCGTTTTCAAAGCGCTCGAACGTGAGGTAGTAGGAACCCAGAACCATATCCTGCGTCGGCACCGTGACAGGGCCGCCGTCCTGAGGACGCAGCAGGTTGTTGGCAGAGAGCATCAGGATACGGGCCTCGGCCTGCGCCTCGGCAGACAGGGGCACGTGAATAGCCATCTGGTCGCCGTCGAAGTCCGCGTTGAACGCCGTGCAGTTCAGCGGGTGGAGCTTGAGGGCGCGGCCCTCGACCAGCACCGGCTCGAACGCCTGAATACCGAGACGGTGGAGCGTCGGCGCGCGGTTGAGCATGACGGGGTGATCCTTGATGACGACGTCGAGCGCGTCCCAGACCTCGGTGCGGCCCTTATCGACCATCTTCTTGGCGGACTTGATGTGGTTGGCGGCGCCGTCCTCGACGAGCTTCTTCATAATGAAGGGGCGGAACAGCTCGAGTGCCATTTCCTTCGGCACACCGCACTGGTAGATCTTCAGCTCAGGGCCGACGCAGATAACGCTACGGCCGGAGTAGTCGACACGCTTGCCGAGCAGGTTCTGACGGAAGCGGCCCTGCTTACCCTTGAGCATGTCGGAAAGGGACTTGAGTGCGCGGTTGTTCGCGCCGGTAACGGCGCGGCCGCGGCGGCCGTTGTCGATCAGCGCGTCGACCGCTTCCTGCAGCATGCGCTTCTCGTTGCGCACGATGATGTCGGGCGCGTTGAGCTGAATGAGGCGCTTTAAGCGGTTGTTGCGGTTGATGACGCGGCGGTAGAGGTCGTTTAAGTCGGAGGTCGCGAAGCGGCCGCCGTCGAGCTGGACCATCGGGCGAATTTCGGGCGGAATGACGGGCAGCACGTCGATGATCATCCACTCGGGCTTGTTGCCGGAGATGCGGAACGCATCCACGACCTCAAGGCGCTTGACGATGCGGGCCTTCTTCTGGCCGCTCGCGCTCTTGAGTTCGGCGTGGAGCTGCTCGGACAAGGATTCGAGGTCGATCTGCTGGAGGAGCTTCTTGACGGCCTCGGCGCCCATACCGGCGTCGAAATCGTCCTCATACTTCTCGCGCATATCGCGGTATTCCTTCTCCGAGAGGATCTGGTTGCGCATCAGCGGGGTCTCACCGGGATCGGTGACGATATAAGCGGCGAAATACAGCACCTTTTCCAGGATGCGGGGGCTGATGTCGAGCAGCAGGCCCATGCGGGACGGAATGCCCTTGAAATACCAGATGTGGGAAACGGGCGTGGCGAGCTCGATGTGGCCCATGCGCTCGCGGCGGACCTTGGCGCGCGTGACTTCCACGCCGCAGCGGTCGCAGATCTTGCCCTTGTAGCGGATCTTCTTATACTTGCCGCAGTGGCACTCCCAGTCCTTCGTGGGGCCAAAGATGCGCTCGCAGAACAGGCCGTCGCGCTCGGGCTTGAGGGTGCGGTAGTTGATGGTCTCGGGCTTTTTGACCTCGCCGTAAGACCATTCACGGATCATCTCCGGAGAAGCGATTCCGATTTTAATGGCGTCAAACGTTGCGTAACTCATTTTCTATATGCTCCTCCTTTTCTCAGTCTTCCTGATCGTCGCCGGCAAAGTCGGCGTTGACTTCATCATCAGCGACATATTCAAAGCCTGCGTCCTCGAGCTCGGCTTCATCGGCGAAGGGGTTGCTGCGGTGGCGCTCATCCTCGGCGTCCATGCGGGCGAGATTGAACGTATCCATCGCGTCTTCGTCTTCCTTGAGCTCGATCTGGTTGCCGTCGCGGTCGAGGACCTGAACATCGAGGCACAGGGCCTGGAGCTCCTTGACGAGAACCTTGAACGACTCGGGCACGCCGGGCTGCGGGATGTTGTGGCCCTTGACGATGGACTCGTAGGTGCGCACACGGCCGGTCACGTCGTCGGACTTGACCGTGAGGATCTCCTGCAGGGTGTAAGCTGCGCCATAAGCCTCGAGGGCCCAAACTTCCATTTCGCCGAAGCGCTGGCCGCCGAACTGTGCCTTACCGCCGAGCGGCTGCTGCGTGACAAGGGAGTACGGGCCGGTGGAACGGGCGTGGATCTTATCGTCGACGAGGTGGTGCAGCTTGAGGAAGTACACATAACCGACGGTGACCTTGTTGTCGAAGCGCTCGCCGGTGCGGCCGTCGTACAGCCAGCTCTTGCCCTCGGGGTCGAGACCCGCCTTGATGAGCTCTTCGCGGATATCCTCGTAGCTCGCGCCGTCGAAGATCGGCGTTGCGACCTTGTAGCCGAGGGTCTTGGCCGCATAGCCCAAATGGACCTCGAGCACCTGACCGATGTTCATACGGGACGGAACGCCCAGCGGGTTCAGCACGATATCGAGCGGCGTACCGTCGGGCATGAAGGGCATATCCTCCTGCGGCAGGATGCGGGAGACAACGCCCTTGTTGCCGTGACGGCCTGCCATTTTGTCGCCCGGCTGGATCTTGCGGCGCTGCGCGATGTAAACGCGCACGACCATGTTCACGCCGGGGCCGAGCTCGTCGCCCGCCTCGCGGGAGAAGACCTTGGCGTCGACGACGATACCACTCTCGCCGTGGGGCACCTTAAGGGAGGTGTCGCGCACTTCGCGCGCCTTTTCGCCGAAGATGGCGCGCAGCAGGCGCTCTTCCGCGGTCAGGTCGGTCTCGCCCTTGGGCGTGACCTTACCGACGAGGATGTCGCCGGCGTGGACCTCCGCGCCGATGCGGATGATGCCGCGCTCGTCGAGATCTTTGAGCGCGTCTTCGCCGACGTTGGGGATGTCGCGGGTGATCTCTTCGGGGCCGAGCTTGGTGTCGCGTGCGTCAAGCTCGTACTCTTCGAGGTGGATAGAGGTGTAATAGTCCTCGCGGACAAGGCGCTCGTTCAGAAGAACGGCGTCTTCGTAGTTGTAGCCTTCCCAGGTCATGAAGCCGACGAGGATGTTGCGGCCCAGAGCGATCTCGCCCTGATCGGTCGCGGGGCCGTCGGCAAGGACGGTGGGATCTTCCCACACGCCGTTCTCGTTCAGGCGGCGGCCATGCACGCGCTCGCCGACGTCGACGATCGGATGCTGGTTGATGCACGTGCCGTGGTTGGAGCGCAGGAACTTCGTGAGCTTGTATTCCTTCGTCTCACCGTTGTCGTAGGCGACAGTGATGGCGCGCGCGTCCATCTTGGTGACGATGCCGTCGCCCTCGGCGAGGATGACGACCTCGGAGTCCATGCAGATCTTATGCTCCATACCGGTGCCGACGATCGGCGCCTCGGGGCGGAGCAGAGGAACGGCCTGACGCTGCATGTTCGCGCCCATCAGGGCGCGGTTCGCGTCGTCGTTCGGCAGGAACGGGATCATCGCCGTCGCGATGGAGACCATCATACGCGGGGAGATATCGATATAGTCGACGCGGTCACGGTCGACCTCGACGATCTCGTCGCGGTGGCGGCAGGTGATACGCTGGTTGACGAGACAGCCGTTTTCATCGACAGGCTCGGCAGCCTGACCGACGATGTACTGGTCCTCGACGTCTGCGGTCATGTATTCGATCTCGTCGGTCACGCGGCAGGTCTCGTGGTCGACCTTGCGGAACGGCGCTTCGATAAAGCCGTACTCATTGATGCGGGCGTAGGTCGCGAGGTAGGAGATCAGGCCGATGTTCGGACCTTCCGGCGTCTCGATCGGGCACATACGGCCATAGTGGCTGTAGTGCACGTCTCGCACTTCCATGTTCGCGCGCTCGCGGGAAAGGCCGCCGGGGCCCAGAGCGGACAGACGGCGCTTGTGCGTCAGCTCGGCGAGCGGGTTCGTCTGGTCCATGAACTGGGACAGAGGGCTCGATCCGAAGAACTCCTTGATCGCCGCGGTGACGGGGCGGATGTTGATGAGGCTCTGCGGGGTGACGATGTCGAGATCCTGGATCGTCATGCGCTCGCGAATGACGCGCTCCATACGGGAAAAACCGATGCGGAATTGATTCTGCAGCAGCTCGCCCACGCAGCGCAGACGGCGGTTGCCGAGGTGGTCGATATCGTCCTTATAGACGATGCCGTGCGCCAGCGCGTTCATGTAGTTGATGGAGGCGAGGATATCGTCGACCAGAATGTGCTTGGGGACGAGGCGGTCGGCGTTGTCGCGGATAGCTTCCTTGAGCTCCTCGCCGCTGTACTGCTCGAGCAGCTCCTTGAGCACGCTCTCGCGCACGCGCTCTTTGATGCCGCACTCGGCCACGGGGTCAAAGTCGACAAAGCGGTCAAGATCGACCATGTGGTTGGAGAACACGCGCATCGTACGGCCATCGACCTCGATGGTCACATCGTTGACGCCGATGGCATCCATCTCGCGCGCTTCCTCGTCGGTGACGATGTGGCCTGCGTCGAAGAGGATCTCGCCCGTGCGCGGGTCGGCGACGGGGAAGGAAAGCTTCTGCCCGCGGATGCGCGCCCACAGGGAGAGCTTCTTGTTGTACTTGTAGCGGCCGACCATGGACAGGTCATAGCGGCGCGGGTCGAAGAAGAGGTTGTTGATGAGGGTCTCGCAGGCCTCGACCGTGGGCGGCTCGCCCGGGCGCAGCTTGCGGTAGATCTCGAGCATCGCCTCTTCATAGGTCTTGCAGGCGTCTTTTTCGAGCGTGACGGCCACGCGGTCGTCATCGCCGAACAGCTCGAGGATCTCGGCGTCGGTCTTGAAGCCGATGGCGCGCACCAGCTCGGTGATGGGGATCTTGCGGTTTTTGTCGATGCGCACCCAGAACATCTCATTGGCGTCGGTCTCGTATTCGAGCCATGCACCGCGGTACGGGATGACGGTGGACGTCAGCAGCGGGAGGTCGGTCTTGAGGTCGATCTCCTTGCCGTAGTAAATGCCGGGGGAACGGACGAGCTGGGAAACCACCACGCGCTCGGCGCCGTTGATGACGAACGTGCCGGACTCGGTCATGAGCGGGAAGTCGCCCATGAAGATCTCCTGCTCCTTGATCTCGCCGGTCTCCTTGTTGTAGAGGCGCACACTCACCTTCAGGGGGGCGGCATACGTCGCGTCGCGCGCCTTGCACTCGAGCACGTCGTACTTGGGCGCTTCGTCCATCTTGTAGTCGATGAAGCTCAGCTCCAGGTTGCCCGCGTAGTTCGAGATCGAGGCGACGTCGGAAAAGACTTCGCGCAGACCCGTATCGAGGAACCACTGGTAGGACTTCTTCTGAAGCGCCAGCAGGTTCGGCATCTCCACGATCTCCTCGTGTCGGGCGAAATTCTTGCGAAGGGTTTTGCCATACATCTTGTCTTTGGCCATTTTGCTCTTCACGCCTTTCTTTTCTTCAAGCCCTGTCCGCTTGAAGGAATGTATTGCGGCGGCTCTATTCAGTTCGACACACCCGGCTTTGTTGTAAAACAAAGCGAACTGCATCTTGCTTTTTTTGCCGCGGTATGCTATTCTCTCGGTAATGGGTGGGGAATTCTCCTCGCCCTTTCCCGTTTATAAGCGCTTTATTTTACCAAATGGGTACAGAAAAGTCAAGGCATTTTTTGTGAACATCTGCGGTTTCCGCAGATGTTTTTTTGTGCGCTTCGACGGATTTTGCCGCGGATTGCAATATATTTGTCGCTGTGGTATGATGCTTGCGTGATTTTGCGCCGCTCTGCGCGCAGACGGATGAAAGGAGTTTTCCCATGAAGCCCATCGCCATTGACGATTTCTGCGCCGTCCGCTCACTTGCGAACGTGACATTCTCCCCCGAGGGGACAAGCGCCTGCTTCACCGTGAGTCAGGCGAAAAAAGAAAAAAATTGCTACGAATCCCGCCTCTATCTTTTAAAAGGCGGCCGCGTCCGCGCGCTGACCGGCGGCGGCAAGGAATCCTCGTTCTGCTACTTGGATGAAAACACGGTTCTTTTCGCGGGCGACCGCGAGGGGGAAAAGGAACCATCGCTCACGAGCCGCTTCTACAAGATCGCACTCGACGGCGGCGAGGCCGATCTTGCCTACACGTTTCCCATCCCCGTCTCGCAGGTCTTCCCTCTCAAAAACGGCGACCTGCTTGTCGTCGGCTCGACCTTTCCCGGCTTTGAGGACCTCTATAAAGGCGACAAGAAGCTCGTGAAAGCCTACTTTGACGACAAAAAGGAAAACGAGGATTACGAGGTCATCTCTCAGCTACCCTGGTGGTGGAACGGCGGCACATACACGCGCGGCGCGTATGAAAGTCTCTTCTACTACGATGCGAAGAAAAAGTCCCTCACCCGCCTGACGGATGCGGGCTTCAACGTCTCCGATGTCCAGCTCGCGGAGGATCAGAAGACCGTCTATTTCAGTCTTCTCGACGTCTCCGTCCCCCGCCCCGCGCACTTCGGCGGTCAGGACCTTTACCGCATCGACCTTGCCTCGCGCCGTCAGGAGCTCGTCGTCAAGAGTCGCCCCGACTTCGTCATCGCGACATACGCGCTCGGCAAGTCCTTCCTGCTCGTCATGGCCGCGGACGGCAAGTTCGGCATGAACACGGACTGCGACTTTTACAAGCTCGACTACGAGACGCTTGCCGTCACGCCCTACGCCGTCTACGGCGAGGCCATCGGTTCTTCCGTCGGCTGCGACGTCCGCCACGGCGGCGGTCAGGCGTTCAAGATGGACGGCGACGTGCTGTACTTCATCTCGACGCGCTTCGACGGCGCGGGGCTCTACAAGCTCGAAGACGGCACCGTCTCCCCCGTCCTCGTGCGCGACGGCAGCGTCGACTGCTTTGACCGCAAAAACGGCAAAATGCTCCTCTGCGCGCTCTGGGATATGAAGCCGCAGGAGCTCTACGACGAGACGGGCCGCCGCGTCACGCACTTCAACGACGCAATGCTGCGCGGCAAATACGTTGCCCAGCCTGACCCCCTCAACCTCACCGCGGGCGACCACGAGGTGCACGGCTTTATCCTAAAGCCGATGGACTTCGAAGCGGGCAAAAAGTACCCCGTCATCTTCGATATTCACGGCGGTCCCAAGACCGTCTACGGTCCCGTGTTCTATCACGAGATGCAGTACTGGGCGAGCCGTGGCTATTTCGTCATCTTCTGCAATCCCACCGGCTCCGACGGCCGCGGCGCGTTCATGGATATCCGCGGCAAGTACGGCACGGTCGACTTCGATGATCTGATGGCGTTCTGCGACGCGGCGCTCGCAAAGTATCCCGAGATGGACGCAGATAACCTCTTCGAAACCGGCGGCTCCTACGGCGGCTTTATGACCAACTGGATCATCGGCCACACCGACCGCTTCCGCGCCTGCGCCAGCCAGCGCTCGATCTCGAACTGGACGAGCTTCTACGGCGTGTCCGACATCGGCCCCGACTTCTCCGAAGACCAGTGCGGCTCGACCATCTGGCCGGATGTCGAAAAATTCTGGTGGCACAGCCCCATGAAGTACGCCGACAAGGTCAAAACGCCGACGCTCTTTCTCCACTCGCTCGAGGACTACCGCTGCCCCGTCGATCAGGGCTATCAGATGTACTCTGCGCTGATCGCGCACGGCGTCGAGAGCCGCCTTGTGCTCTTCCGCGGCGAGAACCACGAGCTCTCCCGCAGCGGCAAGCCCAAGCACCGCATTCGCCGCTTAAACGAGATCACCGGCTGGTTCGAGCAGCACAAGGGCTAAAATGGAAATTCGCAAAACCACCTTGCAGGACGTCGACACGGTGCTGGACGTCTTCGCCGCCACAAAGCGCTACATGCGCGCAAACGGCAATGCCTCGCAATGGGGCGACGAGTACCCAGACCGCAGCATCGTCACTTATGATATCGCATGCGGCAGCAGCTATGTGATGCTTGAAAATGGCGAGATCGTCGGCACATTCGCCCTCTTTCTCGGCGAGGACGAGAGCTACCGCGTCATCGAAGACGGCGCGTGGCATCTCGATCAACCCTACGGCACGATCCACCGTCTCGCCTCCAACGGGAAAGCGCGTGGCGTGTCGAGAGCCTGCTTCGACTTCTGCACCGCGCAGATCGGCTATCTGCGCGCCGACACGCACGCGGATAACCGCCCGATGCAGCGGCTTTTGGAAGCGTATGGCTTCCGGCGCTGCGGCGTCATCCACGGTGCCGTCGACGGCGGAGAGCGCATCGCGTACGACTGCATCGCGCACATCTGAGCCCGTTTCCGCCTAAAATCATCATGTAAGAGAGGTCTGTCATGGAACGCAGAATTGTCGACGGCGAGATCGTGAAGCTCGCGAGGGAACAGCACATCCCCAAACTGCACGCGGAGATCTACTCGTTCAATGCGCAGTCGCAGCGGATGTTCGAGCGCGCCGGATTCCACAAGGCCGGCGACGAGCTGTACGAAATGGAATTATAACTTTCAAATAGAAAAAGCGCCCGCTCGGTGAGCGGGCGCTTTTTTCATTCTTCAGAACTCGGGGCCGTCATAGTGGTAGTAGTCGCTGTCGTCGATAAAGCGGTCGTCGCGCGAGAGCTTTTTGATCATGCGGTACGCCGCGGCGAAGAGCAGCGCAACGAACACAACGAAGATCCATGCATAGCCGTCGTACTCATACGTTGCGATGAAATCGTACGTGCCGTGCAGCAGCACCGGCACGAGCACGGCAAGGCGGCGGCAGCGGCGGCTGCGGTACTCGTCGCCAAAGTTGTCGTAGCGCTTGGCAAGGCCGTAGAAAGCGCCCATGAACACACCGAAGCACGCGTGCCCCGGCACGGCCGTGACCGCGCGGACAGCCGCCGTGCCGAGACCGTACATCAGCACATAGCTGATATTCTCCCACAGGGCAAAGCCGAGCGCGACGAACACGGCGTAGACCACGCCGTCGAACTGGCAGTTGAATTCGCTTGAATACCACGTGCGCTTCTTGAGCAGCAGGTACTTAAAGCCCTCTTCCGACAGCGCGACCACAACGAAGTAGAGCAGCACGTTGTAGGCGGTCGAACTCTGCGGCAGGAGAATGCCCAAGATCGCCTCGCCGATCTGCTCGGTCACGATGGCAGCAAATGTCGATAGAATGCCGAAAATCACGAGCGAGAGCAGCAGCCCCGGTGACTCTTTGTCGAGCCGGTCCTCCTTGTAGACAAAGCGCAGCAGGACAATGGCCGGAATGACTGCCGCAGCGATCAATATCGGGTTTACATAAAAGAGAAACATGACAGCTTTCCTCTCTTTTTTCTGATGATATCACAGCATATCAGCCGCGAGAATATTTGTCAACGCGGTGTTTTTTCTTTTCCCCACTTGACCGGAAGGAAATGCGCGCGTATGATAAATGCATTCACTTTATTCATATAAAGGAGGGGAGAATCATGGAACGTCGAACGCCGTGGCTCGGCTATCTCTGCGTGATCCTGAGCGCCGTCATCTTCGGCTGTATGCCGCTGGGCGCGAATTTTCTCTACGCGCAGGGCGTGACGCCGATGTCGCTGGTGTTTCTGCGCAATCTTCTCTCGCTCCCGGTCCTCGCGCTGCTGTGCCAAAAGCAGTGCGGGCTGCGCATCAGCCGCGACGCGCTGCTCGAGACCAGCCTGACCGGCTTTTTCGGCTGCTGTATCACGCCGATCCTGCTGTTCAGCTCGTATTGCTATCTTGCCTCCGGCATGGCGACGGTATTCCACTTCGCCTATCCCGTCATCGTGGTGCTCGGCGGCCTGGTGCTGCGCGAACGGGTGCAGAAAAAAGCGCTTTTCTGCGCGGTCCTGTGCTCCCTCGGCATTCTGCTTCTCATCGACCCAAGCGGTGCAGTCGATCCGCTCGGTGTCGCGCTGGCGCTGACGTCCGGCGTGACCTACGCCGTCTACATTCTGCTTTTAGCGCATTTCCGCCACCGCGAGGTCATGGGTTTTCGTATGACCTTCTACATGGCGCTCATCAGTGCGGTCTGCATGTTCTTTCTCTGTCTCTTCTCGCACCAGCTCTGCCTGCCGCAGACCCTCGCCGGATGGCTCGCGGCGCTCGCCTTTTCGCTGACGATCTGCATCGGCGCGGTCATGCTCTTCCAGAAGGGCACGTTCCTCATCGGCGCACAGCGCGCAGCGATTTTGAGTACGTTTGAGCCGATCACGAGCATTTTTGTCGGCATTCTCTTCTTAAATGAAACGCTCACGCCGCGCATCCTGCTCGGCTCGGCCATCACGCTGGTCGCGGGCGTGTTCATCACCCTGGGCGGCAAAAAGGACGAAGACAAAGAAGAAGCGGCCAAGGACTGATTTCCTTATTCCGCCTCGCTGCCGCCGCTTTTTTCGCACGCGCGCAGAACGACGATCATCGCAAGGCTGTCGCCTGCGTAAAGATGGCGGCGAGCAGCGCGACCTCTTCATCGCTCTTTCCCTGCGCCATGGCCGCCGCGGCGGCGCTGACGGCGGCGGGCAGCGCGTCCTGACAGGACATCGTATCACCTCAGGTCAGTTTATGCACCGGGCGCAAAAATAACCGGCGCATTTCTGCTTCGTTTCATCACCACAAGGAGGTTTCCCGTTCCCATGCACAGCAAATCACCCGCAGTTGCGGCACTGAAGGCCGCGTTTCCGCACACCATCCCGATCTTCGCAGGCTTTTTATTTCTCGGCATGACCTATGGCGTCTATATGCGCACGTCGGGCTTTAGCTTCTGGTATCCGATGATCATGAGCGTCGTCATCTTCGGCGGCAGCCTTGAATTTGTCGCGACGAGCATGCTGCTCGCGCCGTTTGCGCCGGTGCAGGTCTTCCTGACGGCGGTGATGATCCAGGCGCGCCACCTGTTTTACGGTATTTCGATGCTCGACAAGTACAAGGGCACGGGCTGGAAAAAGCCCTACCTCATCTACGCGATGTGCGACGAGACGTTCAGCGTCAACTATACGGCGGAGATCCCCGAGGGCGTGGACCGCGGCTGGTTCTACTTCTTCGTCTCGCTGCTCGATGAATTTTACTGGTTCCTGGGCGCGACGCTCGGCGGCATCCTCGGCGGGCTTCTGCGCTTCAATACCGAGGGGCTCGACTTTGTGATGACGGCGATGTTTGTGGTCATCTTCATGGACCAGTGGCTCAAAGAAAAGCACCATTTCAGCGCGTGGATCGGTCTTATCGCAAGTGTTGCGTGTCTGCTCATTTTCGGTGCGGACAACTTCCTCATTCCCACGATGATCTGCATCCTCGTCGCGCTGACCGCGCTGAGAAAGCCCGTCGAAGCCAAGACGCAGGAGGCGGCAAAATGACGATCTTACAACAGGCCATCACCATCATCCTCTGCGCGCTCGGCACGATGCTCACGCGCTTCCTGCCGTTTCTGGTCTTCAACCCGAAAAAGCCGACGCCCAAGTACATCCAATACCTCGGCTCAGCACTGCCGGGCGCGATCTTCGGCATGCTCGTCGTCTACTGCCTGCGCAATGTTGACGTGCTGCACTTTGCCTACGGCCTGCCCGAGCTCATCGCCATCGCCGTGACGATCAGCCTGCACCTGTGGAAGAGACAAATGCTGCTCTCCATCGTGGGCGGCACGGTGTGCTATATGCTGCTGGTGCAGTTCGTGTTCTGATTTTGATTTCAACAGAAAGGAAGATGTTCCCATGCGCGTGCTTGACCTGACCCACACCATCGCTGAAAATATGCCGGTCTATCCCGGCACGGAGACACCCATTTTCGCCGGCGCGAACACCTATGAAAAGGACGGCTTCAAGGAGACGAGGCTGACCATGTACACCCACACGGGCACACACATGGACCCGCCCGCGCATCTGTTCGCCGGCCGCACGACGCTCGACGCGTTCCCCGCCTCGCAGTTCATCGGCAAGGCGCTCGTTATCGAGTGCAGCGACTTGAACGAGGGCAAGGCCATCACGCTCGAGCGCATCCTGCAATACGGCAAAGACGCGGAAAATGCCGATTTTCTGCTCTTCCACCTCGGCTGGGACAAGCGCTGGGGGACGGATGCCTACTTTGGCGACTATCCCTGCCTCGACGACGCGGCGCTCGACTACATCATCGCGGGCAACTACAAGGGCATCGGCTTCGACGTCATCGGCCTCGACCCCATCGCAGACGAAAACCTGACACGCCACAAAAAGCTCTTCCAAAATAAGGACATCGTCAACATCGAAAACCTCAAGGACCTCGACAAATGCGGCAAGGGGTTGTTTTCGTTCAGCTGCTTCCCGCTCAAGCTCGAAAACTGCGATGGTTCGCCCATCCGCGCCGTGGCATGGTTCGAGGACTGATCCGTTACGCTTTGATGCAGCAAATTGAACGTTCAGGAGGAATACCATGGTAGAAAAACAGGCCTTGACCGCACTTTTTGAAAAATATATCCGGAAACTGAGGATCACACCCACGTGGGATATCCGCCTTGAATTTGTGGAAGACCCCGCGTGGCCGAAAACCGGCGACATCAAGATCGACTGCGCCGACAGAAAAGCAATCATTCTTCTGAATATTGCGAATCCCAAGCGGGAGGAAAACTTTGAAGAGATCATCGTTCATGAGCTGATGCACATCAAAATGTATCCGCTCGATCAGGTGACCGAATCGCTGATCGTGAATTGCTTTGAAGAAGGCTCGGCAGCAAACAAGTTTGCCTATGAACAGTTTTTTACGACGCTTGAGCAGACCGTGGAAGAGCTTGCCAAATGCTTCTTGCTGGAATTTGGCGAAAACAAAGAGCTCTCCTACGGAAGATGCCGTCAGGAAATGTCCTTCAACGATCTATATGACGGTCTGAAGAACATCGACTGACAACAAATTTCTCCGTCTCATTATGAACAACACTTGCCCCCTCCGTATTTTGAATACGGAGGGGGCAAGTTTATGGTTCTTTTTATCGCTCAATGAGTTTCTGGCCGCTGCCGTAAAGATAGTCGTAGTTTTCGCGCATGATGTTCTTGATAAGCGGAATGCACAGCACCGCGTCGGCTGACATCCACGCAAACGGGTCAGCCACGCACAGGCCGTAGACCGCCGCCTGCGGTGCCTCCGCGCTGACCACGCCGCCCGCGAGCGCCGCAGGCAGCAGCAGACAGACGGCAACGCGCGCGACAAGCTCGGCCGCTCCCGCGCCCAGCACGAACTGCGGCTTGCCGATGCCCTGCACACAGTTTCGCGCGACAAAGATAAACCCCAAGAACGCGTAGAGCGACAGGTCGATATAGAGGTAGGAATTGCCAAAGCGAAGCGTCTCCGCCGTCACCTTGTCAGCGCTGAGGAAGATGTGAAGATAGGTGCCGTTGATCGTCAGCAGGAGGCCAATCAGGATGGAGCACGCCGCCATGATGAGCATGATGATAATCGACTGGATCGTGCCCTTTTTGATGCGTTTCGTGTCGCCCGCGCCGAGGTTCTGCGCCGTGAAGCTCGTCATCGCGGAGCCGAGGCCATTGAGCGGCGTCATCAGCAGGCTATTGACCTTGTTTGCCGCACCGAAACCGTTCTGCGCCGCATTGGAGACCATCGCTCCACCCAGCATATCAAACTGAACAACGATGCTCTGCACCACAATGATGCCGATCGCCAGCACGGAAAATTGAAGACCGAGCGGGATGCCCTGGATCAGATGGCGCGTCACATCATGGCGCGTGATCTGCCAGTCCTCCTGATGCAGGCGCAGCTCGGGATATTTGGAGAAAGCATAGGCAAAGCAGCCCAGCGTGCTGATGAGCTGCGCGCTCACCGTGGCGATGGCCGCCCCGGCGACACCCCAGCGGAACACAATGATAAACAGCAGGTCGAGTCCCACGTTCAGCACCGTGGAAAACAGAAGGAACGCCAGCGGCGTCACGCTGTCGCCCATGCTGCGCAGGAACGAGCAGATGAAGTTATAGAACAGCTGCGCGCCGATGCCCGCAAAGATGATCGCGCAATACGTATAGGCCGCGCGGTAGACCTCGCCGTTGTCCGGCGTCACATTGATCCACGCGAGCATCGGATCGAGCAGAAGCAGCGCAAGCACCGTCAGGATGACCGTCAGCGCGGCGGATAAAACGATCTGCGTCGTCAGCGAGCGGCGCACGCCAGCAGGATTGTGCGCGCCGACATTACAAGATGTGACTACGCAGAAGCCCGCGCTGACGCCAAAGGCAAATTGCAGGAAAATAAAGATGAGCGACGTCGTATCGTTGACGCCCGCGACCTCCTGCGCTGTCAGCGTTTGGCCGACGATGGCCGCGTCGCTGATCGTGTAGACCTGCTGCAGCAAGTACGAAACAATGATTGGGAAAGAAAACGCCAAAATCGTCTTCCAGCATTCTCCCTGCGTGAGCTCCACCGGCTGGAACAGGGCAGATAAACTTTTTTTCTTCATAACTAAAATCTCCATCATTTTTTGACTGGCAGATTATAGTCTCCCTTTTCCCCCTTGTCAAGGCAAAAGTTGAACAAATCAGGTAAGGTCTTGGTGAAGAAAAGCACGGAAAACGGCACAGTTAGAAATATCATCTTCCGCAGTTTTCAGTCTATCTACGCACTTCACCTTTGGCAGTATTTTGAGAGTGTTCCGCAAAAGAGTTCCGCATTTACATCATAAGTAAAAACGAACCGCGGAATGGCGATGGACTCTCTCTCCCGCAGTATGAATATAAAAAAAGAAGCCACTCTCTTGAGTGGCTTCTCTCCATGTTGGCGCTACCTATCTTTCCGGGCCGTCTCCAGCCAAGTATTGTCGGCAGAAGCGAGCTTAACTTCCGTGTTCGGGATGGGAACGGGTGGACCCTCGCCCTAATCAGCACCAACTGCTGTATTGCAACTGTCTTATACAGTAACAAACCTTTATCCAATTGTCAAGTCGTGCCGAGTGGCACGTTCAAGCGTTTTGCACAGCAAAACCTTGCCGCAGGGCGAATTCATTTCGCCCGAGGATTTTTTGTCCTCAGGGGCTCCCGAAAAAGCATCGCTTTTTTGGGATGGTGACCCGTAC
>DBFADZ010000013.1:0-10546 GCA_048195375.1 Collinsella sp.
GGCGAGCACGGCCCCGAACACGCCGAGCGCCACGGCCAGCGCGCCCGCGCCGAGCGCCGCAAGGGCGAGCAGCTTCGCCGCGACGGCGCGCCCGCGCGAGGGGACCGCCGTGAGGTTGGCGAGGCGCCCGGCAGCGCGCTCCTCGTCCACGGCGAGCCCGCAGACGATGGCGGACATGAGCGGCATGAGGGCGCCGAGGAACTGGGCGTAGGCGTCCGCGCCCAGCGCCGGGTCCCATCGGGTTACGGAGAAGTACTCGCCGCAGGCAAGACCGGCTGCCAGGCCGCAGACGAGGTGCACCGCCGTGAGCGGGGAGCGCGCCAGGCGCAGGGCCTCGGAGAGCAGGGCCCGCGGGAGAGTCATGCGCGGCGTCGCGTCGGAGGGTCGTGTCATGGCCATCACCTCTCCTCGGAGCGCGCGAACCAGGCCGCGCCCGCCGCCGTGAGCGCGGCGAACGCGAGCGCGCAGACCGCAAGGCCCGCCAGTGTGAGCATGCCGTCCGCCGCGAGCGCCCCGCCGAGCGCCATGTCCGCCGCGAGTGGCTCGCCGCTCGGCAGCACGGGGATGAAGCTCGTGGGGATGACCATGCTCGCCGACGGCGGAAAGAGCTGCGGCAGCGGCATCAGCGACCAGGCGAACCCACCCACGAGCTGCGCGGCGAGCGGGCAGAAGATGCCCGCGAGCATGCCGAGCCGCGCCGTGAGGAAGAGCCCTGCGGGGATCATCCACGCCGCGGTCACCGTGTTGACGAGCGCGCAGAGGAGCATCGTGAGCGTGCCCGCGACCGTGAGGCCCTGCGAGGAGAACGCCGATCCCGCGAGGTAGATGCCGAAGACCACGAGGTTCGAGAGCGTGCAGAGCGCGAGGCACCAGAGCGCCTTGGCCCACCAGGCGCGCCCGAGCGGGAAGCCCAGGCCCAGAAGCCCCCGCATCCGCGTGCGCGCGTCCGCCCGCGCGACGCACGCCACCACGAGCGAGAGAGTCACGGGCAGGAAGAGCGCGTACCAGTAGTTCCACGCGCTGAAGATCTGCACGCCCCGGTAGGGCATCGCGCCGAGCAGCGGCATCGGCAGCGCCATGAGCACGGCCAGGCGAACCGGTGCCGCGTGGCGCGACTTCAGGGCCTCGGCGCGCAGGCCCGCGAGCAGGCCGCCTTTCTCGCCCGTCATGCCGCCACCTCCCCGCGTGCTCGTCGCCCTTCCCGGCAGAAGCTCATGAAGAGTTCCTCGAGGTCCTGCCCGGGCCGAAGCGCATCCTCGTAGGCGAGGCGCCCTCCGCAGATGATGCCGATGGTGTCCGCCATCTGCTGCACCTCGGAGAGGATGTGGCTCGAGACGATCACCGTCGTACCCGCCGCCGCGAAGCCGCGGATCTGGTCGCGCAGCTCCTCGATGCCGATGGGGTCGAGGCCGTTGGTGGGCTCGTCGAGCACGAGCAGGCGTGGCCGGGCGATCAGCGCCAGCGCGAGCCCCAGGCGCTGCCGCATGCCCATCGAGAAGCGCCCGGCGCGCTTCTTCCCGGTGTCCGCGAGGTCCACGGCGGCGAGCGCCTCATCTATGCGGCTCTCGGGAAGGCCCAGCAGCGTGGTGCGCACGCGCAGGTTCTCGCGCGCGGTGAGGTTGGGGTAGAGCGGCGCCTCCTCGATGAGGCTGCCGATTGCGTAGAGGTCCTCGCGGCGCCAGGCGTGCCCGGCAAAGAGGATCTCCCCGGCCGTCGGCCGCAGCATCCCGCAGATCATCTTGAGCGTTGTCGACTTGCCGGCGCCATTGGGGCCGAGCAGCCCGTACACCTCGCCCTCGCGGATATGAAGGCTCACGTCGGCCACGGCGTCCTGCGCCTGGTCGCCGCGGCCGAAGCGCTTGGTGAGCCCGCGCGTCTCGAGCATGTAACCCATGGGTTTATCCTTTCTCTTCCGGGCGCGCGGGCCGAGTCGCCGTGCCCGCGCGCCTTACCTTTCGGGTTCACCATCCATGGTGGGGCGCGTTTCTAACGAAGCCGTAACGGCCGTTGGGCTCTTTTGGTGCCAGCCAATCTCGACCCGCACGCATTTGCTTAAAGCAACAACTTTCCCGATCGATGTAATCACCGAATCAAAACGTGTACACCAGCCACCAAAGATGCCGAAAAATGTCGCTTTTGGAGGCTGATGTACACAAATGCAGAATCCAGCGCAGCCCAGAGGCGCCCTCCACATGTCTGGACTCTCTATGCTTACGCTGGATAGACATCGCCGGAACGGGTATAGTATCGAAAGTTTTGTCGTTAACCAGCGGGGGAGTCCTGTGGGCATCAAAAAGAAGATCAAAAAGGAGCTTATCGGCACTTCCGATTACCCGTCGAATAAGATCTTTACGATCTCCAATTTCATCACCTTTACGCGCCTGATCCTCACCCTGGTATTTCTGTACCTGTTTGTGACGGATAACAACCGCGTCATCGCCATCGTTATCTACGCCGTTGCCGCCTCCACCGACTGGATGGACGGTCAGATCGCCCGCATGACTAAGACGGTCTCGTGGCTCGGCAAGGTCATGGATCCCATTTGCGACCGTGCGCTGCTGTTCACCGGCGTACTTGGACTGGTGGTCCGCGGAGAGCTGCCCATCTGGGTCTGCGTACTCATTATTGGCCGCGACATCTATCTGGGCATCGGCACGCTTATCGTGCGTCATTATCACCGTCGCCCCATCGATGTGGTCTTTCCCGGAAAGATTGCCACGGCGCTGCTCATGACCGGCTTCTCACTCATGCTGCTCGGTTTCCCCGTTATTGACGGCCTGCACCTTTTATCTTCAACCCTTACGGCCTTCCCGGGCCTCAACGGAAGCTCGGTGCCCCTCGGCATCTTCTTTGTGTACGGCGGCGTGATCTTCTCCATGCTCACGGCTATCATCTACTCCATTAAGGGCGGAGTGGCCATTAAACAGGCTCTCGCGCATCCCGAGGACGAGGACATCGACTTTCTGAACCCTGAAATCGAAGACTGATTCGTTGGGGTATGATTACGTACGGTTCATTATTTGCGGCACGTCCGCGATAAGTTAGGGGTTGTCATGGACAACATGGTTAACAATATGCCTCAGAATGATAAGACTGCTGACGCTACCTGCGTATTCCGCGTGCCTTCAAGCGACGTCACCGTTCCCGACCTCATGGCCAACGTGCGCATCACCGCCCCCGTCCTGTCCATCGTCAAGGGTCCGCAGACTGGTGCCGCCTTTGAGCTCGAGGACGACGTGACCACCATCGGCCGCGATCCCGCGAACGGCATCTTCCTTAATGACATGACCGTTTCGCGCAGCCACGCGCGCATTATTCGCGAGGGCCTCGGCGCTCGCATCGAGGACCTGGGCTCGCTCAACGGTACCTGGGTCGACGGTGCCATTGTCAATGTAGCCCCGCTGCACGACGGTTCTTCCGTTCAGATCGGTACGTTTACGCTCATCTACCACGAGAGCACGCCGGAGCGCATCGAAACCGGTGAGTAGGGCATGGCCGAACGCAACTATCTGAGTATCGGCCAAGTCGTCAACCTACTTCGAGGCGCATACCCCGATCTTTCGAACTCAAAAATTAGATTTCTAGAGGATGAGGGGCTCATTACCCCTCATCGTACGCCTAAGGGATACCGTCAGTACTCTAAGGAGGACGTTGATCGTCTGGAGGTCATCCTGCACTTGCAGAAGACCCGCTACATGCCGCTCAACGTGATTAAGCAGCGCTTGGAAAACGCCACGGACCTGTCAACGCTCGCCTACGAGGTGGGCTTGCTATCCGATGTTCCGCTCAAGACGGAGCCCAAGGAGACTAAGCAAAAGCTGCATCCCATCGAGACCATTCCCGATATGTTGGGCGTCGAAATTTCGTTTATCCGCTCGCTCGCCGAGAACGACCTCATTCGCATCATCAAGAGTCCGCAGAATCGCGAGCTTGTCGATGGTCGCGATTTTCCGATCATCCGCTACTGCTCCGAGCTGTCGCGCTTCCATATCGAGCCGCGCAACCTGCGTCAGTACGTGTCTTCCGCCAACCGCGAGTCCTCGATGTTTGAGCAGGTGCTTGTGAGCATGCTCGGCATGGATACCTCCGATGACGAGCGCGACGCCAAGCTCGAGCGTGCGTTTAAGAAGCTTCACGACCTGACGGAGGGCGTGCACACCGCGCTGCTCAAGAACCGCGTTTTTGAGTCGCTCAACGCCGTGGTCGAGGACGCCGACATCGATGCACTCGATGAGGAAATCACTCGCTCCGAGTCCACCAAGGCCAAAAACGAAGAGATAGCCGCGCCGGCTTCGCACAAGGATTCTCTCGTCAAGCCGCTCAAGGTCGTCCCCCCTTCGCAATCCGGCACCGCCACCGCGGGCAAATAACCGCTGCTGAAATTTCGGGAACCCATTGAAAGGTCATGCAATGTACGACTTCGAATCTCAAATCGTCGACATCCCCGACTATCCCGAGCCCGGAGTCATCTTTAAAGACATCACGCCGCTCTTTGGCAATCCCGAGGCGCTCAAAGCCATGACCGATGCCCTCGCCGAGCACTTTGCCGGCATGGGAATCACCAAGGTCGTGGGTCCCGAGGCTCGCGGCTTTATGGTTGGCGTACCGGTAGCTGTAGCCCTTGGCGCCGGCTTTGTTCCCGCACGTAAACCGGGCAAGCTACCGCGCAAGACTGTGAGCCAGAGCTACGAGCTCGAGTACGGAACGGATTCCATTGAGATCCATGCCGACGCTATCAGCTCTAAAGATACCGTGTTGATTCTGGACGACTTGGTCGCGACGGGCGGAACCGTCGAGGCAACAGGTAAACTGGTGCGAGATATGGGCGCAAAGCTTATCGGTTACGGTTGTATCCTTGAGCTTGCGTTTCTCAACCCGCGCGAGAAGCTCCACGCCGTCTGATGACGATGTGGAGCTCTTTAGCCTGGTGACGGTGGACTAGCCGTTACCCTTAGTTACTGGAAAGGAAGCTACATGCGCACAGCAAACACGCACAAAAACATGGCACGCTGCGCTGCTACGGCAACCCTCGCTTGTGTTTTGGGCTTGGGCCTCGCGGCTCCTGCCTACGCCGATACCGCATCCGACCTTGCCGCTGCTCGTACGAAGCTCGAGCAGATCGGTACCCAAACTCAGCAGATTTACGATGAGCTCGCCACGCAGACGCAGGCGCTCGATCAGACTGCCGGCGAGATCACGCAAAAGCAGCAGGAGATCGCCGATGGTCAGGCTAAGCTCTCAACCTATGTCGCCGGCGAGTACAAAACCGGCGGTCTGAGCCTGCTTCAGGTTCTGACGGGTGTCGATGACCTGAGCGATATGCTCAACCGTCTGTTCTACTACGGCAAAGTTTCCGATAAGCAAGCTCAGACCATTCAAGAGGTCAAGGAGCTTAAGCAGCAGCTCACCGATAAGCAGGCCGAGCAGGAGAAGAACGTCGCCGCCACGCAAAAGAAGGTCGACGAGCTTAACGCCCAGCAGGCTGAAGCCCAGAACGTCGTAAACTCCCTGGATTCGCAGCTGCAGGCCGAGCTTGCCGCCGAGGCCGAGGCCAACGCCGCGCTGCAGGCCGGCATCAACGCCAGCACCGCCGAGAAGGCCACGGTGAGCAACGAGACTGCCGGTACGACCGAGAACACCAACAACGGTGGCCAGACCAGCAATAACAACAACCAGGGCGGCAACACTCCGGCTCCTACGCCGGCACCTGCTCCGACGCCGCAGCCCTCCACGCCTGCTCCGGCTCCGACGCCTTCTGCTCCGGGCCAGTCCGTCGACGGCGGTTCTGTTGTCTCGCGTGCATACAGCAAGCTTGGTTGCGCCTATTCCTGGGGCGGAATTGGCCCGAACAGCTTCGACTGCTCTGGTTTTGTAAGCTATTGCCTTACTGGTCGCTATTGCCGCCTGGGCACCACGGGCACCTTTATGGGCTGGACGCGTGTGTCCGATCCGCAGCCCGGTGACGTTGTAGTCAACTCGTACCACACCGGCATTTACATCGGTGGTGGTCAGATGATTCATGCTTCTGACTACAACACGGGTGTTATCATCAGCTCCGTTGCCGCCGGCATGAACAACAACTATATCTTCGTGCGTTACTAAGTCATCTTACACAGCGTGTGAATGTGGACCTCGTGGCTTTAAGTCGCGAGGTCCATTCTTTTTTCTCTAATCTTGTACGGCTATCTAGTATTCAAAACTAGATAGCCGTACATTCAGTTTGCAAGATGGCTATAATTGTTGAAGTACAATTAGAAAGGACCCTCTATGAGCTGGGCACTTATCTCCGATTCAAGCTGCAACCTCCGCGATTGGCAACCGACCGCGCCCCATACCACCTTTGCATTTGCGCCCCTCAAAATTCGAGTGGGGGAGCGCGAATTCGTCGATGACCTTTCGCTCGATGTTCATGAGCTCAACTGCGCTGTTCAGGCGGAGACGAACGCTTCTTCGAGCGCTTGTCCCAGCGTAGGGGAGTGGGCCGAGCTCTTCAAATTGGCAGACAAGACCGTCTGCATGCCGATCTCTGAGGGCGTGTCGGGCAGCTACAACGCGGCAGCCACGGCTCGCGATATGGTTCTTGCCGAGGAGCCCGACCGACAGATTCATCTAGTCAATTCACGCGCAGCTGGCGGCAAAATGGACCTCATTTTCTTGCTGTTCGACCGCTATCTTGCAAGCAATCCGGATGTCACATTCGAGGACGCTTGCGCATACTTCGATAGCCTTGAACAGAACAGCAAAATCCTCTTCAGTTTGTGCAATTACGAAAACCTCGCCAAAGCCGGACGTATCCCTAAGGCAGCCGGCGTTATTGCCAACAAGCTCAATATCCGCATTTTGGGCACAGCGAGTGAGGCCGGTAAAATCGAACTCGTCGGGCACACGCGTGGCGAAAAGAAGATGCTCAACAAGATCATCGACACTATGGAAGCCGAGGGCTTTACGGGCGGTGAGGTCGTCATCGATCACGTTGAGAACGAAGCTGGAGCCCAGGCGCTTACTGACCGCATAGTCGAGCATTGGCCCGGCTCCAAGACCATCATTATGCCCTGCAACGGCCTGGATTCCTATTACGCCGAGATGCACGGCCTGATCATCGGCTACGGCATGGGCGTAGCTTCGGGCAAATAAAGTCCAACCAAGCAAAAAACGGGCGGGACAAAGCGACAGATGGCTCTTTGTCCCGCCCGTTTTATACGTCGGCTAGCTATTAAACCTGTTGAACTTGAGATAGCTCATCAAGTAAGCCTTCGAAACAAAGGATGAAACCGCGCTGCGCACAAGCAGCGACTCACGCGTTACCTGATGCGCCGTATCGGGAACCGGCGTCTGCTCGACGGAAAACGCCGAACGAATCGATGCCTCGAGCTGATCGACCACATAATCGAAGGCCGTCGGGGCATCGTAGCTCAAACGCTGAATGTTAAAGAGTGCCTGCACCGCAGCAATAGGTAGCACCTGCTTAAAGATGCAGATAGCGATCAGGCGGGCAATCTGCTCGCGGCCATATTGCTTTTTGACCGGAGCAGGCACCAGGCCGACCTTCACGTAGTTATTGATCATCGATGGCGTAATGACAGGCTGCTCAACGCAAATGGACAGCGACTCCATCCACAGCGCAACATACTCAATGACCTGGTCGCGATAGAGCGTCACATTGGGCAACTGGTTATAGCGCGGCAGACTCAACGTATTGAGTTTGCGCACGATATCGGACTGAATAAATGCATCGGGTAGTACCGTAGGCTGAATATCCTCAGGCTTAATGCTGACAGACGAATCGGACATCGGAATAACGTGTTTAACGTGGTTCATAAAGGTCCTCCGTTCCTTTTCTATATTGTATTCTAGATTATCTAGTTTTGCATACCACATAGCCGTCAAGAAAATTAGTGGGACAGTGCACTGATGCATCGTCCCACCATTTAGTTAATTGATAACAACCTTACATAAGATATATTATCGTACTTATCCACGAAGAAACGCGTATGCGCTAGTTGCTGCTATGGCTCCGTCAGAAACGGCGGTCACAACCTGGCGTAAACGCTTGGAACGGATGTCGCCAGCGGCAAATAGACCTGGCGTGCGGGTCGCCATGGAATCATCAGTAACTATACCGCCGTCCGGCGCCAGATCGACTAGATGCTCAACAAGCTCGGTATGGGGTTGCGCCCCGGTAAAGACAAAGATGCCAAACGAGCCGGGCTCAAATGACTCGGTATGAGTCTCGCCGGATGCATTGTCCTTAAAGGTAATCGTCGTTGGCATGGCTTCGCCCGATAGCTCCACAATACTAGTTTGGTACCTAACTGTAATATTGTCTTTTGCGAGTACTTTCTGGACAACACCATCAGGCGCACGAAACTGGTCGCGGCGTAGCACGATGGTCACACTGCTGGCGATTTCTGACAAGAACAGGGCTTCCTCGCAGGCGGCATTGCCGCCACCGATGACAAAGACCTGTTTACCGCGAAAGAACATGCCATCGCACGTCGCGCAATACGAAACACCGCGACCGCGATACGTATCCTCGCCAACAAAACCAGCAGATCGCGGCGTAGCACCCATGCAAGCGATAACACTCGAGGCCAGCGTATCGCCCATATCATGATGCACCGTAAACAGCGCTGTATCGGCATCGTAATCGATACCCGTAACCATGCTCCATGCAATCTGTGCTCCCAGGCCCTCTGCATGTTGCTGAAAACGCTCGCCGAGTTCGGCGCCACTCAAGAGCGGAATGCCCGGATAGTTCTCGACCTCATTGGTTGTGGCGATCTGCCCTCCCGACATGCCCTGTTCAATCACGGTCGTCGTTAGGTTGAAGCGCGCAGCGTAAATGGCGGCAGCATAGCCCGCGGGGCCGCCACCGATAATGGCAACATCGATCGGCTGATGGGTAGTCATGAAGAGACCTCCTGTCGAAAGATTGGCGTTCTTTGCGCTCATACCCAAATTTAGACGAACGTGACACTCATGCACTACAATGATTCCTTGCGAAACTAAGATGAAGGGGAGTTATCGATGGATCAAACGCAGACGAGCAATAGCGCTCCCCTGCCCATGCAAGCTACTCCCCAACCGGAGCAAATGACCGTTTCACCTGCACAAAAACCACTGGTAACCATTGTGCACGCATCGGTTGGATCGGGCCACAAAGCCGCCGCCAACGCGATTGCTCAAGCATTTGATCTTATCCACGGCACCAAGGGAATCCCTGAGGATGTTGAGATCGAAGTCCTGGATATCCTCGATTTTGGACGCATTAGGTTCGATGGTAATAAAACAGCAGCTTCGTTTACCGGCGCCACGCGCCCCATATATGACCTAACCTGGCGATATACGTTTACGGGACATCTGCTCTGGGGTGGCGGCACGGCATGGTCACGTATTATGTTCCCCGCCTTCAACGATTATGTCCGCACCCGCAGGCCCATGGCCGTGGTTGCAACACACATTACGGCAGCCAATGTTGCTGTGGGCGCCCGCGTCATCACGGGTATCGATTACCCGGTCATCTGCGTACCAACAGACTATGAAGTCGAAGGCTTTTGGCCCCACAAGGACACCGATCTGTTCTGCGTAGCCAACGAGTTTATGGCCGAAACGCTGCGCCCGCGCAAGGTTCCCGAGACCAAAATCCGCATTACAGGCATCCCCATTCGCGCCGGGTTTGATACGGACTACAATCGCGAGGAAGAACTCGAGAAGTTCAATCTCCCCACTGACAAGACCGTTGTGTTGGTGATGGCCGGTGCCAGTTTGCCTCAACCGTACGTTCGCTTTCGCGCGGAGATGGACCGCACACTCCCCTTCCTGCGCAGCTTCGAGGACATGCACTTTGTCTTTTTGCCGGGCAAGGATGAGGAATACGCCACCCGCCTCAAGACGCTCTTCGACGCCATGAAGCTCGAAAACGTCACGGTTCTGGACTACGTGGACGACATGGCAGCCCTCATGCACGGCTGCGACCTGGTAATCCTCAAATCGGGCGGGCTCACCGTCACCGAGTGCCTGTGCGCTCATCTGCCGATGATCCTGCTGGGCAAATCATACGGCCAGGAAAAGGCCAACACCACGATGCTCACCGGCATGGGCGCCAGCATGCACGTCACCACCGCACGCGAGCTCATCGTGACGCTTCGTCACCTGCACGACCACCCTGAGTCGCTCAAAGCGCTACTCATCAACGGCGAAGTACTACGCCGCCCCCACGCAGCCGAGGACATCGCCATCGCAACCATGGAGCTAGTAGGCAAACCCCAAAAGCGCAAACGAGCCTTCTGCCGCTTCTACTGGGGCGGAAAGCCCGCGCATATCCGCTAGTCGAATGTCCGCCGCTCTGCCGGAGCCGCCCTTATATCATTCCATGCTCAAACATTCTCGCTTCGCTGCGAAACTGCGCGTGGAACGATATAAGGGCGGCTCCGGCAGAGCGGCTGCGTTTACTTACTAGCAGCTACTTCGGTATCCCCTCCATTAGAACCTGCAAAGGTAAAACAGGAAAATATAAATACAGTAAGCCGATGCGACAAAGGGACAG
>DBFADZ010000019.1:0-69195 GCA_048195375.1 Collinsella sp.
GGTGCCGTTCGACTTGCATGTGTTAGGCGCGCCGCCAGCGTTCATCCTGAGCCAGGATCGAACTCTCCGTCCAAAATAAATGGGCTTCGAGCCCGTCCGGTCCTCACAACTATTAGCTGATCGGTTCCGTTCGATTCATATGGTTCTAGTATAGGAAAAGGAATTTCTCGGGGCCGCCTCTCGGCGGCCTTGCGAAAAACAAATCCAAGTTAGACCATTTCAAATGGTTCGATGTCTGCCCGGATGCGACACTCAATGTGTCCATCCTCGCAGTATCCGGTTCTCAAGGTGCACGCCTGCGCGGCTGATCCGGTTCCACCGGGCCGCGCGGCAAGGAGATATATTGCCAGACCGCGAAGCCCTGTGGGACGTCAATTCCACTCTTCACAAGTCCTACACAATATATTGCTTCCTATATAAGTCATAGAAAGGCTGGTGCAGAAATACTGCACGTATCAGATGATGACCCTTTGGTTCAGGAATATATAGAGATCGGTCACCTGTAAGTGTTTATCTACCCGCGCTTTTAGCAATGTAAACCGCGCTTCAGATAAAAAGAGGGAGCGCCGCGCACAACGCGACACTCCCCTAGCGATTCAAGAGAATCTATTAGGCCTCGAGAGCCTTCTTGGCGATGGTAGCCAGCTCGTTGAAGGACTCGATGTCCTCGTAAGCCATCTGAGCCAGGACCTTGCGGTCGAGCTCGATGCCGGCAACCTTCAGGCCGTGCATGAACTGAGAGTAAGAGATGTCGTTCAGGCGAGCAGCAGCGTTGATACGGGTGATCCAGAGAGAACGAATCTCGCGCTTCTTGTTGCGGCGATCACGATACTGATACTGCAGGGAGTGCTGGACCTGCTCTTTTGCATGCTTGTAAGTACGCGAAGCGGCACCGTAGTAACCCTTCGCACGGTGCATAACGGTACGGCGCTTCTTCTTGGCGGCAACAGCGCGCTTAATACGTGCCATGTTCTATCAACTCCTAGACGGTAAAACGAAAAACGGGAACTCGAACTTAGGCGAGACGCGACTTGATGACCTTGCGGTCGGCAGCGGCGATCTCGGTCTCCTGACGGAAGCCACGCTTACGCTTGGTGGACTTCTTGCTCAGGATGTGGCTCTTGAAAGCCTTGGCGCGCATAAGCTTGCCGGTACCAGTCTTGCGGAAACGCTTCTTGGTGCCGCTGTGGGACTTCATCTTAGGCATGAAATACTCCTTAATCGGTTACAGAACACTAGTTACTTGGTATCGCTTGCCGCTTTATCCTCATCGAAGGCGCCCTTAATCGGGGCGAGCAGCATAAGCATGTTACGGCCTTCCATCTTAGGCTTGGACTCGACCGTAGCGTAAGGCTTGAGATCCTCGGCGAGACGCTCGAGAACGTTAAGGCCCTGCTCCGGGTGAGCCATCTCACGGCCGCGGAACATGATGGTGATCTTAACGCGTGCGCCCTTCTTGAGGAAACGCAGAACGTGGCCCTTCTTGGTCTCGTAGTCGCCAACGTCGATCTTGGGTCGGAACTTCATTTCCTTGACCTCGACCTTGGACTGGTTCTTACGAGCAGCCTTGGCCTTCATGGCCTGCTGGTACTTGAACTTACCGTAGTCCATGACCTTGCAGACCGGCGGCTCCGCGTTGGGAGCGATCTCGACCAGGTCGAGACCCTGATCGTCGGCGACGCGCTGGGCATCGCGGATGGCGAACAGGCCGAGCTGAGAGCCATCGACGCCAATCAAACGGCACGAAGATGCAGTGATCTCGTCGTTGATGCGGGTGTCATCAGACTTAGCTATTTTCCCTACCTCCATTCATAAAAAAATAACCCGGCGCTTCTCAGCAACTAGGTCGTACACATAGGCTTCCTCGATTTGAGGAAGGGAATCTAAGTTGTATGACCAGTCAGCTGCTCATTGGCGCCAAAAGGTGGGAACCCTCGGGTTCCTCTTTAGGGCATTGCGGGAACAACGCCTTGCGAATAATAACACGTACAGCGCGTTATCACATTACGTACACGAAAAAGGGGCCTTGACCCCCTTGAACGCTCGCTTGCATGTATGGTGCCCGAGGCGAGACTCGAAGGGCCTTCGCTTCGCGAAGCCCCGGGCTTCGGACGCGCGGCGCCCTCGCCACGCTCCGCTACAAACAGGCCGCAGGCCTGTTTGCATAACGCTTCGCGCGCTCACGCGAGTTCGGCACGAAAAAGGGGGCCGCAACCCCCTTGAACGCTCACTTGCATGTATGGTGCCCGAGGCGAGACTCGAACTCGCACGTTGTTGCCAACGGTGGATTTTGAGTCCACTGCGTCTGCCAATTCCGCCACTCGGGCACGTAATGCGTGAGTTAGTTTATCACAGCTTTCTACCGATTAGTCCGAAAATGGAACTTCGAACATTTCGATGAGTTCGACCGAACGGAGCATCTCGCGCTGGCGGCACCCGCGTCCGTTAACCAAGACTTCGCCCATCTGATTGTCATAGGGATCCTCACGCATGCCATCGAAAGCGGGCACAAACTCGGCCTGGAATCGATCGTTGGCCACCATACGCCACGGGTCGAGATTGCCAAAGTAGTGACGACGACGCCACTCCTCCCCCATCCTGCGCGCCGAGGAGCCAAACGATACGTCGGCGTTAAGCCAACCGGTCTGTGGCGTATAGAACTCAGCCCAATCGTGCGGCCCCACCGAATCGGGCGCAACATACAGGCCGCTCTGCCAACGGGCGGGCACACCCGCGATGCGGCACATGGTGATAAACGTAAGTGCCATAACGCCACAATCACCGCGGAGCAAGTGTGCACAGTCATCGGCAATAGATCCCAAAAGCAGGTACGGTGGCTGATAGCGATAGTCGATATGCTGTGTCAGATAATCATAGATAGCACGAGCGCGATCGAGCGGATCCTCGAGCCCGTCAATAACACGCTCCGTCAGCTGTCGCAGGTACGGCGTAAACGCAATGTGCGGACGGTCCTCGGAAGTCTCCTCGGGCAGAGGCGCGTCCATACAGGGATGCGATGGGAGCGCGCCACCATAGATATCGCAATAGGCGGCATCGATGTGATAGCGATAGGTCACCGAGAATGAGCGATCGGTCGAGGAGACCCACGAGGCAGTGCGCGCCGAGGCGTTTGCGGGAGCAACGACCCCCTCCGGCGTCATATCAAGCATCTCGACCTGAGACTGCTGGCGGCAGGCGGCGGCAATGGGAAGCCACGCGCGAACGGTCTCCCCCTCCAAAGCACCGGGGACAGACACGCATGCCTTAAGCGTAATGGTGCGAGACAGCCCGCCCTGCGACTCCATCTCCTCGAGCATCTGGTTGCGCAGCGCAATTCCATCCGCAGAATCGGGACGCAGACCCGGAACCTCCTTGGGATACACGCGCAAAGAATCAAGGAAGTTATCGAGAACGAACAGCTGACCATCGATAAAGCGCCAGTCAATACGTTTGCGATCGATCAGGTCGTCAAACTGCTCTTCGGTAAACTCAGGCCACTCCTCGCGGATCATCTCGATAGCCCGATCACGCGACACCGAAAAATAAAGCGGCGTCTCGATCATGCGATACCGCTCGGCGCGAACGCAGGCAGCCAGCGAAGGCTCAGGGTTCTGCTCCAAAAGGCGATCGCAGGCGGCAACAGCCTGCGTCAAATACCCGGCATCCTTAAGACGAAGAATCTCGGGCGGCAGTCCAATATCGAGATGGCGAAAGTCATCGCAGCAAACATCAACAGAGCAACCAACAGGACCCTCGTCAATAACCTTCCCATCCGAAGGCAGCACATCAATAACAGCCATACCAAACTCCAAGTCATTAGAACTCTCGAAGCCCATTGTAGCGAGATAAAAAAGAAAGCCCCAACAAAGGGGCTTTCAATACCGATAAACGGTACCTATAAAAATGAATTCAGCCCAGTAACCCTGTAGCGAGTTAACGAAGGAGGCCCCGTTCACCCGGAGCTTTTCCCATTGCGTGACTTCTGGCAAAGCCAGTAGCCCTCTTAATTCAGACTCGTAACCCTGCGGCGGTAAACGAAGGAAGCCCCGTCCCCCGGAACTGTTTCCTTGGCGCGACTTCTAGCGAAGCCAGGTGAGCGCAAAGGAAACAGTGTAGGGAGACGGGGCTTCCGGCGGGAAGTTTAGCGACGCTTACGCCTTGTTGACGGAGCCAAACTCCTCCATGAGCTCCTTGGTGCGAGCAACGATGTTGTCGCGACCAGGCTTGAGGAGCTTGCGGGGGTCAAAGCCCTTGCCCTGCTGATCCTTGCCAGCCTCGATGTACTCGCGGACGCCCTTGGCGAAGACGAGCTGCAGGTCGGTGTTGACGTTGATCTTGGAGATGCCCAGGGAAATGGCCTTCTTGATCTGATCCTCGGGGATGCCGGTGCCACCGTGCAGGACGAGGGGCAGGTCACCGGTCTGGGCCTTGATCTCGCCCAGGCGCTCGAAGGAAAGGCCAGCCCAGTCGGCAGGGTACACGCCGTGGATGTTGCCGATGCCGCAGGCGAGGAAGTCGACGCCCAGGTCAGCGATCTGCTTGCACTCAGCAGGATCAGCGAGCTCGCCGCTGGAGGTCACGCCGTCCTCGGTGCCGCCGATGCCGCCGACCTCGGCCTCGATGGACATGCCCTTGGAGTGGGCAAGCTCAACGAGCTCCTTGGTGCGGTCAAGGTTAAGCTGGAAGGTCTCCTCGTGAGAGCCGTCATACATGATGGACGTGAAGCCGGCCTCGATGCACTTGAAGCAGTCCTCGTAAGAACCGTGATCGAGGTGAAGGGCGACGGGAACGGTAACGCCCGTGGCCTCGACGGCAGCCTTGACCATGTCGGCGCAGACCTTGAAACCGCCCATCCACTTAGCGGCACCAGCGGTGCACTGAAGGATCAGCGGAGACTTGGCCTCCTCGGCGGCCTGGAGAATAGCCAGGGTCCACTCGAGGTTGTTGGTGTTGAAGGCACCGAGACCGTACTTGCCGGCCTCGGCCTTCTTGAGCATGTCTGCTGCGTTGACGAGCATAAAAGAAACCTCCTGTAAGGTTGCTCCGATAACGCCTGTGATTTTACCACGGCGTATCCGAGCATAAACGTTCGTTTGTTCACGAATATCGTCCAAACAGACTTTTTTTGACCGTTTGCCCTACGGAATCGACCCGTTGGGGAAAATATCTTGACGTTTGGACGCTTCTCATGCTTCAGAAGCTGACTGCAAAGCTACATCTGCATGAAAGGGTTCTGCATAAGCTCGCGTGCCACAGTGGTCGAATCGCCATGGCCGGTTAGGCAAACGGTATCGGGCGGGAGAAGCCGGGCGAGCTTGGAGAGCGAGCGCAGAATCGCCGCCTCGTCTCCGCCGGAAAGGTCGGTACGGCCGTGGCTGCCCGGGAATAGTGTATCGCCCACAAAGGCAATGTTCCCCTGCTCGGTGGCAGCAAACAAGACAATGCCACCCGGCGTATGCCCGGGCGCCTCGATAACCTGCAGGCAAATGTCGCCTAGCTCAATGGTATCGCCCTCGGCAAGCAGCCGCGTCGGCTCGCCCGGATCGGGCGTCTCGATGCCCCACATCACTCGCTGCTCCTCTATATTCGCATGCGGCACAGTCGCATCCTTAACACACAGCTCGTACAAGGCGTCAGCGCCAACGGCGGCCCGAACTCCGGCTACACCGCCAACATGGTCGGCATGACCGTGCGTGCAGACGGAACCGAGCACATGCACGCCAGGGTGTTCGGCTCGGATGTGCGCAACGAGGTTTTCGCCTTCCCAAGCGGGATCGATAATCAAGCATTCGCCACTCGAAATAACGACGTAACTGTTGGTCTGGATGGGCCCGTTTACAAGCACCTCAATCGAAGCCGTACCCCGAGGGGTTAAGTCCAAAGCCGCAGCGTCCATGCGTGCGCCCTCCTTCTATAAACGTCGAGGCATCAAACGATGCCCCGAACGTAACCAATATCATTACTGTCGCGCGCTCGTCACGCCTATACGCGACGCTTGAGCTGAGCCCCACCCTCGCCAGGCATCAAACGGCGTGCATCGTAGACCGAGTCGACGCTGCTAATCGATGCCAGCAGCGGATCCAGACCACTCGCGTCCGAGATCTCGACCATAAAACGCAGGGTCGCAATGCCCTCGCGGTTGGTCGAGGTGGCGGCGGAAAGGATATTGCCGCCTGCATCGCCAATGGCGATGGTGACGTCCTTGAGCAGGCCCATACGATCCAGGCACTCGACCACAATCTCGACCTGGAAAAGCGTATCGGCAGCACCATCCCACTCTACGTCAATCATGCGCTCGGGGTGCTCCATGAGGCCCTTGACGTTGGGGCAGTTGGCACGATGCACCGAGACACCTCGGCCGCGCGTGATGAAGCCGACGATATCGTCGCCCGTCACCGGATTGCAGCAATGCGCCAGACGGACCAGCAGACCGCTGTTGCTCTCGCCCTTGACGATAATGCCGTTGCTCGCGCTCTTGCCGCGCTTTTGCGGCTTGCGGTTGGAGCCGCGGGCAGGCTGCTTGACGACCTCGGCGATAGCCTCGGCCTTGGTGAGCTGTTCCTCGGGCTTGGGGTCCAAGATTTGCTCGACCTTATTGCCCACAGCGCGCGGGGCGACCTTGCCCGCGCCAACGGCTGCAAAAAGGTCCTCGAGCTGCTTGAAGTTAAACTGCTCCGCCACGGCGTTGAGCGCACGCGTGGATCGCGGCGTAGAGATGCCATACCCGCGCTTGCGCAGGTCCTTAGCCAGTATATCGCGGCCGGCAGCAGCGTCATCGTCTTTGGTCGCGGCGGCGAAGTAACGGCGAATCTTTGACTTGGCCGAAGGCGTCTTGACGATCTTGAGCCAATCGCGCGACGGCTTAGAGCTCTTGTTGGTCAGGATCTCGACACGGTCACCCGTCTTGATCTCGTGCGTGAGCGGCGCCACCGCACCGTTGATCTTGGCGCCGACACAGTGGTTACCGACCTCGGTATGAACGGCGTAGGCAAAGTCGAGCGGTGTAGAGCCGGCACGAAGCGCCATGACCTCGCCCTTGGGCGTAAAGACAAAAATCTCCTGGTCAAACAAGTCGACCTTCAGCGAGTGCAAGTATTCCTTGGCATCGGTGATCTCGTCAGACGCCGCCCAATCGAGTGAATGCTTAAGCCAGTTAATCTGGTCGTCTAGACGCTGGGCATCATTGGTCTTAGACGCAGACGATCCGCCCGACTTCTTATAGAGCCAGTGGGCGGCAATGCCGTACTCGGCCTGCTCGTGCATCTCATAGGTTCGAATCTGAATCTCGAGCGGGCGGGCCGTGGGGCCGATAACCGTCGTATGGAGCGACTGGTAGTTATTGACCTTGGGCATGGCGATATAGTCTTTAAAGCGACCGGGCATGGGATGCCACAAGGTATGCACGGCACCAAGCGTGGAATAGCAATCGCGCACCGAATGAGTGATGACGCGCAGCGCCACCAGGTCGTAAATCTCGGAGAACTCCTTGCCCTTGCGCTTCATCTTTTGATAGATGGACCAATAGTGCTTGGAACGACCGTTGATCTGAAAGCCCTCAAGACCAATGCGATTGAGCTCATCGGTGAGCGTCTTGATGGTCTCGGCCAGATAACGCTCGCGAACCTCGCGCGACTCGGCTACCATGCGCGCGATGCGCTGGTAGGCATCGGGCTCCAAGTAGAAGAAGGACAGGTCCTCGAGCTCCCACTTGATAGAGCTCATGCCCAGGCGGTCGGCCAGAGGCGCGTATACGTCCATGGTCTCGCGCGCCTTAAACAGACGGCGGTCCTCGCGCAGGGCGGCAAGCGTGCGCATGTTATGCAGGCGGTCGGCGAGTTTGACGATGATGACGCGGATGTCCTTGGACATGGCAAGGAACATCTTGCGCAGCGTGAGGGCCTGCTTCTCGTCCATGCTGTCGACTTCGATGTTGGTGAGCTTGGTCACGCCATCGACGAGCTCGGCCACCGTATCGCCAAACAGGCCGGAAACATCGGTAAGCGAGGTCTCGGTATCCTCGACGGTATCGTGCAACAGCGCGGCGCACACCACATCGCAGTCCATCTTGAGGTCGGCCAGAATGATAGCTACCTCGACGGGATGGTTAATGTACATCTCGCCCGAGCGCCGCTTTTGGTTGCAGTGCTTCTCGGCAGCAAAGCAGTAGGCCTGCTCCACCTTGGAGAAGTCGTCCGCGTTCATATATTTGAGGCACAGACGCTCCAGCTTGTCGTAGCTATCCGCCATAATCTCGGGCGGCAGCTCATCGGCATGCTTATAGTGCTCCATCTCCGAAAACGGCTGGAGGGTGGAATCATGGGCGGTACGGGCTGCGGCGTCCATCGAGGTCCCCTTCCCCTAGGCCCGCGGTACGATCGGGCGGTTAACTTTGGCTAGCATATCAGAAGCGCACGAATCGAGTGCCCAACTCCGAAAAGCCGTGAACTCCATGCGCGAGCGCAAGCCCTCCAAATAGCGAATTGACCTGCTTAATTGCACGCGACCGGGGTTTTCCGCCATCGCGATGCGACGCGTATCGTCAAACCCCGAAACGCGGCAGAAACCGAGTTCTTCGAAGATTCCCAGGCCGCTTTCCACCGAGCGCTCGTCGACCGGCGTGCGGGCATCGATGGCAAGACACATCTGCGCAATGTCGATATCGCTTGCGCAGAATGAATCGTCCCCCGTCTTGCCACGGTTGGAGCGCCACATGGTCTGCAGCGCTCGATAGAGCGTGACAAGCTCATCGCGCTCGGGCGCGTAACAATCGAGCAGGCGCTCATTAATACGAGCGTCACGCGACGAATAGAGCAGGTGAATCACGGCGGGCTGTCCATCGCGGCCGGCACGGCCGCTCATCTGGTTAAACTCAATCGCGCCAAACGGCATGTGGTAGAGCACGACATGACGGATATCGGGCAGGTTGACGCCCTCACCGAAGGCCGAGGTTGAAACGATGCAGCTGAGACTTCCGTCTCTAAAGGCTTCCTCAACACGGCGGCGATCGGAGCGCGCAAGCCCGGCGTTATAGAACGCGATCTGGGTCGCACAGTCGGGCACGCGTTTGCGCAACGTCTTGGCAAGCGCCACGGACTGGTCGCGTGAGTTCACATAGATAACGGTCTTCTCCCCCGTCGCCACGATCGACACCAGGCGATTTTCGCGGCTCGCAAGGTCTCGGTCATCCTCGAGCTGCAAGTTCTCGCGCACCGTCTCGTCAACCACCGTGCGGGTAATCGGTAGCACGCGGGCGAGCTCGGCCACAACCGGAGCCGTTGCGGTGGCAGTCGCGGCCATGACAACGGGGTTGCCCAGGGCCTTGAGAATATCGGGCATGTCGAGGTATGCGCTCCGGTCACCGCCCTTGGCAAGGCCGGCATGGTGTGCCTCATCGATAACGACAAAGCCGATACGTCCAGAACGCGCAAAGCGATCGCGATGGATGGAAAGGAACTCAGGCGTCGTGAGAACGATGCCGGTGCGACCCGAAGCCAGGCCGGCAAACACGTCATCGCGCGCGGCTTCCACGGTCTCGCCGGTCAGCACGCCTACGCCAATGCCGAGCGCGGCCATCGTCGACGAGAGGTGATAGGCCTGGTCGGCAACGAGCGCGCGCAGCGGATAGACAAAGATACTCGCACGCCCGCGAAGAACCGCCTCGCGCGCGGCATGCACATGGAAGATAAGAGACTTGCCGCGCCCCGTTCCCATAACGGCCAGAACACTTTGGTGATCGGCCAGGGCATCGAGCGCCTCGACCTGCGCGCGGTGCGGCTGGTTCGATCCGATAAAGCTGTGAATGAGTGAGCGCGTGAGCTCGGTATAGGAAAGCTGGGCAAGCGTCTCGCGTTTACGCGACTCCAGGCGCAGTCCAGAATCCGCCGGTTGTACGCCGCGGCGAAGCTCACATGCCGGGTCGTCAACGCTGGGCGCCGTGGTATCGCGGACCAAGACATCCTTAATCATGAGCTTTGGCTTTACGCGACCTTGCCAATGCTCGGCAACGGCCTCGAACACCAAGTCGACAGCGCTGTCGCAATTGATAAGCCTATCGATCTGCGGCACACGAAACATGATGGCCGGCACGCTCGCGGCGCCATCCGTCGCCACGAAGCGCATATGCTCGCCGGTCTTGCCCACCACGGCGCGATCGCACATCGTCACGCCCTCGGCAGCCAGCAGCGGCACCTTATTACCCTGGCCAAACGGCTCAAGGCGGGAAATCTGCTCGATGGTCTCGATATTCAATTCGGAAAGGTCAACCGTGGCGGCAACCTCGTCGGTGTCCTCAAAGTCCTCGGCGGGAAGCTCGGACAACACGGCGGAAAGGCGACGACGAAACTCATCGAGCTTAGACGCCTCGATGGTCACGCCCACCGCACCGGCATGTCCGCCGCGGCGAATCAGCAGGTCGGAGCAGCGCTCGACGGCTTCGAACAGGTTGACCTTGCCCACCGAGCGACCCGAGCCACGTGCTATACCGTCCTCGATAGAGAAGAGCAACGCCGGCACGTGATATCGGTTGGTAAGGCGGCTCGCCACGATGCCTTTAACGCCCTCGTGCCAGCCCTCGCCACCCACGACGATTGCGCGACCGCCATCATAGGTCTCCTCGACCTTTGCCATGGCATCACGCGTGAGCTCCGCCTCAATCTCGCGACGCTGACGGTTGATCTCCTCGAGCTCGGCCGCCAGTGCACTTGCCTCGATAGGATCGCGGGCAAGCAGCAGGTCGAGCGCCAGCTTGGGATCGGCCATGCGGCCGGCGGCGTTTAAGCGGGGAATGAGCGAGAACGATAGACCGTCCGCCGTAATGGTAGAAAGGTCGGCCTTGGCGAGCGCTGCAAGCGCAATGTAGCCGGGACGAGCCGTCACGCGCATCTGTTGGATGCCCTCGGCGACCAACGCGCGGTTCTCGGCCGTCAATGGCATCATGTCAGACACGGTGCCCAGCGCCGCAACCTCAATCAGCGAACGCCAATACGACGGCTTACCCAGACGCTCGCCCAAAACCTGCACCAGCTTGAGCGCCACACCGGCACCGGCAAGTTCGCGTGAGGGGCCCTCATCCTCGAGTTTGGGATCGGTCAAGGGCACGCCCTGCGGCACCTGATCGGACGGCTCGTGATGGTCCGTGACCACCAAATCGATTCCCAAGCTCTCCAGATAGGAAACCTCTTCCTTGGCAGCGATACCGTTATCGACGGTCACGATCAGGTTGGGTTGAGCGAGCTCGTTGACGCGGTCGAGCGCCGCACGCGACAGGCCGTAGCCCTCGTCAAAGCGGTGCGGAATAAACGGCGTGACGTTGGCGCCAAACGAACGCAACGCCTCGGTCAACAGACAAGTCGACGTAATGCCGTCGACGTCAAAATCGCCAAAGACGGCGATGCGCTCGTGGCTGCGAATAGCACGCTCAACGCGGTCGGCGACGACCGCCATGCCCGGAATAACGAGTGGGTCCGCCCAGTCGCGATCGAGCGAAGGCGTCAAAAAAAGCTGGCCTTCCTCGATGGATGTAATGCCGTGCGCAACCATAATGCGCGCCACCAGCCCGGGTATGCCCAGACCAGCCGAAAGCTCCTTTTCGAGCTCGGGCTTTTGCTGAGCGACCGCCCAGCGATGCGTCGTCTTAAGCGATGACATAGGCGCCCACCCCCGATAGGGGCAGGTCGCCGCGATACCTCTCACGGTTCATAGCGATGAGTCCTCTGTGTATACCCGCTTCGGCAGGCAGATCTGTTGAACAGATTTATTATACCGTGCAGCGCGGACGCAAATCGCCGCAGCACACCGCGGTTTCGGTAAACGATGTCGGTAATAGCCTCGAAATAATCGGGCGTTTCAGCCGCACGGACGCATGCGAGCGTCTAGCATATCCATTCAAACGGATTCACGGGCATAGGGAGTCACAAGAGCATATGAAGCAATGGGTTGGACTGGGCAAGTTTCTCGCGGGGTACATGCAGATCATCGTTCCGATTTGCGTGGCGCTCGGCGTGCTCTTTCCTCAGCAGATCGGCGTTCTCAAGCCCATCGTTCCCACCTTGTTTGCCTTTATGACGTTTCAGGGTGCACTCAGTAACACCTTTCACCAGGTGGCCGAGGTGTTCCGCCGTCCCCTTCATCTGATTTTGGCGTTATTTGTCTCGGCCGTGCTCATCCCCATCGCGGCATATGTCATGGGCTCACTGTTCTTTGGCTCCAACCCCAACCTTGTCTGCGGCATCGTGATCGAGTACAGCGTACCCGTGGCAGTCACTGCCTTTATGTGGATCAGCATGTTCGGCGGCAACGGCCCGCTCGCACTCACCATCATCCTGACGTCCTCGGTTATATCGCCCGTGACGATTCCGCTCACGCTCAAGCTCCTGCTGGGTGCCACCGTCGCAATCGATGTTCCGAGCATGATGCAGAACATGGCCTTTATGATTGCCATCCCCGCCATCCTTGGCATCGTAATCAACGAACTTACGCGCGGCTGGGGCCACGAGAAGCTCTCCCCCGCGCTCTCGCCCGCCTGCAAATTTATGATGATGGGCGTCATCGCGTCCAACTCCACCGCCATGAGCGAGTACGTGCTGCACATGAACGCGGTGCGCCTGGAAGTCGCCCTCTTTATTTTGGTCTTCGCCATCAGCGGTTTTGTCGTGGGCATTCTGGTCGCCCGCGCGTTGCACCTGCCGTATAGCGAGACGACCACCATGTGCTTTACCTGCGGCATGCGCAATATCTCTTCGGGCGCCGTCATCGCCACGCAATACTTTCCGGGCGAAGTTGTGTTTCCCGTCATGTGTGGAACGTTGTTTCAGCAGGTGCTCGCCTCGCTTATCGGACACTTCTTTGAGCGTCTGACCGGCGAGGAGCGCGCCGCCCAGCGCAAGCGGGTCGAGGCCGGCCGCGATGCAATGGCGCGCTAAACCGTCCGCAGTGTGCGGGCGCTTACTTTACGATGTGAGCGCCTCCAGATGTGCGCGGAATCGCTCCGCATCGACATCGAGCGTGGTCTCAGCATTGACCTGAGCCAGCCGATACCCGACAAAGTAGGGTGAAACCACCCAGCGCGGAAGCGCCTTGGCAATGGTCCGGCCGTCCATGTGGTAGAAGAACAAGTTGTACGACTCTGCGCGACCACCATGGTGCTCGTTCAGGATATAGCGCAGAGCTACCTGAATCGCATCGGCGAAGAGGTCCGTCTCGGCTTGGTCTCGCGCGCCATCGCTGGCGGCGATTCCCTGCGGGGCTGAAACATTGACCTCAAAGAACCCCATAATCGGTTCGGTTGAGATGTTGACCGCAACCCTTCCCCTCTGCCAAACATCGATGCCTTCAAAGTTGGCTGAGGTCAGCGCCGCATAGCCGTCCTCCTGTTCCAGGCCCACAATCTGCATGTGTGGATGGACGAGGCTGCCGCCCGAAAGTGGGCCTTTGTTCTTGTACATGAGCACACTGCGGTACTGTTGGGAATCGATCATCTGCTGCCAACAGCCCAGGGCAAACCGCATCACATGATGCAGCTCATCCGGTTCATAGGTCACCAGGTCGGCGTCGTGATTGGCAGACTCGATCAATACGGTCTGACGTGTGGCCCGCAAGGTCTTGAACTTATTCTCGAGCCAGATACAGTCACCATCGCGCTGGATGATGTTGGCAAGTCCCTCCGTGTCGCAAAAGGGGCACGCGGTGCCAGGGCGACGATTATCGTCGGGCTTACCGCTCGCCTGCTGAACGTCAAATACCAGCGCCACGGGTTATACCTCCAGCGGCACGATCTTGGTGCCATGGAGCTCGGAGACGCCTAGCGCCGCCGCGACCGCGTCGCGATTTGCCGTAGTGATGCCGCCGCCGGGAAGGATGGTCAAACGATCGCCCGCATACTCGATTAAACGAGCCAGGTAATCGAAATTATCCTCGATCGACGTACCGGCAGCGCCGCCATGCGTGAGGATGCGCGTAACGCCGCAGTCGGCAAGTGTATCAATCGCATCGAGCTGAGCCTCGGGCGAGAGCTGGTCAAATGACATGTGGAAGGTGATGTCGATGGGATCACGCTTACATTCCTCGGTCGCGCAGCCCGCAGCCATCACGAGGGCGCCAAGCGTAAGTTCGTCGAGCGCCCATCCGCCAGCGCAGGGTTTGCAGCAGCCAAAGACCAAGCCGTCAACGCCCGCACTCACGGCAAGGCCCAAGTCCATCTCCATCATGCGCAGCTCATCCTGGTTGTAGTGAAAGTCGCCGCCACGCGGACGGATCATGCACATCACCCGTGCATCGTGTTCGTGGGCATAGTTGGTCGTAGCGCTGATAACGCCGGCCGAGGGCGTGGTACCACCGACGGCAAGGTTATCGCACAGCTCGATGCGCCTTGCACCGGCCTCGATAGCCGCCGGCACCCGCTCAAAGTTCTCGGCACAAAACTCGTACAGCATAGATAGACCCCCAAAGACAGCAGATGTTTTCCGACGGGCATTGTCACACATCCCCATGAAGTTGCGGTGGAATAGGGACTGTTTTGGCGTCTAGCGCCCCCATTTAGTCCCTATTTCACCGCAACTTAAAAGGGGGCGCTGACCGGGTTGGTCAGCGCCCCCTTTGTTGAATGGATTAACCGCCCAGATAGGCCTTGCGGACGTTATCGTCGTGCAGCAGCTCTTGACCGGTGCCGGTCATGGTGATCTTGCCGGTCTCGAGTACATAGCCGCGTGTAGCGATGGAAAGTGCCATCTGCGCGTTCTGCTCGACCAGAAGCACCGTGGTGCCGGCCTTGTGCAGGTCCTCGACGATCTGGAAGATCTGCTCAATCAGAATCGGCGCCAGACCCATGGAGGGCTCATCGAGCATGAGCAGCTTAGGGTTGCTCATAAGGGCGCGGCCCATAACGAGCATCTGCTGCTCGCCGCCCGAAAGGGTGCCGGCGACCTGGCGACGGCGCTCCTTTAGGCGCGGGAACTGCTCGTAGACGCGCTCGAGGCCCGGAGCCACCGTGGACTTGGGCTGCGTATAGGCACCCATTTCCAGGTTCTCCTCGACCGTCATCTGCAAAAAGGCGCGACGGCCCTCGGGAACCTGAGCCAGGCCCTTGCCCACCAGCTTGTCGGCAGGCGTATGGGTAATGTCCTCGCCCATAAACTTGATGGAGCCGGTCTTGGAACGCAGCAGGCCCGAGACGGTCTTAAGCGTCGTGGACTTGCCGGCGCCGTTGGCACCAATCAAGGCCACGATCTCGCCCTCGTTGACGTTAAAGGAGATGTCCTTGATGGCGTGGATGGCGCCGTACCAGACGTTGATGTTGTAGACGGAAAGCATCGGCTCTGCCATTTAGTTCTCCCCCTTATCCTGCTTGCCCAGATATGCCTCGATAACGGCGTCGTTGTTCTGGATCTCCTCGGCCGTACCCTTGGCAATGACCTTGCCAAAGTTGAGCACGCAGATGCCCTCGCAGATGTTCATAACGAGCGACATATCATGCTCGATAAGCATGATGGCGATGCCGAAGGTGTCACGAATCTTGACGATGTTCTCCATAAGCTCCGCGGTCTCGGACGGGTTCATGCCGGCGGCAGGCTCATCGAGCAGCAGCAGCTTGGGGTTGGTGGCAAGTGCGCGGACGATCTCCAGACGACGCTGTGCGCCGTAAGGCAGCGATCCGGCCTGCTCGTTTGCCAGATGCTCCATATCAAAGATGGACAGCAGCTCCATGGCGCGCTCGTGAGCAGCCTTCTCGTGCTTCCAATACGTCGGCAGGCGCAGCACGCCCTCAAAGCCGGAGTAACGCTCCTGGTTATGCAGGCCGACCTTGACGTTATCCTCCACCGTCATGGTGTTGAATAGGCGAATGTTCTGGAAGGTACGGGCAATACCCATGCGGTTGACCTGGTAGACCGACTTGCCCGAGGTGTCCTCGCCGTCGAGCAGGATGGTGCCATGCGTGGGCTGGTACACCTTGGTGAGCAGGTTGAAGACCGTGGTCTTGCCGGCGCCGTTGGGACCGATCAGACCGGCGATCTCGGTCTTGCCGATAGTCAGGCTAAAGTCGTCGACTGCCTTAAGGCCACCGAACTCAATGCCCAGGTGGATGCACTCGAGTGCAGGGCGCTCGCCCAGGTCACGATCGGGAACGATGGCGCCAGAAGGATACGGGACCATCTTGCCCTTCTTGAACTCAAATTTACTGGGCATCGGCTGCCACCTCCTTCTTGGAAGCAAAGCGGTCCTTGACGCGACCGAAGAACGCCTTGAGCTGCGGGTTGTTGGTAAAAATCATGACCAGGATCAGCACGATGGCATAGATGAGCATGCGGTAGTCCGAGAACTGACGAAGCAGCTCGGGAAGCACCGTGAGCAACGCCGCCGCGATGACGGAACCGCGCATGTTGCCCAGGCCGCCCAGGACCACGAACACCAGGATGAGGATCGACGTGTTGAAGTCGAACTTGGTGGCGGAGAGCTGCGAGAAGTTACCGCCGAAGAGAGCTCCGGCAGCACCGGCGAGGGCAGCGGAAACCACGAAGGCAATCATGCGGTACTCCGTGACGGAGATGCCTACGGACTCGGCTGCAATCTTGTTATCGCGCACGGCCATAATGGCACGGCCGGTACGGCTGCGGACCAGGCTGAGCACGATCACGAGTGCGACCATGACCAGGATGGCACCGGCGAGGAAGGTCGAGTACGTCGACACGCCCGAGGCGCCCTGGGCGCCCTTGATGATGGCGGTGCCGTCCTCGAGCAGGTGCAGGTCGTCGATCGTAGAGTTGCCCGTGATGTTAAAAATCACGTGCAGGCCGCGGGAGTCGACGCCCACAATGAGGCAGGTGACGATCTCTTTGATGATCTCGCCAAAAGCCAGGGTCACGATGGCCAGATAGTCGCCGCTCAGGCGCAGGACCGGGATACCAATCAAGAAGCCCAAGATGGCAGCGGCGATAGCGCCGACCACAATGCTGATGATCAGACGCATCGGATCGGACGGAACGGCGCTCTCCAGCGCGACGGCGGTGACGATGCCCGTGTAGGCACCGACGCTCATAAAGCCCGCGTGGCCCAGCGACAAGTCGCCCGCGATGCCGACGACGAGGTTGAGGGAAATGGCCATGACGATATAGGCCGTGATGGGAACCAGCTGACCGGCGATCATGCGCGGAATCATGTGGTTAGACTGCATAAAGAACACGATGGCGAAGGCCACGATGCACATGGCGTACGTGACAAAGTCGTGACGCGTCTGCTTGTCTTTAAGAAACTTCATAACGCTCACCTACACCTTCTCGGGGACGTACTTGCCCAAGAGGCCGGCAGGCTTGACGAGCAGGACGATGATCAAAACACCAAAGACGATGGAGTTGGCAAGGCTCGTGGAAATGTAAGCCTGCGCCATCGCCTCGATGATGCCGATGAGAATGCCACCGACAAAGGCACCGGGGATGGAGCCGATGCCGCCGAAGACGGCGGCGTCGAAGGCCTTGATGCCAGGCATGGCACCCGTCGTGGGCTGCAGCACCGGCGAGTAGGAGCACAGGAGCACGCCGGCGATGGCGGCAAGCGCCGAGCCGATGGCAAACGTCATCGAGATGGTGCGGTTGACGTTGATGCCCATGAGCTGAGCGGCGGCCTTGTCCTCGGACACGGCGCGCATGGCCTTGCCCATCTTGGTCTTACCTGTAAAGAACATCAGGCCGGCCATGATAACCAGGCAGGCGACGATGGTGACGAGCGAGACGGCGCTTACGTTGAACTTGGCCAAGAACTCCGGCACCTGGAAGGTGACGAGCGAAGTGAAGTTCTTGGGCGTGGCGCCCCACAGAAGCTGCGCGGCGTTCTGCAGGAAGTAAGACACGCCGATAGCCGTGATCAGAACGGCCAGCGGGCCTGCTTGGCGCAGCGGCTTATAGGCCAGACCCTCGATGAGAACGCCGAGAACCGTGCAGACCACACAAGAAAGAATTACAGATACCCAGCCCGGGAGGCCGAGATACGACGTGGCGCAGAACGAGACATAGGCACCGACCATGATGACGTCGCCGTGAGCGAAGTTCAGCATCTTGGCGATACCGTAGACCATGGTGTAGCCCAACGCGATGATGGCGTAGACGCTGCCCATGGACAGGCCGTTGACCAGGTATTGGATAAAGACCGTCATGTTCCACATCCCCCTTTCGAATAGGTTTCCAGTTGATGTATGAAACAGGGACGTTACATCGTCCCTAGATACCAAGCAAGCAGGGAAGGCCAAAACCTCCCCTGCTTGGGATCAAAACCGCTCTATGTAAGGCGGCCAATTAGGCCTGTACGTACTTGCCGTCGGTGATGACGTACGCCGTGGGCTCCTTCTGAACCTGGCCCTTATCGTTCCAGGTGAGCTTGCCGGTCAGACCGTCAACGGTAATCTTGAGCATAGCCTTGGACAGCTTCTCGGCGACCTCGGTCGGGTCGGCGTCGACACCAAGACCGGCCTCCTTGACGGCCTCGGCCACCGCGTGCACGCCGTCGTAGGCGTCGGCGGCAAACTGGTCGGGGGTATCGCCGTACTTATCCTTGTAAGCGTTAACGAAGTCGGCGTTCTTCTCGTCGTCGGCGGAGAACGGGGTCATGAGCAGCAGACCCTCAGCAAGAGAGGTATCGAAGCCCTCAACGCCCAGGATACCGTCCATGCCGTCGCAGCCCATCATCTTGACATCGTAGCCCATGTCCTTGGCGTTCTTGAGCAGGACGGACGCCGGCGTATAGTAGATCGGCGCAAAAATCATGGTGGCGCCAGCCTGCTTGGCCTTGGTCAGCTGGTTGGTAAAGCTCGTGGCGGAGTCGTCCTTAAAGGTCTCCTCGTCAACAATCTCGAGCTTGGACTCAGCGGCCTGGGCCTTAAAGGAATCTGCGATGCCCGAAGAATAGGCGTCGCCGGAGTTATAGAACAGCACGAACTTCTCGTCCGCATACTTCTGCGCCAGGAACTTGGCAGCGTTGACACCCTGGTTGGGGTCGGTGAAGCAAACCTGGAAGACGCAATCCTTGCCGTCGGTGACGTCCTCGGAGGACGCGGACGGGGTTATCATGAACGTCTTGGGGTCGTTACCGCACTCGGCGGCAACGGCAACCGACGCACCCGTGGTGGTCGGGCCGACGAGGGCCTGCATGCCCCAGTCGAGCAGGGTATTGAAGGCGTTGACGGCCTTCTCGCCGTCGGCCTGGTCATCCTCGGCCTTGCTGGCAAGCGGCAGCTCCTTGGTCGAGAAATCCTTGCAGCCAAGCTCGACACCCTGGGTAACGGACTTGCCGTAGGACGCGTTGGCGCCGGTCAGCGGGCCGATGGTGCCGATCTTAAACGAAGCGTCGCCCGAAGCGGAACCGCTATCGCCGCCGTTGGAGGAGCAGCCGGCTAGAATGGACATCGCCCCCAGACCTGCTGCGCTCGCGATAACGCTCCTGCGATTCATAACAGGGTTCAATGACTTACCGGTGAGGCTCGACATGCGGCTCTCCTCTCAAATCTCGTCGGGTTTCGGTTACCCGACAGGCCATCCTTCGCCGTGTTCGGCGTTCGCAAAATACTAGACGCTTTAGTTAAGGAAAGTGGCGATTATTTCAACTTTTCTTTGGATTTGTTGATTTATCCATAATTCTGCGTATTTCTATTACTTTATACAGTATTGCCACTTTATTATGTAAAAGTAATGTTTCCGTTCTGTTACAAGCATACCTGCCTTAAATAAAACAGCCTCACCGGTCGTGCTTTATGCGCACTTAGGAAGCGATGTACTTGCCGTCCTGGATCACATAGGCTGTCCATGCCGTCGACACCCATTAGTGTCATGTCGTAGCTCATGTCCTTGGCGTTCTTGAGCAAAACGGACGCTGGGGTGTAATAGATCGGGGCAAAAATAAGCGTGGCTCCGACAAGGAAACTCCTGCGGTTAAGTACGTTGTTGATGCTAAACATGGTGTCCCCCTTTTCGCTGGCCGCGGTGCGGCCGTCTTGCGGTACAGGGCAAACCTTATGGTGCAAACGTTGACAGTTTGTTGCGGAAGTTCGTTTGTAGCGAGCATGTTTCCAATGTTTCCGCAGCGTTTCGTGGGTGCCGTTTTGTGCGACTCCTGTTGCCTGGCGAGCACGCGCCCTCGGTTCACGCTAGAATGCACTCAACCTTTAAGCGGTTAATCCATCCATAAGATGCACGAAGGAGCTATCTATGAGCGAACCCCTGCGCACCGTGAACGTCGGCCTCATCGGTCTGGGAACCGTCGGCGGCGGCGTGGCCCGCCTGATCAAGAGCCACCACGATGAGTACCTGGCAGCCTACGGCATCGACCTTAAGCTGACCCGCGCCTGCGCGCTTGCTTGGGAGCAAGCCGAGGCAGCCGGTATTGAGCGCGGGGCCTTTACGAGTGACTGGCATGACGTCGTCACCGACCCCGCCGTCGATATCGTCGTCGAGCTGATCGGCGGCGAGCATCCCGCAACCGAGATCTTCACCACTGCCTTTGAGCACGGCAAGCACGTCGTCTCTGCCAACAAGGCCCTGCTGGGCCGTCATGTCGAGACGCTCGCCGAGAAGGCGCGCGCGTGCGGCGTGCAGATTAAGTGCGAGGCCAGCTGTGGCGGTGGCATCCCCATCGTGAGCACGCTCGAGCACGACCTGGTGGGCAACAAGATCCTGACCATCGCCGGCATTCTCAACGGTACCACCAACTATATCCTGTCGCGCATGGACGCCGAGGGCGCCGATTACGCCGATGTGCTTGCCGACGCGCAGGCCAAGGGCTATGCCGAGGCCGACCCGTCCGCCGACGTCGACGGCTTCGACGCCGCCAGCAAGACGGCAATCCTCGCTTCCATCGGCTTTGGCACCCGCGTGACCACCGACGATGTCTACCAGCAGGGTATCCGTACCATCGGCGCCGAGGACATCGCCCAGGCCCGCGAGCTCGGCTACACCATCAAGCTGCTGGGCATCGCACGCAACACCGACGCCGGCGTCGACGTCCGCGTGCATCCCACGCTCATCCCGGCAGACCATATGCTCGCCAAGGTCAACGGCGCCATGAACGCCGTCTACGTGGTGGGTGACGCCGTGGGCGAAACCATGTTCTACGGTGCCGGCGCAGGCTCCTTCCCCACCGCGAGCGCCGTCGTGGGCGATATCCTGTCGCTCTCCGAGCAGATCAGCCGCGGCGTGGCTCCGCTGCCCGAGATTGAGCCCTATGGTCACAACCTCGCCTTTAAGCCCATGGACGAGCTCCAGACTAAGTACTATGTGCGCCTGAAGGTCGCCGACCGCGTGGGTGCCCTGTCCGAGACGGTCGACATCTTTGCCAAGCACAACATCTCGATCTCGCTCATCAACCAGGTCGAGGACGGCAAGTCGGGCGCCAGCGATACTTGCTCGGTCATCTTCCTGACGCACCGCGCGCTCGAGAAGGACGTCCAGGCTGCCACCGCCGAGCTTGCCAGCGTCGACTGCGTAGCCGAGGTCGCCAACGTCCTGCGCATCGAGGACGTTGAGGCTTGGACCGAAGGCGTCATGGCGAACTAGCTCAACGCTCGCCTAGCAATACACGCTTTGAGGGCTCCCGTCCGATGCGGGACGGGAGCCCTTTTGTCTCCTGCCCTAAGCACAACGGCAGAGCACATTTGCGCGAGCCGCTCATCGGTAACGCGGGCTACCGTTCACCGATATGCAAACACGGCCGATTCCAGTTACGGCTACGCTGTGCTGCGAATGTCCGCCCGCGATGAGAGGAAATACCATGTTGCTCGAGGGCAAGAAAGCAATCATCACCGGAGGCACGCGCGGTATCGGCTATGCCATCGCCTGCCGTTTTATCGAGGAAGGCGCCGCCGTCACCGTCTTTGGCTCGCGTCAGGAGACCGCCGATGCGGCCGTTGAGAAGCTGACAGCCGCCTATCCCGACGCCAAGGTCTGGGGCCGCTCCTGCGACCTCACCTCACTCGAAGCCGTGACCGAGGCCTTTACCCAGGCTGCAGCCGACATGGGCGGCTTGGACACGGTCGTCAACAATGCCGGTATCTCCCAGCGTTCACCCCTCTTGGACTACACGGCCGAGGAGTTCGCAAAGGTCATGGACCTCAACGTCGTCGCCGTCTTTAACGGCCACCGGGCAGCCGCTAAGATTATGACCGAGGCTGGCCACGGCGGCACCATCACCACCACGAGCTCAATGGTCGCCAAGTACGGTCAGCCCTCTGGCGTCGGTTACCCCACGTCCAAGTTTGCCGTCAACGGCATGGTCCAGTCGCTCTCGCGCGAGCTCGCCCCCATGGGTATTCGCGTCAATGCTGTCGCACCTGGCGTAACCAAAACCGATATGGTCGCCAACCTGCCCGAAGAGGTTATTAAGCCCATCGTCGCCACCATTCCGCTGGGTCGCATGGGCGAGCCCGAGGATGTCGCCAACGCCTTTGTTTTCCTGGCGAGCGACATGTCCTCCTACGTCACGGGCGCCGTGCTCCCCGTCGACGGAGCCGCCCGCTCCTAGGGAGCCACAAGCTTTGGCTTCAAGCCTCAACATAGCTCAACCAAAAAGGCGCGCCGTCTGCATCAACCGCAGGCAGCGCGCTTTCTCTTGTTATGAAAGGGAAACTATGTCCCAGTATTTCGGATCAGAACGGGGCACGGTTTTCCCCAGGACCTCCTTGCGGAAACTGCGTCCCGTTTTGAACGCCGATTCTGGGATACCGTTTCCGCAACGGGTCTCTCGCGGAAACTGCATCCCACTCTGAGCGCCCATTCCGGGACACAGTTTCCCAACGGCCCCCGTTTCGGAAACCACATCCCGTTCCGAGCCTTCAAAGCGGGACGCGGCTTCCCCGAGAGAGTATCGACTACTTGCCGTCGTCGTCCTCGGCTTCTTCTCTTGCATAGAGCTCCAGCATGCGGCGGCGGTATTCGCGCACGGCGAGCTTGGCGCGCTCCAGACGGCGGCGCTCGCGCGGGGTCAGCTCGGACGGGTCGACCTCGTCTCCATAGGTCTTATCGGCAAGTAGGTGCGCCGCGTCCACGATGCGGGCATCGACGTGGCCGCTCGCCGCCTCGGCGGAAAGACGCTCGGCAATCGCATCGAGCGTAGGCAGGCCCTCGAATACGCGACCATGGCCATGCGAAGTCAGCAGCTCGTGCTCTCGTGCGAGCAGACTCGCCAAATCGTGGTGGGCGCGCAGGATGTCGAGCGCATCGGATGGATGCTCGGCAACTTCTGCCACGGCGGCGACCGGCGCGGCATCCACCACGCGGTAGAAGAGCTGCGCGAGCAATGGCATCAAGAACACCGTGATGGCGCCGGCGGCAACCATAACCGACGCGATGTCTTGCGACAGCGCGCCCGCGTTGACGGCAACGCTCGTCACGGCAACGATGATCGGCAGCGCCGTGGTGCAGTACAGGGCCACGGTAATGCGACCATACGCCGACACATCGCGCGTCGCAGGGCAAATGCTCATAGAAATAAGAATGGGCACGGCACGAATAATCAGCAACGCCACGATAAAGCCCACGAGCAGACCCGGGCGCGACGCCACGGCCGTCAGGTCGATCTTTGCGCCCGATACGGTAAAGAACACCGGAATCAAAAAGCCGTAGGCCAGGCCGTCGAGCTTGGTCTCGAGCGTATGGTTGCCCTCGGGGATGATGTAGCGCAAGACAAAGCCGGCGGCAAAAGAACCCAACACAATGTCGAGATCAAAGACGGCCGAGAAAGCCACGAGTGTGACCAGGATGAGCACCGTCAGGCGCACGAAGGTCTGCGACGTGGTATCGGCGCGTTCCTCGACAAACGCAAAGAAGCGGCTGCCGACGCGCTTGGAGCGGCTTGGGACCACGGCAAGCAACACGCAGACCACCGCAAACAGGCCAAGAATCACGAGCGTTTGGATGCCGGTACGGGCAGACAGCAGCACCGACATGGCAAGCACGGGGCCGAGCTCGCCCCAGGTGCCATACGCGAGAATCGAGTCGCCCACGCGCGTTCCGGCAAGTGAACGCTCGCGCATGATGGGCACGAGCGTTCCGAGCGCCGTAGAAGTGAGGGCAAGCGTCACGGCGATACCGTCGAAATGGCTGACCGAGAACCACGGGGTAAAGCGCACGGCAAGCCAGGCGATACCAAACGTGACGACCCACGTCGCCAAGCCGTAGCGCCCCTCGACGCCCGTGATGCTCTTGGGGTCGATCTCAAAGCCGGCAAGCAGGAACAAAAAGGCCAGACCCAGCTCGGACACAAGCGAGACCTCAGCATCTACATGGATGACGCCGAGCATATGGGGTCCCAGCACCGCGCCGAACACGAGCAAAAAGACCGTCTCGGGAACGGGTTTCCCGGGAATCGCCGAGGCGATGAAGGGGCTTGCAAAGGCCACGAGCGCGATGATGGCGAGTGAAACGAATGCCATGTGATGCCTTTCTCTTGTTTGCGCTTCACTGTAGCACCCTCGCCGTCCTCAACGCGCCGCGAGCTGTCGTATCATAGTGAGGTTTACAAACATGTGGCTCAAGGCGACCGCAGGGCAGACCCCGCAAACCGACCGCTGCCGCATACCGTACCGTACGCCCAACCGATCAGGAAGGCAGGAACCAATGGTCTCTCGTATCTACGTGGAGAAGAAACCCGGGTTCGACGTCGAGGCTCAGCAGCTCAAGGGCGAGCTGACCGAAATTCTCGGCATCAAGGGCATCGAGGCCCTGAGGATCATCAATCGCTACGACGTCGAGGGCATCGACGAGGAGCTTTTCCGCTCCTGCGTGCCGACCGTCTTTAGCGAGCCCCAGGTCGATGTGACCTACGACGAGCTCCCCGCAAGCGATGGCGCCGTCTTTGCCGTCGAATTCCTGCCTGGCCAGTTTGACCAGCGCGCCGACTCCGCCAGCGAGTGCGTGCAGCTCATCAGCCAGGGCGAGCGCCCCGCCGTGCGCTCCGCCAAGGTCTATATGATCTCGGGCACTCTAGACGAAGCCGCCATCGAGGCCATCAAGCACTACGTGGTGAACCCCGTCGAGGCGCGCATCGCCTCGCTCGACCTGCCCGAGACGCTGTACATGGAGACCCCCGAGCCCCAGCCCGTCGAGGTGCTCGACGGCTTCCGCGAGCTCGACGAGGCCGGTCTTGCCGCCTTTATCGCCGATCGCGGCCTTGCCATGGACGAGGCGGACATCGCCTTCTGTCAGCAGTACTTCCGCGATGAGGATCGCGACCCCACCATCACCGAGATCCGCGTGATCGACACCTACTGGTCCGACCACTGCCGCCACACCACCTTCGGCACCGTCCTGGATGACGTGACGATCGATGACGCCGTGGTGCAGCAGGCCTTCGACCGCTACATGGAGATGCGCCACGAGCTCGGTCGCGACGCCAAGCCCGTCTGCCTCATGGACATGGGCACCATCGGCGCCAAGTACCTCAAGAAGACCGGAGTCATGACCGATGTCGACGAATCCGAGGAGATCAACGCCTGCACCGTCAAGGTGAAGGTCGATGTCGATGGCGAGGACCAGGACTGGCTGTTCCTGTTTAAGAACGAGACCCACAACCACCCGACCGAGATCGAGCCCTTCGGCGGTGCCGCCACCTGCGTGGGCGGTGCCATCCGCGACCCGCTGTCGGGCCGCAGCTACGTGTACCAGGCCATGCGTGTCACCGGCGCCGGCGACCCCACCGTCCCCGTGTCCGAGACGCTCGAGGGCAAGCTGCCGCAGCGCAAGCTCGTAACCACCGCCGCCGCCGGCTACTCCAGCTACGGCAACCAGATCGGCCTTGCCACCGGCCAGGTCAACGAGCTCTATCACCCCGGCTACGTGGCCAAGCGCATGGAGGTCGGCGCCGTCGTGGGCGCTACCCCGGCAAACCACGTGCGCCGCGAGTGCCCCGCCCCCACCGACAAGATCATCCTGCTGGGCGGCCGCACCGGCCGTGACGGCATCGGCGGTGCCACTGGCTCCTCCAAGACCCAGAACACCGAGTCCATCGAAACCTCGGGTGCCGAGGTCCAGAAGGGCAACGCCCCGGTCGAGCGCAAGCTGCAGCGTCTGTTCCGCCGCGGCGACGCCTGCCGTCTGATCAAGCGCTGCAACGACTTTGGCGCCGGCGGCGTCTCGGTCGCCGTGGGCGAGCTTGCCGACGGCCTGTATGTCGACCTGGACACCGTGACCAAGAAGTACGACGGCCTGGACGGCACCGAGCTCGCTATCTCTGAGTCCCAGGAGCGCATGGCCTGCGCCGTCGCCGACGGTGACGTCGAGGAGTTCATGGGCTACGCCGCCGAGGAGAACCTGGAGGCGACCGTTATCGCCGAGGTTACCGCTGAGCCGCGCATGCGCATGGCCTGGAACGGCGTCGCTATCGTCGACCTGTCCCGCGAGTTCCTCAACTCCAACGGCGCACCCAAGCACCAGGTCGCCCACGTGTGCGCCCGTAGCGTGTGGCAGCCCAGCTGGGCCGGCACCACGCTCGCCGAGCGCATGACCTCGCTCGTCACCGACCTCAACGTCGCTTCCAACAAGGGCCTTTCCGAGCGCTTCGACTCCACCATCGGCGCCGCGACCGTGCTCATGCCCTTTGGCGGCAAGACGCAGCTCACCCCCAGCTCGGCCATGGTCGCCAAGTTCCCCGTGGGCGGCGAGACCACCACGGCGAGTGCCATGGCATGGGGCTTCAACCCCTATCTGATGGAGGCCGACCAGTTTGCGGGCGCCTACCTGTCCGTGGTCGAGTCCATCGCCAAGCTCGTGGCTGCCGGCTTTGAGCACAAGCGCGCCTATCTCTCCTTCCAGGAGTACTTCGAGCGTCTGCGCACCGAGGCCGAGCGCTGGGGCAAGCCCACGGCAGCCGTCCTGGGCGCCCTCATGGCCCAAGTCGACCTGGGTGCCGGCGCCATCGGCGGCAAGGACTCCATGAGCGGTTCGTTTGAGGACGAGACCGGCGAGCTCAACGTTCCGCCGACCCTGATCAGCTTCGCCGTCGCCGTGGGCAAGGCCGCCCGCGCCGTCTCGCCCGAGTTCAAGGGCCTCACGCACCGCGTCGTCCGCATCGCCCCCGCCACCTATGGCGAGGACTACCGTCCCGACGCCCAGCAGTTGCTCGCCGCGTTTGACGCCGTCGAGGCGCTCACTGCTACCGGCAACGCCCTGGCCATATCCACGCCCGGCTACGGCTGCGGCGCCGAGAGCCTCTTTAAGATGTGCGTCGGTAACCAGATCGGTATCGAGCTTGCCGAGGATGTAGACGTGGAGAGCCTCTTCACCCCGCTCTACGGCAGTTTTATCGTCGAGCTCGCCGAGGACGCCGAGCTGCCCGAGGTCGCCGACGGCGTTGTCGTCGAGCCCCTGGGCACCACCGTCGAGGGCTATGTCATCGACACCGGCTCCGAGGTCATCGAGCTCGCCGAGCTCCAGGAGGCCTGGGAGAGCGGCATCGAGGGCGTCTTCGCCTACCGCAGCGCCGGCGAGACCCCCGAGGTCGAGACCATCGACTTCCGCGCCAAGGATATCCACGTGTACGGCGGCACCAAGATCGCCCGCCCGCGCGTGATCATCCCCGTGTTCCCCGGCAACAACTGCGAGTACGACAGCGCCCGCGCCTTCCGTGCCGCCGGTGCCGAGGCCGACACCTTCGTGATCAACAACCTCACGCCCGAGGCCGTCGCCGAGAGCACCCACGAGCTTGCCCGCCGCATCCGTGCAAGCCAGATCGTTATGATCCCCGGCGGCTTCTCGGGCGGCGACGAGCCCGACGGCTCTGCCAAGTTCATCACGGCGTTCTTCCGCGCTCCCGAGGTCACCGAGGCAGTCCGCGACCTGCTCAAGGCCCGCGATGGCCTGATGCTGGGCATCTGCAACGGCTTCCAGGCCCTGATCAAGCTCGGCCTGGTGCCCTACGGCGACATCGTCGACGCCACGCCCGATGCGCCCACGTTGACGTTCAACACCATCGGTCGCCACCAGAGCCGTCTGGTGCGCACCCGCATCTCGTCCAACTTGTCCCCGTGGCTGTCGCAGTGCAGCCTGGACGACCCCTATACCGTCGCCATCAGCCACGGCGAGGGCCGCTTTGTCGCCAATGACGAAGTGCTCGCCCAGCTGATCGCCAACGGCCAGGTCGCCACGCAGTACGTGGGCGAGAACGGCAAACCCAGCATGGACCTTTCCGTCAACCCCAACGGCTCCGCACTCGCCATCGAGGGCATCACGAGCCCCGACGGCCGTGTCCTGGGCAAGATGGGCCATGCCGAGCGTCGCGGCGACAACCTGTACTGCAACGTGCCCGAGCATGTCCCCGGCGACAAATACATGCCGATCTTTGAGAGCGGCGTAGCCTACTTCGCTTAATACGTTTCCATCGGGTACAATCCCCTCGGGTAACAACACCCGCCACCGGCACCCCCGGTGGCGGGTTCTTTTTTGCTTTGCGCGTATAGGAGAAGGACATCATGGAAAGCCGCAAGCCGTATCTCGCCACCCTGCCCGGACTCATCCTGGGCTGTCTCGTTTGCTGCGCGCTCTGGGGCTCCGCCTTCCCCTGCATCAAGATCGGCTACGGCCTCTTTGGTATTCCCGCGCACGACAGCGCCTCGCAGCTGCTCTTCGCGGGCCTGCGCTTCACCCTTGCCGGCATGCTGGTCATTGTTGGCATGAGCGTGGCCCAGCGCCGACCGCTCGTTCCGCAAGCGCGCGATATCAAGCCCATCTGCATCTTGTCGCTCTTCCAGACTATCGGGCAGTACTTCTTTTTCTACCTGGGCCTCTCGCGCGCCAGCGCCATGTCGAGCTCCATCATCGAGGCCAGCGCCAACTTCCTCGCAATCCTCTTTGCCGCCCTGGCATTTCACACCGAGAAGCTCAATGCGGCCAAAGTGCTCGGCTGCGTACTGGGCTTTGCCGGCGTCGCGCTCGTCAACCTTTCGGGCGCGGACGGCACCTTTGGCTTTACGCTCGACGGCGAGGGTTTTATCCTAGCCTCCACCGTCGCGGGTGCCCTTTCGACCTGCCTGATCGGTATCTTCTCGCGTGAGCACGACGGCGTCTTGCTTGCCGGGTGGCAGTTCTTGGTCGGCGGCCTGGTCCTCACCGCCATCGGCTTTTTGATGGGTGGCGCGCTCTCCCCCACGGCGATTGCCCCCGCCATCGCGCTCATCATCTACATGGCGCTTATCTCCGCGGTCGCCTACTCGCTGTGGTCGCGCCTGCTTGCCGTCAACCCCGTCAGCCGCGTCTCGGTCTTTGGGTTTATGAACCCCGTCTTTGGTGTGCTGCTGAGCGCGCTGCTGCTCGGCGAGGGCGCTGGCACGAGCCCCATTACCGTCATCGTTGCCCTGCTGTTGGTCTGCGGCGGCATCATCATCGTCAACAAACCCAAAAAAGCCTAGCGAGCTCACCTTTTTAAAGAGGGCGTTCGCACACTTTAGCTCAATGGAGCACACTGATTCTCGTTGATTTCGTACCGAGCCGCGGCGGCAGACGCTCGTCTTGCCGCACCGCGCCTGGGCGTTATGGCCGGTGGCCCCCGCAAACGCAAAAAGGGCGCACGACCATCGCAGCGGTCGTGCGCCCTTTTTTCTAGCGTATCTGGGCGCCGGCTTTCTTTTTCTCGGCCTTGACGCGGTAGAGTTCCGCGTCGGCAGCGCGAAGCAAGTCTTGCCAGGTATCGACGCCATCACCAACCCGTGCGTAGCCGATGGACATCCGCAACAGATACGGAACCTCGGCGCGCGCGAGCTCGTCGTTAATCGCCGAACACAGATCTATGATGTCCTGTTCCGCTGCTGCCTTTTGGAGCACCACGAACTCATCGCCACCATAACGTGCAATAAAGCCGCCAGACGCCGAGCAGACTTCTTTGAGCGCAGCGGATATGACCTGAAGAGCGTGGTCGCCCTCCACATGCCCATAGCGATCGTTAATCTGCTTAAAGCCGTCGGCGTCCATCATGAGCAGATACACATCTTCGGCCTGATCCACATTTGAGAAGAGCGACAGCATATAGGTCTCAAAACGGTTGCGATTGTTGAGGCCAGTCAACGGGTCGGTCGAGATGAGTTGCTCCTGGCAGATAATGTAGAGCAGCAACATGCTAATCATTATGCCGACACAAAGGCCAGGCACCGAGTATACGATCTGAAAGGTACCGCCCACCAGGGCCGGAATGGCGAAAAATGCCAAGGTTCGATAGATAGCCTTCGTCTGCAGGCTCTCGACCCTGCGAGATTGCACAAACGCATGCAGGGACGTATGTATAACGTAACAGTAGCTGACAATGGGCTGGATCATATAGGCAAAGCCGCGACGATACACGCCCTGCGAATCGATATAGAACAAGGCGTGCGTCCAGTAACTGGTAAAAGCCAGCACGACCACCAGAGCCGTAGGCAACGTTACAAGCACCACCCTATAGCGCGAGGTCACAAGGCGAGAGCCCTGCATCGTCTCGGAATAGATAAACCAAATGAGACACGCGATGGCAAAGAGCGAAAACGAAACCGCGTTGGAAATCCAGTTGGCAGCAATACCCAACGTGCCGTCCGCACCATCCGAAAGCGTCCAGATCATATCGAATAATATGTACGCGGCAGAGGTGTAGCCAAGCATGCTAAACAATAGCTGCAGGGTGCTCGAGAACAAGGAGCGACGACTTCGCGCGGCAAGCCCGATAAGAACAATCATGCATAGCAGGAATATCTCAATCTTGAGTGCCTTAACCACTAGACGCTATCCCTTCAATATCCGAATGGTCAGAATCGCCCAATTCGAATCAGGGCAATAAACACCCCTTTACTCCGCAGGGGTAAAGGGAATCATAGCAAAGCGCCCGAACATCACTGCAAAACAGTTTCTGTTCGGGCGCTCGGACGGCGCGAATTGCACGCCGGAATCAATTATCGGTAACGGCCGTTACTCGCCATCGATGTCGGTCGCGACGGCCTCCTCGATGGCCTCGACACCGGCAGGCGACAGGTCCTCCTTGCCCTGGCAGAACTTCTTGTCGACCCAGCCGGTCAGAATCGGAGCCATGATTGCCGTGATGATAACGGCAGTGGCGATCTGGGCGTACGCGGTGGGCGCAAGCTCGGCGTAGCGCGGCGCGACCTCGGCGAGAGCAACCGGCGTGGTCATAGCCGTGCCGGCGATAGTGGAACAAGCCACGGCAGCCTTGCCGTTACCACCGCACAGGCGCTCGAACGCAAAGGTGATGGGACCGACGACAAACAGCGTGACAAGGCCCAGCAAGATGCCGGAAATACCACCGGCGATGAAGCTCGAAAGGCTCATGGACGCACCGAGCTGAAAACCAATTACAGCGATCGCGGGATTGGCGCCGGGAACCAGCAGGTTCTTGATAAACGGGAACAGGTTGCCCAGAACCATGCCGATAACGAGCGGCAAAATGGAGCCGATGATAGTACCGACAGGGATGTTGGCAAGACCCGAAACACCAAGGATGATCATCGTGACGGCGGGGCCGGCCGTAAAGAACAGGATACCGACGGCGCCCTGCTCGGACTCATCGCCGAACTCGCCCATGATGCCCGTATAGAGCGCCATGTTGCAAAACGTAATGCCGCCGATGATAGACACGGAGCTCAGACCCAGGAAGTTGTCGTTAAAGAAATATGCCACGCCTAGGCCGAGAGCCGCTGCGACGACCAGCTTGGGAATCAGCACGACGATACCGGTCTTGATGGCGCCCGGCGTGGACTTAAAGCTGATGCCGGCGCCCACGAACAGCAGGATCGCGGCGACGATGGTATTGGAGCCACCGCGGCAGGCGGCCGTAAAGAAGCCGCCGATCTCAAAAACCTGCGGGCAGAAGGTGTTGAGCAAAAGACCGACGATCATCGGATAGATCATGATGTCGCCCGGGATGCGCGGAACCTTGAATTTCTTTTGCTCGTTGGCAGTCGCTTCCTGTGCCATGAAACCCCCATTTCCGCTGACGCGGAACAAAAGCCCACGTCATGCTTTGCTACAGTAAAGTTTGACCATGGTACCAGAAGAAATAGACCAGCTCGGTGAAAAATTCGACAAGTTGGGATGGAACGAGATTCGGCGCCCGCGACGCCACCCCTATATAAGGCTCAAGACAATATAGAGTACGATGCCCGAGACGCAGCACCACAGCATCGATTTTGTCTTGACCGCCACGACCACGACGCCGACGGCCGCAATCCAGGGAACCAAGGCAGGCCAGAGTCCCGCGTCGAACGCGCCGGGGCTCACCAAGTCGTTGGCGACCAGCGCGGCAAAGGCAGCGGGCGGGATATAGCCCAGGGCCTCGGTAATGCGGGGCGACAGGGTCCGCCCGCGCAAGGCGAACGCCGGCGCGATGCGAAAGAACGCGATAGCAGCCCACGACGACAGCCACAGAACCAAGAACTCGTTAACGAGCATCGCGGGCACCTCTTCCGTCAAATACAGCATCGCACGCCAACGCAATGGCAATGCCGGCCACGACGCTTGCCGGCACGGCAATATTCGTGAGGCCCAAGAACTTGCATACGGCGACGGACACCGCGCCCGAAACCGCCGCGACAACGTTGCCGCGCGACAGCCGCTGCGAAAAGAGCAGGCAGATAAAGAGTGAGGTGCAGACAAAGGCCGCAATGGCGGTGGGAACATCGACAACGGCGCCGACGATGGCGCCCGTCGTACACGAAACGCCCCATGTTGCGATAAGGATCACGTTGAGCACGAAGGACTCACGCGGGCCCCAATCCTCCCCTTCAACCAACTTGGCAAGCGAGATGCCGTATGCCTCCTCGGTAAGTGTCGCGGCAACAGCCAGCGTCTGACGCTTCGAGGCACCCGTCAGATGCGGCGCGATCGATGCCGAGTAAAGCGCAAAACGCGAGGAGATTGCGGCGACGCTCGCGACGATCGATACTGCAGGCACACCCGCCAGCCACAGGTTGCAGATCATAAACTGCCCGCTGCCCGTCACAAACGTGCTGCTCAGGGCAAAGACCATCCAGGGCTCCATTCCCGTCTGCCCCATGATCATTCCGCACGGCGCGCCTATTGCAACATAGGTAAGCATCACCGGCCAGACGATTCTAACGATTTTGAGCACCATACGCTTCTCATCCTGACAAGGTCTCCGAGCCGCATGTAGCGATACGGCAGAATCATCATCCGACAGCAATCGAGTTCACCTACAATTGCCACCGGATCGAAAGACACAACTTTTTAGGAAGTCATTATGACAGCTATCGATCGAGACCGGGCTCGCGCGGCCTTCAAAAGCTACACCGATGCCTACGACGCCACCAACCCACGCATCGCGCTCAAAATCGAGCATACGTACCACGTGGCCGAGGCATGCGATGCCGTAGCGCGCGAGCAGGGCTGGTCGTCAGAAGATATTGACCTGGCATGGCTTTGCGGCCTCCTACACGATATGGGCCGCTTTGAGCAGCTGCGACGCTGGGACACCTTTAAGGACGCCGAGAGCATGAGCCATGCGGCGCTGGGCATCGAGGTCCTCTTTGGCGAGAATCCCGCCGATGCACCCGCCGTAACGAGCATCCGCGACTTTATCGATGACCCGGCAGAAGATGAGCTCATCCGAGCGAGCATTGCCTATCACAGCGATTTCCGCCTACCCGCGCAGCTCGACGTGCGCACGCGGAGCTTCTGCGATATCGTGCGCGATGGTGACAAGATCGACATTATGCGCACCATCGCCGACAGCACCGTCGACACTATCCTCAAGGTGGACGAGAAGACGTTTCTCGGCAGCCGTTTCTCGTCGCCGACACTTGCCGCCTTTGACGAGCACCGCTGCGTCGCACGCGATGAGCGCGATGAGCCCGCCGACTTCTTGGTGGGGCTTATCTGCTTTATGTTTGAGCTCGTCTATCCAGCAAGCCGCGCGCTGGCGCGCGAACAGGGCGATATCCACCGCCTGCTCGACGCGCCCTTTGGCATTACGCGGCCCTTTACCGACCCCGCCACGCAGGCAACTTGGAGCCGCCTAAAGGACGAGATGCGCGACTGGCTGGCGCGCGCCTAGCGCTCAAGCTGGGCCAGCAGCTCCTCGACGACCTCGACGGCGTCCCCAACAACTTTGTACTGGGCAGCACCGAAAATGGGGGCATCCGGGTCCTCGTTGATGGCGATAATGCACTCCGCCCCACCGATGCCGGCAAGATGCTGGATGGCGCCCGAAACACCGATACTCACGAGAAGCTTGGGCGAAACCGATACGCCCGTCTGGCCAATCTGATGGCGATACTTCAACCAGCCGGCCTCCACGACGGGTCGCGTGCAGCCAAGCTCGGCTCCCAGAGCCCCGGCGAGCCTTCGCATCAACGGCAGGTTTTTCTTGGAACCAATGCCGCGACCCACCACGACCAGGCGCTCGGCATTGGCGATCGAGGGCTGCTGTCCCCACTCCTCGGCGGGAATCGAGATCTCGACACGAGCCTTAGCATCATCCGCAAGTGATATCTGGGTGATCGTGCCGGAGCGGCCGTAGTCGAAGTCGGGAGCCTTAAAGATACCGGAGCGCACCGTTGCCATCTGCGGACGGTGGTTGGGGCAAATGATGGTGGCCATCAAGTTGCCGCCAAACGCCGGGCGCGTCTGCTGCAGTAGGCCCGTCTCCGCATCCATCGAAAGCACGGTGCAGTCGGCCGTAAGACCCGTCTGCAAACGCACGGCAACGCCGGGTGCCAGTTCGCGACCAAAGGCGGTCGCGCCGTACAGAATTGCCTCGGGCTTGCGCTCGGCTACCAAATCACAGATCAGGCGAGCGTAGACTTCGGCATCGCTCTGACGCAAACGCTCGTCGCGACAGACTAGGACCTCGTCCGCGCCGGCGCAAACCAGATGCTCCAGGTCTCCGAGCGAGCCCTCGGGGCTCATGCCGACCAATGCCACCAGACGGCAGCCGCGAGCATCGGCAAGCTCGCGCCCCTTGCCCATGAGCTCGTAGGCCACGGGAGCCACGGCGTCGTGCTCGTCAGTCTGCACGAAGACCCAAATGTCTCGATATGCATCAAGGTCCACCGCACCAGCGGCCTCGTCACGCTCGATCGAGATAGCGTTGACGGGGCAGGCGTCGACGCACCCACCGCACAGGATGCAGCCGTCGGTTACGTGGGCGCATCGGTTGGGTCGCTCGCCTTCCACTACGATGCCGCCCGAGGCACAGGCGCGAACGCAGCGACCGCAGCCGATACAGGCCTCGCTATCGATAATCAGTCCGCTCATCTATGCCATCCCCTCGATAATCTTGGCAAGCTTTGCCGCCTGCTCGGACGCCGTCCCCTCAACGGTCTCGCACGTTTGGTCACGGTCGGGCACAAACGAGCGCACGACCTGTGTCGGCGACCCGGCAAGGCCGCAACGCGCGGGGTCGGCGTTCACGTCGGCGGCACTGACCACGCGCACGTCCGCCTCCTCTGCCGCGCGAATACCGGCAATACTCGGCATACGCAACTGGCCAATCTCCTTGGCAGTCGTCATCGCGCACGGCATCTCCAGATACACCGTCTCCTCGCCGGCATCGCATCCGTGAATGAGCGCCAGCGAGCCACAGTTCGTAAAGCCCGCGCTCTGCACGCAACTCACGTCGGTCACGCAGGGAATCTCAAAGGCACCGGCAAGCTCGGGACCAATCTGGGCCGTATCGCCATCCACCGCCATCTTGCCGCAGATGAGCAGGTCGAGGTCCTCGTCGAGCGCCTCGATGCCGCATTTGAGAGCATAGGTGGTTGCCAGGGTATCGGCACCTGCAAAGGCGCGATCGGTCAGCAGCAGCGCGTCGTCGGCGCCTCGGGCGATGCAGTCGCGCAGCAGCGACTCGGTCGCGGGGATGCCCATCGACACCACCGTCACGCGCACATCCATGCCAAAGCCGATAAAGTCGTCCTTCAGCGCCAGCGCGCATTCCAAAGCGCTCGCATCAAAGGGATTAATGACCGCCTGCTTGCCATCGCGCACGATGGTATTGGTCTTGGGGTCCATCTTGACCTCGGTGCTGCCCGGCACCGCCTTGACGCACACCACCATATGGAAATCGCTCATCTTCACGCGCCCCCTTTCTGGACGAGCTCATCCAAGAGCTTCTCCGAAAACAGGTTACCGCGACCCAGCTGCCCATCAGGATCGAGCTGGAGCTTGAGTCGAGCCGATTCGACCATGGCCTCGTGACCGTACATCGTCTCCAAGAAGCCCGCCTTGATCTTGCCGACGCCGTGCTCGGCAGAAACGGCACCGCCCATAGCCGTTACCTCCGCAGCCCACTGGGCAAACAGCTCGCCACCGCGACGGTAGTCCTGCGCATCGCGCGGCAGGATGTTCACATGCAGATGGTTGTTACCGATGTGCCCCCAGGCAGCAGATTCAAGCCCGCTTTCGGCCAGTGTGCGGCGATAGAGGGCCACGACATCGGCAAGGCGTGCATTGGGCACCGACATGTCCGAACCCAGTTTGGTGATGGTGGGATCCGTGCGGCGACGCTCGTCGATAAGCATATTGACGCTCTCGGGGACCGCATGGCGGAAGAACCGCTGGCACTCGCGATCGACCTCGGTGCGCGCGACCCATGTCGCATCGTCACTGCCGCCCGCAAGCTCCAGTACCCACCCCAAGTGATACAGCTCCTCAGTCGCCTGGGCTTCGTCGTCGCAGTCGAGCTCCACGTAGACACAGACCTTGGCGTCTTTGTCGAGCGCCGGCAGCGAGGCAAACGCCGTCGACTGCTCGCGCTGGCGACGCAGGATATCCAGAGCACCAGCATCGAAATACTCAATAGCGGCGGCATGGGACAGCACGGGACGCACGGAATCGGTAAAGGACACGGCCTTGTCTTCGCTATCGAAAAAGCAGCTCACACCCCAAACGACCGCAGGTGCCGCTTGCAGGGCAATCTCGAGCTCAGTGATAACGCCGAGCGTGCCACAAGCGCCGATAAAGAGGTCGATGGCGTCCATATCGTCCGCAACAAAATAACCCGAGGCATTTTTGGTCTTGGGCATGGTGTAGCCAGGAAGATCGAGCTCGAGTGTGTGGCCCTCTGCCGTCACGAGCGACAGGTGACGGTCCTGGGCAAAAACCTCGCCGCGCTGAAGCTCAAGCAAATCGCCATCAGCCAGCGCGACGTGGAGTCCCGTGATATGCGGGCGCATGGGGCCGTAAGCGTAGCTGCGGGCGCCGGAGGCGTTGCATGCCGCCATGCCGCCCAGACAGGCAGATGCCTCGGTGGGATCGGTGGGAAAGAACTGCTCGGGGGCATCTTGAAACTCATCGTAGGCCTTAAGCGATGCCTGCTCCCAGCCAGCGGCCGGCAGTACCTTCTTGCCCAGCTGCTTGCGCAGCTCCGAGAGCACAACGCCCGGCTCCACGCGCAGCAGAAATTGGCCTTGTTCATCGCGGCGAAGGCCCAAGTAGCGATTCATACGGGAAGTATTGAGGATATGCCCGCCGTGGGGCACGGCACCGGCGGCAAGGCCGGTTCGGGCGCCCTGAACCGTTACCGGGACACGCTCGGCATGGAGCTTTTCCAAAATGGCACGGACCTCGTCTTCCGTTGTCGGAAACGAGATGCTCGAGGCCTCGCCCGATGCGCGAGACTCATCGCGACCATACTCTTCGAACTCGTCGGTGAAGGGTTTGATGGTTGCAGACACGCGAACTCCCCCTTTAGCTAACTACAGTGTTTGCAGGGAGATGTTACCGCATCGTTTCGTCGACGTGTTCGAGACCGTCTCCATAATTGGCGATTTTTACGTTCGTGCAATTCGGCGAACGGCAAGGCTTCCTCGGCAGACGATGCTTTTGACACATATGGCCCCGCCGTCGCCGACCGCGCGATTGTCGCTCGAAAAAAGTTGGAGTATTTTTTGCCGCCTTTTACCTGCGGAGACGCCAATCCGTCAAGCATTTGGTCAGAAATTGGTCAAGTAGCGGCTGATACCGTCGGCGTCGACAGCCAAAACCGATAGAAGTTTTGGCCCAGAAGCAGGGAGGTTCCCATGGCATATTACTGGCCCCAGTACGGCATCGCCATCGAAGTCGACGACGATCCCCATCTCCTACCTTTCGACGAAGAGGTATTCCCCGATACGACGGTCTACCACGTTACCACCGATGTGATCTGCGACCCCGAGTCGTTCTCGGCGCTCGCCCACCACATCGCGCATATCCACGACATCGAGCTCCCTCCCGACTTCGACGAGCTCGTCTACTCGCGCCGTCTGATGCTTCACATGCTCTTTGGAGCGGACCCGTCCACCTTTGCGCGCGTCTATACCACCAAGGATGCCGCATGAGCGCGAAGAGGCCACCCCACTTTGTAGGCCTGGGTCGTCGCAAGAAGCTCATCGTTGCCTGTTTGGCCATCGTCTGCGCCCTTGTCGCCGTAGGACTATACGCTTGGCAGTCGCAGCCCGTACCCGAGGCGGGCGCTTCGGTTACGACGGCCGAGGGCAAAACGCGTCAGGAAATCCAAGATGAGCTCGACGCTATCGTCCGCGACAACATGATGACGATTTCGGTCGCGCCGGTCGCTCAGCTGCAGGAGGACGGCAAGCTGCGCGTCAACGTGCAAAACGTCCAAGACAATAAATTTCCCCAGCGATTCCGCGTCATCCAAAACGACGAGACCATGTACGAATCCGGTGTGGTCGAGACCGGCAAGACAATCGAGACGTGCCCCGCCGGCGACATCAAAGAAGGCGAGGCGTACATCGAGATCCAGGCACTCGATGCCAAGACCCTCGACAGCCACGGCAATCCGACACGTGTCAAGGTGCGGGTTGAGCAAGCCGAGAACTAGCTTTTCCGGCCGACGCGGCACCGCACGCAATTCACCAGCATTCGTCCAATCATCGCGGGGACGGCCCGCGGCGAATAGAAAGGAACGACCATGGACATCACCGGGAACATGAACGGAGCCAGAGCGCTCGTCGTGGGCGCAGGGCTCGCGCTCGCGCTCGCAATGGGCGCTGCCCCGACGCCAGCTATGGCGGCCGGGCGCGTTGGAACCACGAAAGTAATGGTCAGGACCGAGATCGACAACGTTGAGTTCAAAGTTCCGACGGTTATTCCCTTCGTCGCCAAGGCCGACGGCACGCTCCAGGGCCCCTCAGAAGACGCGACCACCATCGATAATCATTCGGCCTACGGCATCCATGTCACCAACATGAAGATCGACGCCATGAACACCTGGACCATTGCTGCCGACGCCAAGGCCGGAACCGTGCAGAACTCCATCGACTTTAAGGTCGGCCCCGACGGCGCACTCCAGAACGCCAGCGCCGCAATGCAGGGGACGGGCCTCGATCTTTCCAAGAACGCAGCCTTCGACATGAGCTACCAGGGCATTGCCGGCGGCAAGGACAAAATTAAGCTCAAGACAAGCGGAAACGTCGCCCGCGTCACGCGCGACATCTTCCGCGTAACCGGCGAAGGCGATCAGGTTGCAACGATCACCTGGACGGTCGAGCCCGGTGCGCACACGGCATAAGGCCGTCGCCCTGGCCGCCGCCGTCAGCATCCTAGCGTTTGGCCCAGCCATGGCCTTTGCCCAGCAAGAACAGGCGCAGGCCGCCACGCAAGTGACGGTCGACCTCTCGGGGCTCGACCGCGGCGACCGCGAGGAACCATTGGCGCAGACAGGCGATGGACGATGGCTCTTGGCAGCAGGCGCCACAGCAGCAGGCGCGGGAACCGCCAGCCTCGGCCTGCACATCAAACGCAGCCAGAAACAAAACACGGACAGGCCGCACTAAATTAGCTAAGGAGACCCCATGGCATCGAAGAACCTTTTGCCCGTCGTCGCACTCTGCGGCGCGCTCGCAACCGGAACGCCTGTCGCCGCTTGGGCGACTCCCGTCATGGCAGACTCCTTACCAGCAGCCCTAAGCTCCGCATCAAATCCGTCGAGTGCCATTGCGTGCAAGCGTTTTTCGATCGCACAGGCTGCAATCTCAACCTCGGGATGCCTTCGTCGTAATACGGACGGTTCGATAGTCGTGGATATCAATCGTTCGAACAAGGCAAACGGCTCCCAGGCGGGGTACGCCGTCTGCACGTGGCGCTCGGTTGTGCTCGACGCAGATGGCGATCCGTGCAATTTAGAGCTGCACATCGACATCGCTTCGATCGATGACTCGGCGAACGGAGCGAAGGTCGCCTTCGACGGTGCGTTTTTCGAGAAAGGAGGCGGTATATGTCTGGGCTGCGCCGCCGCGAATGCAGACGACACGCAGCCCACCCTCTCATTCACGGCATCGTTGCGGTTGACCAAAGCCGACACCGATGCCATCGCGGCGGGAGAAGCGTCCCTGCTGTTCTACGCCGTCAGCACCAAAGACACAGACGCTCATTTCGAGAAGCCAGCCGGATCACTCAGCCTTACACGAGGGATAGAGGCAGGCCCTATTGAAATCGATGCCCACGCGCAAAGCAGGCAACGCATTCTTGCCGACCCGGCGCTTCTCGAAATGGAGTGGAACGGATCAGGAGCCATCGGAATTATCCCCTCCGCGCTTGACGCCAAGACGCTCCCCTCAAACGACGAACCCATCAACGCAACCATACAAGAAGAGAACGCGGACAAAGAAGCAGGTGCGGGCGACACGCCGTCGTCGACAAACAGCGTCCCAGCTTCTTTCGAAGCACCGAATGAGCCCGCTGCCGATCCAAACGATCCCGAGCTCGCAGACAGTCTGGGGCTTGCTGATCCTCAAGAGATCGATGAAGGTAACTGCTGCGTGCTTGCCGCGCTCGACCACACAGAGGTCATCGACGCTGCGAACATCGAAGTTGCCGCCGCCAATCAGCCCGTCCGCAAGTCGGCCATCATCGCATTTCCTGAATCCATCGAAGTCGTCTTTTTGCCATCGGGCGAGGTCGTGGCCCCAACACTGCTCACCTTGTTGGGCGCCAAGAATACTCGAAACGAAATTAAAAAGGTCACGGTTGTCGACCCTGCAACCACCGCCAAGCTGCGTCTATACGCCGTTGCTCCAGACGGAGGCAAGACCTTGGAATTCGATGGTGACACACTCCTCGCCTGGCGACGTCTGGACATTATGCAAGACGTCTCGTATCAGATCGAACTCGAAGGGTTTGATCGTGCCCGGGATGCCAATATCATCGCCGCGGCTATTGAATCCCCACAGCGGCTTATGACACTGCGCTTTGACTACTATCCCTATGTCCCGACAACCACCTGAGGCTTAAATGCTGCGCATCATTCCTAACACCACTTTATAACGTATTAGATGAGTCGCGATGTGCCTCGCATTTCGTTCTGCTACGATTGCCACGTTGGCATCAATACAGGAGGGCTCATGCCGGGCTTGGGAACAATCATCAACGTTGTGCTTTTAGTTGCGGGCGGTCTTTTGGGATTAGCGGGCGGCCGCTTCATTACACCGCGCATCCAAGACACGCTCATGAAAGCATCGGGGCTGTGCGTCCTGTTTATCGGCCTTGGCGGCACCATGCAAAAGATGCTCATCATCGATGGAAAGGCGCTGGCGACCACCGGTACCACCATGCTCATTGTCTCGTTCGCCCTCGGCTCGCTCATCGGCGAGGCCATAAACCTGGAAGCCGGCATCGAAAACCTGGGCGAATGGCTCAAGCGCAAAACCGGCAGCGAGGGAGACAACGAGTTCACCAATGCCTTTGTCTCGACATCGTTGACCGTCTGTATCGGTGCCATGGCTATCGTGGGATCAATCCAAGACGGCCTGCTCGGCGACTGGTCCACGCTCGCCCTCAAGGGAGCGCTGGACTGCATCATCGTCTGCACCATGACGGCCTCGCTCGGCCGCGGCTGCATCTTCTCCGCCCTTCCCGTTGCCGTATTCCAGGGAACGATTACGCTGTTTGCCGGCGCGCTCTCCCCCATCATGACCGCCGCCGCCCTCGACAGCCTATCGCTCGTGGGCTCTATGCTCATCTTCTGCGTCGGAGTCAACCTCATCCGTCCTCAGACCTTCCGCACGGCCAATATGCTCCCCTCCGTTGTCATAGCCGTCATCTATGCCCTCCTGTTCTAAATCTATCTACGTAACGGTATCTCGAACACCTGTTTGATGCTGTGCTATGATATGAGGTCACCGAAGCTGCGTTAGGAGAGGAGAGACGGTGGCCGACCAGGACATCAAGATGCTCATCGAGCGCATTATGGCCGAGGCCCGGACCCATCAGTCTGCTCGCTTCTCAAACGAAGTCTATGCTGACGAGCCAATTCTCAAAACCGGTCGTCAGATGCAGAACTTCCTTCCCGACCAATACCGCAAGATGCGCGAGATATCGCGCTGGCAGGATGACCCCAAAGGCGGCGCGGGTCGCTGGCTTTCGGAAGCCGAGCTTTTCTACCGCCAAGGCCTGCTGATGGCCGACTTTGAGGACGACTGCCCCTACAACGGTACGTTCAAGTCGTACTTTCCCACCTATAACGCCATGAGCGATCGGCAGTTGCGTGGCTATTTTACCTGGCGTGCACAAGTGCGCCGCGGAACCGTCGAGGAAACGTCTACGTCCTTTGCCTTCCTGTATCTCTATGAGCTGATCTGTGGCATTGGCGTAGATGACCCACTCGATGGTTTTAACAAAATCAAGGCCTTTTGGGATGCCTACCGCGCCTTCGAGCCCGGCATCGACCGGTTTGCACGCGTGTGGCTGCAGGACTACGCCGTGTTCCACGGACTCGACCCCAAGCTGCTTCGCGACTCTAAAACCGTCATGTTCGACAACGCCCTCATCGAGCTGCGCCGCGCGGCTCGAGACCTTGCACCTACACCGACGCCGTCGGCCCAAGTCCCCAAGCGTCGCAAAACCTCCGAGCCCACGCTCCCCCTTCCGCCCGACGAGGCAGGCGAGGAGCGACTCATGACCGCTATAAACGCCCTCTCCACGTACAACCTGAATAACTCACGGCTCGACCGTTCCCACCATCGCGACCTGCGCCACGTGGCATGTGCCGTGTATGTCCGTATGGCGCGCTACTATGACACGCACCGAAAGACCGGCATCGTAGCGAGCTTGTTTGGGGAGGAGACGGCCATGCCCTACACCATGTTTGCCTCGGCCGTGTTCTTTGCGCCCGAGCGCCACGAGGACTGCGAATATCGCCTGGACCCCATTCACATCTACCGCTGCCAAAATGGCTTTTGGGAATGCATGCGCATCCACGGCAGCAGACAAAAAAGCAGCAAGCTCGGTGAGATGATGCGCGCCTGCGACCAACGCCTGCGCCTGGCCCTAGACCCCACCCATCCCCTGAAGGAGGAGAAGGTCCCCAAATATCTGGCCAAGATCATCGATGACGAGATCGTGGCATGGCTTTCGTGGGACGCCGCGCACCAGCCCGTCAAGATCGATATCGATTTGAGTCAGCTAGGGCACATTCGGAGCGCCGCCGCGCAAACGCGTGAAGCGCTTTTGATTGATGAGGAGCGCGAGGATGATGTGCTCGCAGAGGTCGATACGGCGGGTTCCGAGCAGCCGAAAGCCGAGCCCGCAGCAGACGCGTTTGTCGAGCTGGTCGCGGCACCCATTCGGCAGGACGAGGCCGACGAGCCGACCATATCCACCGAACAGTTTGGTGTCGTGGCGCCGCTGCTCGCACCGACGCCAGCGGTCGTATCGACTGCACCCGCTGGCACCGCAACCGCACTCGATCCCGCCGCAGACGCCTATCTTCGAGCACTACTCGAGCAAAACGCAGCGCAGACGGCATCGGCGGTGGAGAGGTCGGGACAGAGCGAGGACATGCTCGTCGATACCATCAACGAGGCGCTCTTTGACCTGGTGGGTGACACCGTAATTGAATTTGGCGCAGCAGGACCGCACATTATCGAGGACTACGAAGCAGACGTGAGAGGATATCTAGACCATGAGTGATAACGCATCCGCAGCACCCCGCGTGCCCAAGCGCGTCGCTGCCGTCATTCTCAACTCGCTCAAGGGCGGCGTGGTCCCGCGCATCGGCCTTCCCTATATCACCGTAGGACGCGAGGTCGAGATCCGCGCCCTGCTCACCGACCTGAGTCTCATCGCCGGCGGCGGCGCAAGCTTCCGCTTTCTGGTCGGTCGCTACGGAGCCGGCAAGAGCTTTTTGCTCCAGACCATCCGCACGCACGCCATGGGCGAGGGATTCGTCGTGGCCGATGCCGACCTATCCCCTGAGCGCCGCCTGCAGGGCGGCCAGGGACAGGGCCTTGCCACCTACCGTGAGCTCATCCGCAACATATCGACTAAAACGCGCCCCGAGGGCGGTGCGCTCAACCTTATCCTGGATCGCTGGGTCGCCTCGTGTGCCGATGCCGATGAGTCTGCCGTCAATGCCCAACTGGCCCCGCTCGAGGAAATGGTCCACGGCTTCGACTTCGCCCGCATGCTCCGCCGCTACCGCGCGGCAGTATCCGAGGGCGACGAAGAAGCCATGAGCCGCGTGACCAAATGGATTCGCGGCGAGTACCGCACCAAGAGTGAGGCACGCGCCGAGCTGGGCTCCTCGACCATCATCAGTGATGACGACTGGTACGACTACGTTAAGCTCATTGCGCGCTTTTTGGTCTGCAGCGGCTACAAGGGCATGCTGGTGCTCATCGACGAGCTCGTGAATCTGTACAAGATTCCCAACGCGATCACGCGCCAATACAACTACGAGAAGATCTTGACCATGTACAACGACACGCTCCAGGGCAAAGCGCAGTACCTGGGCATAATCATGGGCGGCACGCCAACCTCCATCGAAGACCGCCGCCGCGGCGTGTTCTCCTACGAAGCCCTGCGCAGCCGACTCGCTCAGGGCCGCTTTGCGCGCGAGGACCTTAAGGACATGCTCGCGCCCATCATCCGCCTGCAGCCACTCACCTATGAGGAACTGCTGGTGCTCATCGAAAAACTCATGCAGATCCATGCCGGCTACTTTGGCTGGACACCCACGCTTACCGAGAACGACTTGGTGGGCTTTCTCAAGATTGAGTTTGGCCGCGTGGGAGCCGATACGCACTTAACGCCGCGTGAGGTCATCCGTGACTTTATCGAGCTGCTCGATATCCTGTGTCAGAACCCCGATGCAAATGTGGCGGAGCTGCTGCAAAGCGTCGGCGGCGACGCGCTGGCGCCGGCAGCCGCAACAGGCGACACCGGCGCTGCAGACGGTGACCGCAACTTCGCCGAATTCACCATCTAACCTGCCAAAACGGGATAGGTTTATTTTGGCAGGTTTTATCTGGGCAAACGTTGAAGCAGCAATGCAGCAAGCCGTTGCCAGCCGCGTTGAGAGATTCGTTTTTGAGAGGAGGCCCCGTGAACGCCTTTGACAGATATGCTCCGTTTATCCAAGACTTCATCTACTCCCACGATTGGGAGAGTCTGCGCTCTATCCAGGTTGCAGCGGCAGACGCCATCTTTAACACGCAAGATAATGTGCTCCTGACGGCATCCACGGCTTCCGGCAAAACCGAGGCAGCCTTCTTTCCCATCCTGACCGAGTTTTGGGAGAACCCGCCCGCAAGCGTGGGCGCCCTCTACATCGGCCCCCTCAAGGCGCTCATCAATGATCAGTTCGTCCGTCTCAACGACCTCTGCGAAGAGGCCGATATCCCTGTCTGGCACTGGCATGGCGATATCTCGCAGTCGCACAAGGCTAAGCTCATCAAAAAACCGAGCGGCATCTTGCAGATTACGCCCGAGTCACTCGAAGCGCTCTTAATCCATAAGCACATGGCGATTCCGCGCATGTTTTGCGACCTGCGCTACGTGGTCATCGACGAGGTCCATTCGCTCATGCGCGGCGACCGTGGCGGGCAGACGCTCTGCCTTATCGAGCGGCTCTCGCGCATGGCCGGCGTGCAGCCTCGACGCATCGGCCTTTCTGCCACCATCGGCGACCCCGAGCGCACGGGCGCTTTTCTCTCACAGGGAACGGGGCGCGACTGTGTTATCCCCCGCTTTGAAGAACCGCGCCGCGTGTGGCGCATCTCCATGGAGCACTTCTACAACTCGGGTCCCCAGGCACAGCAGCGGGGATTCGAGAGCACGGGTCCTCAAGAGGCCGAAGTGCTTGCGTGCGAGCGTATCGAGGCGGCGGCATCCGCGGCACTGCCCGCCGGCGCCCAAGACATGCGTCACAGCGGACAGCTCACACAAGAGGAGCGCCGTCAACGTCGTGAGCGGGCACGGAGCAAGGCCGCTCCCAAGGACCGCCAAACTTCCTCGGCCCCCGAGGGCGAAGTCGACATCCCACGAGCGACCGAGCAGGCGCTTCTCAACCCCACCGACACGGCGCCCGACAACGCCGACCCCGGTATGGGCTATATCTTTGAACATACGCGCGGCCGTAAGTGCCTGGTCTTTGCCAACTCGCGCGAGGAGGCAGAGGCCGTGTGCTCCATGCTGCGCAGCTACTGCGAAAGTCGACACGAGCCCGACCGTTTTCTCATCCACCATGGCAATCTTTCGGCATCGCTACGCGAGACGGCCGAAGAACTCATGCGCGATGAAGAGCAGGCACAGACAACCGTCACCACCTCTACGCTGGAGCTCGGTATCGATATCGGCCGTCTGGAGCGTGCGTTTCAGATCGATGCGCCGTTTACCGTCAGTTCCTTTTTGCAGCGAATGGGCCGCACGGGACGCCGCGACCTTCCGCCCGAGATGTGGTTTGTCATGCGCGAGGAAGAGCCCGAGCCGCGCACGATGATGCCCGAAACCATTCCTTGGAAGCTCCTGCAGGGCATCGCGCTCGTACAACTCTATCGCGAGGAAAAATGGGTCGAGCCGCCTGAGCTCGATCGACTCCCCTACAGTCTGCTCTATCACCAGACCATGTCGACCCTCGCCAGCACCGGAGAGCTCACGCCGGCCGAACTTGCCCAGCGCGTGCTCACACTGAGCTATTTCCATCGTATCTCGGCCGATGACTATCGCGTGCTGCTGCGTCACCTCATTAAGATCGACCATATCCAGGTCACCGAAGGCGGCGGGCTCATCGTGGGTCTCGCGGGCGAGCGCATCATCAACAACTTTAAGTTCTACGCCGTGTTCCAGGAAAACGAGGAGTTCACCGTTCGTAGCGAGTCGGCCGAATTGGGCACGATTGTCAACCCGCCACCGCCCGGTGAGCGCATCGCCATCGCCGGACACTGCTGGATTGTCGAGGAAGTGGACTGGAAGCGCCACACCGTCTTTGCCACGCAGGTCAAGGGTCGTGTGCCAGCCTACTTTGGCGACTGCCCCGGTGACATCAATACACACGTACTCGAGCGCATGCGCAAGACGCTCAACGAGCACGCGACATATCCGTACCTCATGGGTAACGCACGGGCTCGCTTGGCACAAGCTCGTCATACCGCCGAGATTTCGGGCGCGGGAACTAAGCCGCTCATCAACCTGGGTGGCGACACCTGGGTGCTCTTCCCCTGGTTAGGCAGCTACGCCTTCCTAGCACTCGAGCGCATGCTTAAAATCAAATGCGCCGCTGAGTTGGGCCTTCGCGGACTCGACCCGTCACGCCCGTACTTTATGCAGTTTAAGATGAAGGCCGACGAGGAGACGTTCTTTGAAGTGCTCGCCGCCGAAGCCGAGAAAGACTTCGACCCCATCGACCTCGTCTATCCCGGCGAGGTGCCTTACTTTGATCGGTACGACGAATTCGTTCCAGAAGAGCTCGTGCGCAAAGGCTTTGCCGAAGGCGTGCTCGACATCGAAAGCATGAAGCAGCGCGTTCTCGGCTGGCGCGACCACGCCTAAGACCAGTCTTTTTGGGACGGGGAGACTTACTTGTCGTGAAGGACGGTGCCGAGGAAGTCGGCGTCGAAGGGCACGGCTTCGGCAAAGGCGTAGTCACCGTCGCTGGCAATGAGCAGGTAGTTCTCCTCGCCGCCGAACTCCGCATCGCCACATGGGACCACCCAGGCGTGGGCGAATACCTCGAGCGCCGTGGCAGCGCAGTCGCGCAGGAACGTCACGTCGCTCCCCTCGTTTGCGCTCACGATATTGGCCGCGTAGATACCCCCGGGGTTCAGGCTGCCTCGCACCAAACGCAACGCCTCAACCGTCGCCAGCTCGCGCACGGGCTCGGCACCGCCAAAGCAATCGCTCACGACCACGTCGTAGCGACGATGGCCCACGCTCGTCACACCCAGATACGAGCGAGCCTCAGCGATTATCACCCGCAGGCGATCGCCCGCCGCGCGCTCCAGCTCATCCAGGTAAAACCAACGGCGCGCCAGGCGCGTAATCTCTCCGTCATACTCGATGACGTCCATGCGCAAGCCCTCGTGCGACATCAGGGCGAACTTAGGATAAGCAAACCCGCCACCGCCCAGCATAAGCATGCGGTCGATACCGTGACCACAAGCGTCACGCATCGCATCCTCGGACTCAAACACGTCGTCAAACGCACGATAGTACGCAAAGACGGGCTCCGCCCAACGCTCGCCAACGTAGCTTGCGCTTTGGTAGACGCCGCCCTGCACGAGCACGCGAATCTCATCGCCGCCCTCGTCGTGCACGCGCTTCACACGCGCCAACCCATTGCGGGTTCGCGCAACCTGCAGACAGGCAGCACGAACAGCGACAGCGGCCGCACCAAGCGCCGCGGCTCCCAGGGCAACGCCGGCAACGACACCGGCAGGAACACTCGGCTTGTTCATCTAGAGCTCCTTTTGCAGATAAAGGCCATGGTCATAAAATCCAAGATGGCGATAGTACTCGCGTGTGCCAATCGCGCTAATAACGTTGATGCGCGCATAACCCGCATCCCGGGCAATCTCGCACGCACGCTCTACGAGCAAACGCCCCAACCCGTGATGCTGCGCCGCCTGGCCTTGATCCCCCACGCGTGCCGCCATGCCATACACGTGTACCTCGCGAATCATCGCCTCGTCCGGCGTCGTCGGCAACTCGTCCGCATGCGCGGCAACAAACGAATGGTCGGGCAGCGACAACCGCAAAAAGCCCGCAATCTTGCCCTGCGGCGTCACCCACTGCAAAAAGCGCTCGTAAGTCACCGGCGTCTCGTACGCCACTTCCTCATCAAGAGATAGCTCATCCAAGTCGGCGCCCGCCGTGCTGATCTCGCGATAGCGAATCTCACGCACTGTCGCACCGTCACCCCGAGCAGCCAGGCGGTTCTCAACGAGCTGGCGCAGGTTGGGCTTCTTGTTGCCCACCATGATGTCATCGGAACTAAAGTCGCGGATCATGCGACTAATGCGGCAGAACGCCGGCGTCACCACGATGTCGTCGGCCAATACATCGAGCAGCTCTTCCTCGGTATAGGGACGCCACTCGCCGCGCTCATAGCAGCCCACCAGACGTGAACCCTCGATGAGCGCACACGGGTAGACCTTGACCTCGTCGGGCATAAAGGCCCCCTCGGTCATAAAGCACTCGTAGTCGCGCTTGTCCCCCTCGGGCGTGGCGCCCAGCAAGTTAAGCATAAAATGCGCGTGGATCTTAAAGCCAAACAGGCGCGCAAGCGAAAACGCCCGCTCGATCTGCGCCACCGAAATGCGACGCTCGTTGATATCGAGCAGGTGCTGGTCGAGACTCTGGATACCTATCTGGATCTTGGTGCAGCCCAGGCGGCGGATAAGCGTGAGGGCCTGCGGCGTTACAGCATCGGGGCGCGTCTCGATAACGAGCCCCACCACGCGATGCTTCGCCGTCTCATTGATGCGCTGCTGACGCTCAAGCTCCTCCATCGTTGCCGTCTGCCACTCGGCAACCTCGCCCCACGGCGTACCAGGGCCGTACAGACGACTCACCGCGCGGTTATAGCCGCCCACGGCAACATCCACACGCTCCTGCTCGTCGGCAACGCCGCTCGCAAGCTCAACCTCATCGGTCGCAATACCGGCAGCGCGATAGCGTTCGCGTCGCTCCGCCACCACCGGCGGCAGCGCATTGGCAGGAGCATCGTCGAGCAGGCGCCCCGCCTCGGCACGACTGATACCCGGACGCGCCAACATGGGGTTGGCCGCCACGCCGGCCACGGCATCGTCATTGAGCGCGCGGAAGAGCTCCGACATAAACCATGCCTGATACCCTTGCGGATAGTCGCTCCAGGTACCGCCGAGCACAATGAGCTCAATCTTATCGGTTGCGTGCCCCATCTGCGAAAGCGCGGTCAAACGAGCGCTCACCTGCAAATACGGGTCGAAGCAGTTTTGCTCCGCACGGGCGCATGCCGGCTCGGCGTGCAGATAGCTCTTGGGCATGCGCAGATCGTTGGGACAAAACAGGCAATCGCCCGAGCACGGCCACGGCTTGGTAATGACGGTAATGGTCGCCACGCCCGAGGCCGTTCGGCGCGGCTTCATACGCAGCACCTGCAGCAGTTGACGCTCCAGATCGGAATCGACATTCCACGCAGCCCACCGAGCCGGCTCCTCACGTTTAACCCGCTGGTAGAACGGCAGCAGACGGCGCTTGGCCAGGTCACGTTTGTCGGCACCCTCGCGACGCGCCTCGGCATGTATCAGTTTGACGAGCGCTTTGTCGTCCACGGTCTCACCGCGACGCAGAGCCTCGAGTATGTTCAAGATAATCTGTTCCATGCCCCCATTGTAAAGGCAAAGGCGCCGGAGCCAGTCACGGCCCCGGCGCCTCCATCAAAGAGCATGCCTATATGTACCGATCTCCGAAAACCGCTGTCACTCCGAATCAAACGACATGTCGCCCGAACCGACCTCAAAACGATACGTGGCAGACTTGTCGCCGTTATCGAATTCAAGATCCAAAATGGTCTCGCCGTCGTAGCCAAGCGGAAGGAAATCGCTCTCGAAGTCGCCGCCGCCCAAGGTAAGGCTCGCCTTAAAGCCCGTCGAGTTCGGAACCATCATCTCCACATCGCCCGAGCCCACACTCACGTCCATCGACTTCGCGGGGGCCTGGTAGAGCTCGAACGTCACATCGCCCGAACCGACCTCAGCACTGAGCGCATCAGTCACGCTGCCCGCAAACTCTACATCTCCCGCACCCAGGAAAAGGTCGAAACCATCACAGGTGACACCGGCAATCTGCAGATCACCTGAGCCCACGTGCGCGTTGACTCCCTTCAGATGTTCGGCAACACGGCGCGGCAGCTCGACCGTAACTGAGCGATCGATTGCCTTACCGTCATCACTTCCAAACTGGGAAACCTTGAGCGTCGAGTCCTCGACGGATGCGATGTTCTGCGTCGCGGCCTTGGAGGCATCCATACCATTGGCAACGCGTCCCCGCTCGATAACGCGAGCCTTGTTGCCATCAACAACCTTGACGTCCACCGAAGCCGCATTGATATCGAAATCGAGGTAGCGGAACTCATCGGCATCAAAAGTCATGCTCGAAAGTTGCTGAGGCCGAGCGGAATAGCTGCCGTCGTCCAAGAGATCGTCATCGTCAAACATATCGTCAAAATCAGACAAATGGCCAGATAGAATACCGGTCGTACGCACCATATCGGAATGAGCCAATAGCCGCGAAGTGCCAAAGACAAGTCCGATGATGAGCGCAAACGCTCCTATGCCAATGCCCAAGCGTACCTTGGATTCATGCGAAAGCTTCATCATTCGTCACCTTCTTTGGCACATGGCTCAGCGGTGGCCGCGGTAGCCACGTCAGCATCAGGTTCCGCAGAAGCATCCTTCCCCTGGGCCCTGACCGCCGCCGGCGCCGGACCAACCTGAATATCCCCGCGTGCCCAATCACCATCGAGCGCACGCGCCACCCAGTGATAGATGGGAATCGTAAAGAAGATCAGTGCGGCAAAGGGGCCGGCGCCAAACAGGAACATCAGCAAAAAGAACAGTAGCCAGCACACAGCCCAATACGGGAACGACTGGAACGGGCCCTTCACCGGAGTCGAGCCTACCGCGGTGCCACTCGTCGCCTGTGCCGTAGCGGCATTGGCGGCCTGCGCACTCCAGCTTGCCGCTTGCGCTGCCTTGGCCGCAGCATCACTCGCCTGCGTTGCCGCCTCGGTAGCGCGCGCCGCCGCCTCATGGGTACGCGCGCGCTCTGCCGCCTCGGCCTCGCGCCGGCGGGCGCGGTCCTCGTTCTCAAACTCGATATCGTCCTCGATCTCATCGCTCGGATTGAGCAGCTCGTCCAGGCTCACGCCATAGAGCTTGGCGAGCGAGATCAGGTTCTCGGTATCGGGCGAGCTCTCCGCGCGCTCCCATTTACTGACCGCCTGGCGCGACAGCCCTAACTTTCGCGCCAACCCTTCTTGGCTAAAGCCCTTGCTGCGACGAAGGTCGGCGAGCCGCTGCGCAGTTTCTACATTCATGGTTCCTCCTATGTGATGCCAGCCGTGCCGCCGGACCGTTTTTGTTCTTAAGGCGCCTTGCACAGTTAAAAATCTATCCGCCACCGCCAAAAGCATGCCACCTATTCTAGTGAGATTTTTGACAACCGGCGGTTGCGGGCACATATGAGCTGCGGAAATGTGTCCAAACAAAGCAATGACCCACGGCTCGGTTGTCCCCGTTGCGGCGTTAACGGTAGTATGGTCGTACTGTTTATTCCGCACCGCCAACGGAGGGAGTCCCGCGCCGTGAACCGCGATTTCGCCTCATCGCTCATCCAGCTCAACAACACGTTCTATCGCGAGCACTCCGCCTCCTTTTCCGATACGCGTCAGGCCCCGTGGCCCGGCTGGGTGCGCACCATGGACATCGCGCTCGAACAGCTCGACGTCGCCACGATCGAGCATCTCGTCCGCGTCTTCGATCTCGCCTGCGGCAATATGCGATTCGAGAACTTTGCCGCCGGCGGCGCACTTGCCGCCAAGGGCGTCGACGGCGCAAACCCCTCGGCAGATGCCAGCTGCCCGTTTGAGTTCTATGGTGTCGACTCGTGCCAAGACCTGGCCATCGATGCACGTGGTCACGCCCTGCGCATTCCCAACCTGCACTTCCAGGAACTCGACGTGCTCGATGCCCTCATGAGGCTCAACCCCGCCGAGACGCCCGACGTGCTTTTCGACGCCCCGCTCGCCGACATCTCGGTCTGCTTTGGCTTTATGCACCACGTGCCGTCGTGCGAGTACCGCGTACGCGTACTCGACGCCCTGGTGCGGCAGACGCGCCCGGGCGGCATCATCGCCATCAGCTTTTGGGAGTTTATGAACGACGAGCGCATGGCGCGCAAGGCCGTTCGAGCCGAAGCCCGCGCCGAGCTCACCCAGCCGTTTGAGGGTTACGATTCCGCACAGTTTGAAGCCGGCGACCACCTCATCGGCTGGCAAAACGACCGCCACGCCTACCGCTATTGCCATCACTTTGACGATCAGCAGATCACCGACCTGGTGCGCGGCGTCCGTACGTTCTACAAGAGCGGCGAGGTCCCCGTGCGCGAGCTTGAGCGCTTCCATGCCGACGGTCGTAGCGGCGAGCTCAACCGCTATGTGATTCTCAAGCGCCTGTAGGCACCGACGACTCGCCGCCGAGCCGCACCACATCTTTCGGGCAATCTATGCCCGCCCTTTTCAACCCATTGACGGAACGCGCGGCCATGCGTTTCGCATTTATGACCAAGGAGCCTCATGGGAGCCGTCCACGTTCGCACGCCTAAGAACTTTGTGCTCGAGGAGCGCCTGGAGCGCTACGCCGATGCGATCGAGACGAACCCCGAGGCTTATGCCGGAGATTGGCGCGAGGCTTGTGCGCCAGCTGGCAGCAAGCCCTTCGAACACCTTCACCTGGATCTTGGCTGTGGCAAGGGAACCTATCTGGTCGAGCGCGCCCACCGCGAGCCCGACACCCTCTTTATCGGCATGGACCAGGAGCCCATCTGCATCGCCTATGCCGCGCAGAAAATCTGCGAACAGGGGCTATCCAACGCACTCGTCCTGCCCCGAGGCGCCGCATCGCTGCCACAGCTGTTTGCCGCAGGCGAGCTCGATGCCATCACCATTAACTTTCCCACGCCGCAGCCCAAGGCCAAGTACGCTAAAAAACGACTCGTCCATGTCGACCATCTGATGCTCTACCGCCCGCTCTTTTCAGCCGGCGCTACCGTCACGCTGCGCACCGATAGCAAGCCGTTGCGCGATTACGCCCTGGGACAGTTTGCCGCGGCCGGCTACGATACGCTTTGGGTAAGCGACGACGTCCGCCGCGACCATCCCGAGCATCCCGAGACCGAGTACGAGCGCCGCACGCGCGAGATGGGTGCCGCCGTCTATGGCATTTGCGCCACACCTGGAGCGCAGCCCAGCGATGAACAGCTCGCGGCGGGCCGCGCGCAGAAGCAAAGCCTAGCCTGCTACCTGCCCGATAACCTCGATGAGCTCGCCTATGTGCCTCTGGGCATGGAAGAGGCCGTCGAGAACTTTAGAAACCGTGCCCGCAAGGGCAAGAAGCGTCTACCGCAAGAGTCCTAGGGGCTTCTGATGGTCGCGGCGTTGGCAAACAAGCGCAAATAGGCGCCAGCGAACGGCCCTCAAACCTAAGTGAGTAGACTATTTTGCAATAGCCAAGCACAGCCCGCATAGCGAAACATAAAACCGCAGGTAGAACCCTTGCGCAAAAGCCATTTGCTCGCAATATCGCAAAAAGTCTACTCACTTAGCTAGCGACTACACTAAACGGCTGGGCAGAACGCCCATTTCCTGCATTTTCTCGCGCGCTGGCACCCCACGCCGCCGCTACGCCATAATAGTTGGCGGACAATCGCGAGAGAAAGCAACCACATGGCACAGACCACGACAGATACCGTCGCCGGCACCGTCTCCGGCGCCGGCGCCGCCAGTTCATTCTCGGGCGGCACGGGAACCGAAGCCGAGTTCGGCTCGCTCGGCGCGCTCTCCCCCACCTGGTGGGAGCCCGAGGATGGCAGTGAGCCCGAACCATGGCTCACGCCCGATCAGGCCTTCGAACGCTTCTTTGAATGGACGAGCGACCGTGGCATTGAGCTGTGGGATCACCAAGAAGAGGCCCTCATGGACCTGGCCGCCGGCGATCACGTCATTTTGGGCACGCCGACCGGATCGGGCAAGTCGCTCGTCGCGCTGGGCATGCTCTTTATGGGCATGGCACAGGGCAAGCGCTGCTACTACACGGCTCCTATCAAGGCTCTGGTCAGCGAAAAGTTCTTCGACCTGGTGCAGGTGCTCGGCCGCGATAACGTCGGCATGATCACCGGCGACACGCATATCAATACCAAGGCACCCGTCATCTGCTGCACGGCCGAAATCCTTGCCAACGATGCGCTACGCGAGGGCGAGGACGCCGATGTGGGCTGCGTAGCCATGGATGAGTTCCACTACTTTGCCGACCCCGACCGCGGCTGGGCATGGCAGGTGCCGCTGCTCACCCTGCCCCACACGCAGTTTATGCTCATGAGTGCCACGCTCGGCGATGTCACCGCCATCGCCGCCTCGCTCGAGGAGCACACCGGCGCTGCTTGCGACCTGGTTGTCGACGCCCCGCGCCCTGTTCCGCTGAGCTACGACTATGTGACGACCTCCCTCGAGGGCACCGTCGAGCTCGCCATGCGCCGCGGAGAGGCCCCACTCTACATCGTGCACTTTAGTCAGGACGCCGCGCTTGCCACGGCACAGTCGCTTGCCAACTTTGGCATCGCTAGCAAGGAGCAGCGCGAGGCCATTAAGGAAGCTGCCAAAGGCACGAGTTTCTCCACCGCCTTCGGCAAGATTCTCAAGCGCCTGCTCGGCTGCGGCGTCGGCGTGCACCACGCCGGTATGCTGCCGCGCTATCGCCTACTGGTTGAGCGCCTGGCGCAGCAGGGCCTGCTGCCCGTCATCTGCGGCACCGACACGCTCGGCGTCGGCATCAACGTGCCCATCCACACCGTGGTGCTCACCGCGCTCACCAAGTTCGACGGTTACAAGATGCGTCGTCTGCGCGCCCGCGAGTTCCACCAGATTGCCGGTCGCGCCGGCCGCTCGGGCTTTGACACCGAGGGTATGGTAATTGCCGAGGCGCCGGAGCACGAGATCGAAAACGCCAAGCTTATGGCCAAAGCGGGCGACGACCCCAAAAAACTCCGTAAGATTAAAAAGAAAAAGGCCCCCGAGGGCTTTGTCACCTGGAACAAGCAGACCTTTGAGCGCCTGATCGAGACGCAGCCCGAGACGCTCAAGCCGCGCCTGCGCATCACGCACTCCATGGTAATTAGCGTGGTCGAGCAGAGCGGCGATGCCCGAACCCGCGTACACGACCTCATCGAGACGAGCCTGCAGACTCCCGAGGAAAAGTCTAAGCTCGAGGTTCGCGCCGACGAAATCTTCGCCACGCTCATCGATTCCGGCGTCGTCGTTCGCACCGAGGTGCCGCCCGCGCCCGACGCCCCGACTGACGCCGCGCCGAACATCGACTATGCGCTGACGGTCGATCTGCCCGAGGACTTTGCCCTCGATCAGCCGCTCTCGCCGTTTTTGCTTGCCGCGTTGGAGCTGCTCGACCCCGAGAGTGAGACCTATACCATGGATCTGATCTCGATGGTCGAGGCTACGCTCGAGGATCCCAAGCAGGTGCTGCGCGCACAGGAGCGCGCCGCGCGCGACCGCGCGATGGCCGAAATGAAGGCTGACGGCATCGAGTATGAGGAGCGTCTGGAGCGCATTCAAGACGTCACGTACGAAAAGCCGCTCGAGGATTTGCTCGACGCCGCTTTTGACAAGTACTGCCAGGAGGTACCCTGGGCAAACGACTATCAACTCTCTCCCAAGAGCGTTCTGCGCGATATGCTAGAAAGCGCGAGCGATTTTAAGGGCTACATTCAAAAGCTCGGCATCGCCCGTTCCGAGGGCATTTTACTGCGCTACCTGGCAGAGGCCTACCGTTCGCTCGACCGCACCGTACCCATCGAGAAGCGCGACGAGCGCCTGCGCGACATTATCTCGTGGCTGGGCTTTGTGGTGCGCTCGGTGGACTCGAGCCTGGTGGACGAGTGGGAGAACGCCGGCAACCCGGCAGCCCTCGATGCTGCGCCGCCGCAGGGCATCGACGAGGTCGTGGCGGACCGTCGCGGCTGCACGCTGTTGGTGCGCAACGCGCTCTTCCGTCGCGTGACCCTTGCCGCCCGCGAGCACGTTCGCGACCTGGGCGAGCTCGACGACAACTGGGGCATGAGCGAGATCCGCTGGCAAAAAGCACTCGACGCTTACCACGAGCAGCACGAGGAAATCCTCACCGACGGAGATGCCCGCAGCGCCGCGATGTTTTCCATCGACGAGTCCGACGAGAAGACCGCGCACGTATGGCACGTGCACCAGATCTTTGCCGACGAGGATGGCGACCACGACTTTGGCATTATGGGCGATGTCGATCTGGACGCCACGCAAGACGGTGGCGAGGTCATCTTCAAAAACTACCGCGTCGGCTTTATCGAAGACCTGCTCGAGGACTAGCCGCACATACTGGAACGAAGCGGGGCCGCTGGCAATATCGCCAGCGGCCCCGCTTTTGCACTATACGCTATGCCCTACTCGGCATCCTCGACCTCATACGAATCCGCCTCGGCGGGCTCATCGTTTGTCTCTGACGCAGCCCCGCGCGCCTCGTCAAACGCGGCCTTCATGGTCTTGTTGCCCCACGTGAGCTTGCGAATGGTAAGATCGTCGGCTTTCTTGTTGGCTAGGCGCAGATTGTTCTCGGAGGACAGCAACGCCTCCTTGGTTTTCTGCAGATGGCTAATCGTCTTGTCGATCTCATCGATTGCCGTTTGGAACTTGCGGCTCGCAATCTCGTAGTTGCGGCCGAAATCGTTCTTGAACTTCTCCATCTTGGCTTCGAAGTTCGTGACGTCGATATTCTGCTGTTTGTACTCCGCCAGCTCCTGCTTATAGCGAAGCGAACCCATAGCGGCGTTGCGAAGAAGCGTAATCATGGGAATGAAAAACTGTGGGCGAATCACGTACATCTTCTCGTAGCGATAGCTCACGTCGACTATCCCTGCGTTATAGAGCTCGCTCTCGGGCTCGAGCAGCGTGCAGAGCACCGCGTACTCACAGCCTTTCTGGCGACGATCGTGATCGAGTTTCTTAAAGAAGTCCTCGTTTTTATGCTTGGTCGCAGTCTCGTCGTTCTCGTTTTTCATCTCGAACATAATCGAAATGACCTCGTTGCCGCTCGCGTCGCACTCGCGGAAGATAAAGTCGCCCTTGGTACCCTCGGACGCATCGTTATCTTTCTCGAAGTACGCGTTAGGAAACGCCGTCATGCGCAGACGGTTGAACTCAGTCTCGCAGTGCTGCTCGAGTGACTCGCCCACCATCTTGGTGGACAGGCGGACCTTCATGTCCTTAAGGCGCTCGATCTCTTCATCCTTGTAGCGAATCAGATCATCGCTCGCACGCTTGGCCTGCGCAAGCTCGAGCTCGTGTGCCGCCTTGGCCTGTTCCTCGCGAGAATCGCGCACCGCCAGCTCGCTCGTCAGTTTGGCACGCGCTTCATCGCGCTCTCGCTCCGCCGCGGCGACCGCCTTCGACAGCTCCATTTTTGCAGAAAGTTCTTGCTCGCGAAGCTGTGCACGAAGGCCCTCGGCCTCGCGCTCGGACTGAGTCTTAGCATTCGAGAACTTCTCGCGCACTTCTGTCTGGTAATCGGAAAGCTTACGATTCGCTTCATTTTGCGCAGCCTCGAGTTTACGCTGCGCCTCGGCCGCAGCAGTTGCGAGTGCCATTTCTTGAGCCTTATCTGCGGCGGCAAGCTTTGCCTGCAACTCCGCAATCTGAGCATCGCGCACAGCGAGGTCATTTTGAGTCGCATTGCGCACCACGGCTTCGGCAAGCTTTGCTTCGTCATCTTTGCGCCCAAGCTGCGCACGCAGGCTATCAATCTCACGCTGGAGTTCGGCATTCTCCTTTTGAGCGTCAGCTCGTGCCTCAACCGCCGCACGCTGGCTTGCACTCTCGCGCTCTGTGGCAGCGCCCTCGAGCTTGGCGCGCAGCTCGGCAAGCTCAGCATCGCGCTTGGCAACCTCTTGTGCCAGCTGCTGAGCTGCAGCATTCTTCTGCTCGACAAGCTGAGCGTTGCGCTGAGACTCTGCCTCCTGCAAAGCGGCTGACGAACGCGAGCGCTCAAGCTCCAGCGCCTGCTCGCCCTCGCGTCGAGCCGCCGCTACGCGCTCATCCAGGTCACGCGAGAACTCAGCATCGCGCACTTGCTTGACGATATCCGCATAGCCGGACGCATCGACCTTAAAAACTTCGCCGCAATGCGGGCACTTGATCTCGTTCATAGCAGCTCCTCAATGGACGCAAATTTCAACCGCCTACACTCTACCGCGCCGCACGGACAAAATAGGCGCCGCTGCCAGAATGGCAACGGCGCCAGAACCGCCACAAAGGTGCCTGTCCCCTTCGTGGCGGTTTGCGAGCTACAGTCCAAAGAAATTCAGGATCTGGTCTCGGCTTACGGGCTTGTAGTCGTTGGCGTCGAGGCCCACATCGTAGCGGTAAATGGGGCGCTCGCGATCGCGGTTGCGCGCGTTGGCGCGGTCTCCCCTGCTGTGGATATGTCCGTGCAGCATGATGGCACCGCGCGCCTTGCCATTCCAGCTGAGCATGGGGTAATGGCTCATCACCAGACGATGGCCCTTGGCATAGCCGGGAGCAATCTCCAGGTAATCGCGCACGTCTTCCCAAATTTGCGGGGCGTCTGGATCTTCCCAGTCGCCGTCATGGTTACCGCGGATGAGTGTCACATTCTTGCATTCGATACGCTCGCGCAGGCGCACCGCCTCCGCCATGGGCAAGCGATACGTAAAGTCTCCCAATATATAGAGGCGGTCATTCGCAGCCACGCACTCATTGATAACATCGATGACCTTGCGATTCATCTCCTCGACCGAGCCAAACGGCCGGTCCATGTCGTGCAAGATATTCGTATCGCCCAGGTGCAGGTCGGCGGTAAACCACATCATCGTCTATGCCCTCATTTCGCAACGCGTTCAACTCGTGCTAAGTATACAGACGCAGCGATGCGGCGGTTATCCAAAGAGCCCGCCGAACAGACCTCGGCGGCGCTTGCCTTGCTTTTTCGAAGCGTCACCCTGAGTTTTCTTGTCCTGCCGTTTCCTACGGTCCTGCTCCAACTCATCGTCATCGAGTAGCATATCCCACTCAAACGGGTCATCCGTCAGATCGAACAGATCATCGTCATCAAACATGGCAGCCTCCATTGCCGACTAGCGAGCATCCACCACATAGAGGCCAACGCGCACCTGATGCCACGGACTGCGCTCGGGGGCAACCTGTTGTACGCGGGCCTCAAACACATCCTCGTGGCCGTAATACATCATCAAGGACAGCGGGCCGACCTCGTTTCCTGGAACGTAGCCAAGTTTGGTCTTGCCATAGTAGATCGCAACTGCCTCGGGGTCATGGGGATTATCGCGCTCAGCACACAGTGTCAGTTTATCGCCCGCTTTAAGATCGCCCAGGACCAAGGCGCCATCAGCATACTGAAATCCTGCAATGTGAAACGACAGAAGAACACGTGAAGGCTCGTACATAGCAACTCCCCTAACGGCCGGATAAACCAGCGTTTAACCTTACCGAGAAGTCTACGGGCCCGTGCGGACACAAATACATCCTGTCTGCGTCCTTCAATCGTTTGCCTCAACGCTTGCGCGACAGAACGCTTGCAGATAAGATAGAACACGGATGGCACCCGTTGCCGCGGGTCTTGCCAACTCCGATACACGTTTTCATCGTGAGAAGTGGCCGTCTTCGCTTACGCGGGGGCGGCTATTTCATTCGGCCGATAAACAGACCGAGTTCGATAGCCGCAATCAACAACGCCAATAACGAAATAACATCGCTTACGTTCATACCAAATCCCTTCTAAAGGGAGTTGGCCCATCCGTGCTCCATAACAGTAGTCTAACGCAAAATGCAGGTAATAGGAACACTTGTTCGTATTACCTGCGCCCTTTTCTAATGCACAAACATGCGCACGAATTTGTGCTTCCAGCTTGCGTAGGGCGCATACCGAAACGGCACGTCCAGCCAGGTTGCCTTGTTCACGATGCTCTTCTTGTGGCTAAACGTATCGAAGCTCTCGCGGCCATGGTACTGCCCCATACCGCTCGCGCCCATGCCGCCAAAGCCCATATGGCTCGTAGCCAAGTGCATGATGGTGTCGTTGACGCAGCCGCCGCCAAAGGGCACGTAGCGCACAAAGCGTTGCTGAACCGCACGATCCTGGCTAAAGATATACAGGGCCAGCGGCGTCGGACGATCCGTAATAAACGCTTCGGCCTCGTCTAGGCTCTCAAACGTCAGCACCGGCAAGATGGGACCGAAGATCTCCTCCTGCATCACGGCGTCATCGGGGGCCACGCCGTCCAAAATTGTCGGCTCAATCTTGAGCGAAGCCTCGCGCGCGGCACCTCCAAGCACGACCTTATCGGGATCGATCAGCCCGCGCACGCGCGCAAAATGCTTAGCATTGACGATATGCCCGTAGTCCTCGTTATCGAGCGGATGCTCGCCAAACATACGACTGACCTCCTCCTTGATGAGGCCCAGCAGCTCGTCGTGCACGCGCGTATCGACCAGCAGGTAGTCGGGCGCCACGCAGGTCTGCCCCACGTTGAGCCATTTACCAAAGGCGATACGCCGTGCCGCAACCTTCAAGTTTGCCGTTGCATCCACGATGCAGGGGCTCTTTCCGCCCAGCTCGAGCGTCACGGGCGTAAGGTTTTTACTTGCGTGCTCCATGACGAGTTTGCCGACTGGAACGCTACCGGTAAAGAAGATCTTGTCCCAGCACTCATCGAGCAGCGCTTCGTTTTCGGCGCGCCCGCCCTCGACGACCGTCACCAGGCACGGATCAAATGCCTCTTCACAGATTTGCTTGAGCACCGCGCTCGATGCCGGAGCATAGGCACTCGGCTTGATGACCACGGTATTGCCCGCGGCAAGGGCGCCGGCGAGCGGCTCGAGTGTTAGCAAAAACGGGTAGTTCCACGGAGCCATGATGAGTGTGACGCCATAGGGCACGGCTTGCGTTTTGCACACGCTCACGGCGTTAGCGAGATCGCACGGACGCAGGCGCGGACGACTCCACCGAGCCACGTGAGCGATCTGATGTCGAATCTCGGAAAGCGACGTACCAATCTCGCACATATAGGCCTCGTCATGCGACTTCCCCAAATCGGTCTTGAGCGCATGGGCGATATCGGCCTCGTGGGCCCGCACCGCATCGCGTAAACTCACGAGCGCGCGACGTCGAACATCGACATCAAACGTGGCGTGCGTCTTAAAGTAGGCGCGCTGATCGCCGACGATGCGCGCAATTTCCTCGGTGTTCATGGACCCTCCTAATTCTCGTCCTCAAACATACCACCTGCAACGACTTCGTACATATGCTCGAGCTCCAAGCGGTCCATTAGAAGCGGAACGGGGTATAGCGGATTGGCCTCGGCATCGGCATGCGCCGCCATCTCGGGAATGTCAGAGCGGCGAATGCCCGAGACATATTTGGGGATTCCCAGGGCCTCGTTCATGCGGTCGACCCAATCGATAAAGGCCTCGGCCGCAAGACTATCCTGCGCGGTAGCCGGCGCAATGCCCGCCATGTGAGCAAGATCGGCAAGCTTGGGGGCGGCGGCGTCACCATAAGCGCGAAGCATGTGCGGCAGGATGATCGCGTTGGCCAAACCGTGCGGAATTCCGTATCGGCCGCCCAAACTGTGCGCGATGGCATGCACATATCCGACATAGGAGCGGGTAAACGCAACGCCCGCCTTATACGCCGCCAAAAGCATATTGCGACGAGCGCACATGTCGTCACCATGCTCATAGGCCTCGAGCAAATTGTCGTGGATAAGCTGCACCGCCTGTCGCGCCATCTTACGCGTATAGGGCGTGGTGCTTCGCCCGATAAAGGCCTCAACGGCATGCGTCAGGGCGTCCATGCCCGTCTGCCCCGTAATGGAAGCGGGCAAGCCGCACGTAAACTCGGGGTCGTGGACTGCAAAACGCGGGATGAGCACAAAGTCGTTAATGGGGTATTTGTAGTGCGTCTCGTCATCGGTGATAACCGCCGCGAGCGTGACTTCGCTTCCCGTACCGGCGGTAGTGGGAACCGCAATAAGCAGCGGCAGGAGACGATGAATCCGCAGTAGGCCGCGCATCTTGTTGATGGGCTTGTTTGGCTGCGCAATGCGTGCGCCCACGCCCTTGGCACAGTCCATGGCCGAGCCACCGCCAAAGCCGATAATGGCCTGGCAGGCGCTCTCTCGATACAGGGACGCCGCTTCTTCCACGTTTGAAACCGTGGGGTTTGCACGCGTTTCGGCATAGACCGTAACGCCAATCCCCTGAGCCGTAAGCGCACGCTCGAGTGATGCCGTGAGCCCCAAACGTGCAATACCAGGATCCGTCACGATAAGGACCTTCTGGATCGAGCGCTTTTGAAGCACCGCGGGCACATCCTCGGCATGCTCTAAAATGCGCGGCTCGGTATAGGGCAGGATCGGCAATGCAATGCGAAAAACCGTCTGATATGTTCGGCACCAGGCACGACGGGCTAGATGCATAAAGGAAACTCCTTCATTTGTTGATAGGTCAACATTTGCTCGCCCGATTGTACTCAGCGGCGGTCAAAGACGGCCTGCCAATCGTTAATCAATCAACATCTTCATATCTCAAAATTGTTTTATTAAAAATCATTCCTAATAGGCTTCACATTTGATTGCATTTATGGATAATAGAACTCGTCAAGACGCACGTCCGGAGAGGGCCCTTACGGGACCGGACGAGCGCGCAATCGCCATCGATCGAAAGGATCGAATCATGAAGTTTGTTTGCCCCGTTTGCGGTTATGTGGAAGAGTTCGACGGCGACCAGCTGCCCGAGGATTTTAAGTGCCCCCAGTGCGGCGTTCCCGGTTCTCGTTTCCTGAAGCAGGAGGAGGGCCAGCTCGAGTGGGCCGCCGAGCACGTCGTGGGCGTCGCCAAGATGGAGGGTGTCTCTGAGGACATCGTTGCCGACCTGCGCGCCAACTTTGAGGGCGAGTGCTCTGAGGTCGGTATGTACCTGGCCATGGCTCGCGTCGCTCATCGCGAGGGCTATCCCGAGATCGGCCTGTACTGGGAGAAGGCTGCCCACGAGGAGGCCGAGCATGCCGCCAAGTTCGCTGAGCTCCTGGGCGAGGTCGTGACCGACTCCACCAAGAAGAACCTCGAGATGCGCGTTGAGGCTGAGAACGGCGCCACCGCCGGCAAGACCGATCTTGCCAAGCGCGCCAAGGCCGCTGGCCTCGATGCCATCCACGACACCGTGCACGAGATGGCTCGCGACGAGGCCCGCCACGGCAAGGCTTTCGCCGGCCTGCTCAAGCGCTACTTTGGCTAAGCCAACCGCCTGAGACATAACCTCAAGCTCGATGAGGCCCGGACCGTATTGGTTCGGGCCTTTTTCGTGCCTCATGAACTTGTTAACGCCCTGAAATAGGACCGCCTTCGGCATCGGCTTCTCGTCAAAAACTAAGTGAGTAGACTTTTTGGAACTTGCCGAGCACGCCATCCATATTGCTTTATAAAGCCGCAGGTAAATGACTTGTTGCAAAACGGCTTGGTCGCCAAAGTGCCAAAAGTCTACTCACTTAGAACCGCAGCCGTCCACGATCGAGCCATTTTGTGTCTAGCGGGCATCTTTCCGTCGATTACTCCCAATTTTGTCCAGTCAATGAATAGTTCAGACCGGAGTAATGCCTCAGCCCTTTGCTCATCCGAGCTTTTATCACGATATTCAGCATCGAGCATCCTGCATACGGCCTTAACGATCGCGCGGAATCTATCCTCATCCGATATCTGTCTGTGTGTAAGGAGAAGCACATCGTAGCCCATGGCCTGAAGGGCCGTCATGCGGTCAGCGTCACGCAAGCCATCCCCTGCGCGTCCGTGCGAGGCCTTTCCCTGACATTCAATGGCCACCTGTCGCCTACCGTCCGGCGAAGAAAGAAGTAGGTCGATATATACACGGGACTTTCCCACAATCGCTCGAGCACTTGTGCTTAACGTCACTTCGACATTGAGCTCTATGCCGCAAAACCCTTCGCCTCCCAGGGCTCGCGGCAGTCCAAGCAACAAAAACGCCTCGACCTCAAAAGGCGACGCGGCACCCAATGGAACGAGTTGCGATACCGCCATAAATCTATTGCCGTAACGCATCCCGCAAACATCTGAACAAAAACGGTCAAGGTCTCCGCCCAAAGCCAAAGCGTCTCGACGCCATAAATTTGAGGCGATGCCGTCCTCGGACGGGCAGCGCACCCAACCGAACGTTGTCGAAATCGCGCCCGAATCAATTGCACGCGAAAGCTCCGCCTCAAGTGCCGCCGGCAGGGCACACACCGCAAACAAGCCACACATCTCCGCCAATACCAAAAGAAGCTGAAGATCCGTCAGATGCCGCGACATGATGAATGTCGTCAGTAGAGGAGATGTAACCAAAAACCCATGCTCCGTTTCCAGCACGGATTCCCTGGGGAGCTCACCAAGAAACAGCCGCTGCCTGATACTGGCAGGACAAGTCCGCTTGTTTCTCGTCCGGACCAATGTATACAACGGAAAGCCGAGCACAACCGCAGCCGTCGGGTTACGGGCAAGGTCATATCGCTGCCGGTCTTCTTCCGGCCGTGGAAGCGGCGGACACAAAGCGCGGACTTGAGGAGGCAAACGCCAGTACCTAAAAGCCGATATGTCACAAAGTAGATCCTTCATAGGCACAGGAAAACACGAATTTCAACCCAGTCAGTCACGTATTGGCGCGAACGCACCAAAAATGGCGCCGAACGGACTGCCAAGTTTTCAACAGCACTCCCCAACTGGCCAAAAGCTTGCCGAGAGCTGGACGAAGCCCTGTTGAAAACCCCATTTTTTCTCATGCAGGAGCTTTGCGCGGCAAGTGAGTAGACTTTTTTGAACATCCCGAGCAGGCCGGTCATCCTGCTTTTCAAAACCGCAGGTAGATAGCTTGTTACAAAACTGCCTGGTCGCCAAAGTGCTAAAAGTCTACTCACTTAGGTTGCAGAGTGCCCCCCCATTAGCTGCAATTCCAAGCTAGTTAGCACTTTTGGACTCAGATCGTCATACTGAACAAGAATTTGAGTTGAGTTTTCAGGGACAGATGCGCCATCGGCACACCAAAAACAGTCACCAATATCGATAAAAGGGATGCTCGAGCGCGTGAGGGCCCGTGCAAAAGTGCTTCCGCCCGTTCCACGCTCCGCAACCACGATACAGTAAAGGCCCGCGTCTGCATGCTCGATCGAGACTTCCCCTGCCGGAAACGCCTTCCGCACAAGCGCCGCCAGGCCATCGCGCGCCTCGCGAGCGCGCACGCGCACGCGGTTCACATGTCGCTCGTAATCACCCGATTCCAGCAAACGAGCCAAAGCGACCTGGTCAACAGAGCTAACCGACGAGGCGTAAAAACCAAGGTTGCGCCTAAACCGCTCCATTAGCTCATCGGGCAACACCATGTACGCTAGACGCAACGCCGATGACAGGCTCTTCGAAAACGTGTTGGTGTAAATAACCGACTGGGCGGCATCGATCGATGCGAGCGCAGGAATCGGCTTGCCAGCAAGGCGAAACTCACAATCAAAGTCATCTTCGATGAGATACCGACCTGGTCGCTCGGCGGCCCAGCTCAGAAGCGCATAGCGACGCGCAATGCTCGTCACAAGGCCGGTCGGATACTGATGGGACGGCATCAGGTGAAGGACATCGGTCCCGCTTTTCTGCAGAGTGCTCAAGTCCACGCCCTCATCATCCAACGGGATATGTCGAACTTGGCAGCCCATAGCCTGATAGATACGCGTCAGACGCAAATAGCCCGGATCCTCAACCGCATACACCTTGTCCGCGCCAAGCAACTGAACCAACATGGTATCGAGCAGCTGGGCGCCCGCACCGATAACGATGTTGTTGGGGTCGACATTCATACCCCTTGTCCCGTGCAGATGGTGAGCAATTGCGCGTCGCAGCCGAGCAGTGCCCTGCGCCGGTGCGGGCGAAAAGATTTCGCGCTCGTCTTCGGATGCCAGCGTCGCCCGTAGCGCGCTTTGCCAAAGCCGCGCCGCCTCCAAAGCAGAAGGAGAAAGCGCATCGAATCGCTCGACCTGTCCGTTGACATCATGCACGCTGGGGCCCACAGAGACGGCATCTCGGTCGATGCCCTCCGCAGCCGAAGCCAAAACCGGTGCATTCGGAAGCTCGCAAGCGTAGTAGCCACGACGTGGTATTGAGCAAATATAGCCCTCAGCGAGTAACTGGCTATATGCATTCTCGATGGTAATAACACTGATTCCCAGATGACTGGCAAAGGCGCGCTTAGACGGCAAATGCTCCCCCGCCACAATGCGTCCAGCTACGATATCATCTCGAATTTGCTGGTAAACATACTCATAGAGCGATGCTTCGCCGCGTTTTTCCAAATTGTAGTCAAGCATGAGCCTATCACCTGACCTTATTAAGTCATTCAATCTGGTATTAGTCTGACCTTGTAATTATCTCGAAAACTGAGTATTTTGTCATACCCAGCTCCCCGATAGGATGTTCCGTCAAGCAATGCACATGCCAACCAAGGGAGCAACCATGGCAGAACAGAACAGCAAGGCCGACCGCGTCAAACTCAATCGCGAGCTCGCGCAGATGCTCAAGGGCGGCGTCATCATGGACGTTACCACGCCCGAGCAGGCACGCATCGCCGAGGAGGCAGGCGCCTGCGCCGTCATGGCCCTCGAGCGCATCCCGGCCGACATCCGTGCCGCAGGCGGCGTCTCGCGCATGAGCGACCCCAAGATGATCAAGGGCATCCAGGAGGCCGTCTCCATCCCCGTCATGGCCAAGTGCCGCATCGGTCACATCGTCGAGGCGCAGGTCCTGCAGGCCATCGAGATCGACTACATCGATGAGTCCGAGGTTCTCTCCCCTGCCGATGACGTCTATCACATCGACAAGACCCAGTTTGACGTGCCGTTTGTCTGCGGCGCCCGTGATCTGGGCGAGGCGCTGCGCCGTGTTGCCGAAGGCGCCACGATGATTCGCACCAAGGGTGAGCCGGGTACGGGCGACGTCGTTCAGGCCGTGCGTCACATGCGCAAGATCCAAAAGCAGATCCGTGACGTTGTTGCCCTGCGCAACGACGAGCTCTTTGAGGCAGCCAAGCAACTGCAGGTTCCGGTCGAGCTGGTGCGCGAGGTCCATGCCACGGGTAAGCTTCCCGTCGTGAACTTTGCCGCCGGCGGCGTAGCGACCCCCGCCGACGCCGCGCTAATGATGCAGCTGGGCGCCGAAGGCGTGTTTGTCGGCTCGGGCATCTTTAAGAGCGGCGACCCCGCCAAGCGCGCAGCCGCCATCGTCAAGGCCGTGGCAAACTTCACCGATGCCAAGCTCATTGCCGAGCTTTCAGAGGACCTGGGCGAGGCCATGGTGGGCATCAACGCCGACGAGATCGAGATTATCATGGAAGAGCGCGGGCGCTAGTCCAGCAGAAAGGATCGCACATGAGCGATTATGCAGACCAAACGGTCGCCGTGCTGGCGGTCCAAGGCGCATTTGCCGAGCACGAGGCAAGACTATCCGAGCTGGGCGCGCGCTGTATTGAGCTGAGGCAGGCGGCTGATTTAAAGCAGGACTTTGACCGTCTGGTACTTCCCGGCGGCGAGTCTACCGTTCAAGGGAAGCTGCTAGATGAGTTGGGCATGCTCGAGGAGCTTCGCACCCGCATTGTTGAAGGCATGCCCGTCCTGGGCACCTGCGCCGGCCTGATTCTGCTGGCTCACGACCTTGCCGCCCATGACGATAAGGGCACGCCGCGCCTGGCAACCATGGATGTGCTCGTTGAGCGCAATGCCTACGGCAGGCAGCTCGGCAGTTTTCGAACCAAGGGGCAGGTAGCTGGCATCAACGGTGAAGTGCCGCTGACGTTTATCCGCGCGCCCCGCATCGTCGAGGTCCACGGCGACGCAAAGGCCTTAGCGAAAGTCGACGGCCGTATCGTCGCCGCGCGCCAGGGCAACCAGCTCGGCGTAACCTTCCACCCCGAACTCGACGAAGACACCCGCCTCCACGAACTGTTCCTACAAATGTAGGCAGAACAGAAACGAGAGTGGATAATCTCCCACTTTGAGGCCGCCACCGGGCCTAAAACGGGAGATTATCCACTCTCATAGTCATCAAGGCCCGCAAGCTCTTATTCGGCCGCCTCGCGCAGGGCCGACATCGTTGCCGCATATTGCTGCTG
>DBFADZ010000006.1:0-40629 GCA_048195375.1 Collinsella sp.
TGCCCCCTACAGCTCGGCATCGCTTCATGATACGGACGTTTTGAAGACCATAAGGGAATCAATTGACGAGGGCACGATGAGCGGCCCGCTGTTTTCTCGGCTTGTGGGGCTAGATGAGATTGGCTCGAAACGACTGCTTGCTGGCGAAAAAGTGGAACTCACTTATCGGTCGATGATTTCAATCCTGCGGCTAGCCGATGTTCTTCGCAAATAAATGAGCAGGAAGCGATCGACGTGGCGATGCTTGGGTTGGCGCACACGCACTCAAATCGGTAACAAAAAAGCCGCCCAAAGGCGGCTATCTTGTGCAATGGAGCCAGCGACCGGGCTCGAACCGGTGACCCCCGCTTTACGAGAGCGGTGCTCTACCAACTGAGCTACGCTGGCGACCATGTGGTGACGCAACTGAGGCGTCAACGGCTGTCTATGATACGGGACATCGCAAATCCGCGCAAGTGTTCTGACGGCTTTTCTCACTTTAAATGCACTAATATTGGAGACGCAATGTCTTGCTCTTACGGGTCTCAAGCAGAATGGGGCAGCGATGGCTCAACCCAAGATTCTTCTCACACGCATTGATGACCGTTTCATTTACGGGCAAGACGTTGAGTTGTGGAACGAGGCTGTGGGTTCCAATCTCGTCCTGATCGTCAACGACGAGATTGCGGCTGATTCGCGTAAGTGGGCGCCTATGAGGGTCGCGGCGCCCGAGGGCGTGTGGACACGGTTTTTCTCGGTGCAAAGGACCATCGACATCATTCATACCGCAACGCCGCGCCAATGGATTCTCATCATGGTGGCGTCGCCCGCGGATGCGCTCGCGCTGGTTAAGGGTGGCGTGCCGATCACCAAGATCAGCATCGGCCATATGCAGGCAGGGGAGGGCAAGCGTCCCGCAACGCCCGCGGTTGCCGTAGACGATGAGGACGTCGCCGCCCTCAGAGAGCTGCAAAAGCTCGGAATAGAACTAGAAATTCGCTACCTCCCCAGCTCCACCCCCGACCCCATCCAGCTAGTCATTTAAGAACGTCCCCAATGACTAGGTAGCAAAACGCCCGTCGGCGGTGGTACCGGCGGGCGCTGCTGTGCGATATGTCGCGCTGTGGGTTTAGTGCCTCATAAAGTGGTATTCAATCACATTGCTGTAGGGGTGTCCCGGGCCCACGATGCCCTGCGGGAACAGCGGCTGGTGCGGCGTGTCGGGGTACATCTCGGCCTCGAGGGCAAAGCCGGCGCCCCAGCCATAGTTGGCGTCATCCTTGGCGTGCTCGTCGCCCAGCCAGTTGCCGGTGTAGAGCTGCACGCCCGGGGCGGTGGTGTAGTAGTCCAGCTCGCGGCCGGTCCACATCTCCTCGACATGCAGGGCGCGGCGCAGGTTGCGACCGTACTGATAGTCATCGATGCACAGGCAGTGGTCGTAGCCGCGTGCCTGCTTAATCTGTGGATCATCGGCCTCCATGCCGGGTGCAACGGGGCGCAGCTCGCGGAAGTCAAACGGCGTGCCCTCGACCGGAGCAATCTCGCCGGTGGGGATGTTCTGCTCGTTGATGGGCAGGTAGTGGGCAGCGTTAGCAACAAAGAAGTGCTCACAGTCCATGCCGGCGTTGTGACCGGCAAGGTTAAAGTACGTGTGGTTGGTCATGGACACGTAGGTGGCGCGGTCGCTCTCGCAGCCATACTCGATGCGAAAGACGCCGGTGCGTGTAACGGTAAACACGGCCGTAAAGGTGCGGTTGCCGGGCAGGCCCAGCTCGCCATCCTCAAGCGAGGTGGTCATGCGCACGGCGTTGTGGACCTCGTCGAGTTCAACATCCCATACGCGCTTGTGCAGACCATGCTCAAGATCGCTGTGCAGGTTGTTGGCGCCCTCGTTGGCCGGCATATGCCAGTCCGTGCCAGCAATGGCGATCGTTGCACCTGCAGTGCGGTTGGCCACAGGGCCGATGGTCGCGCCAAAGCAGGCGGGGTTGTCAAAGTAATCCTCGAGCTTATCGAAGCCCAGCACCACATCGCGCACGTTGCCAGGGATGTCGGGTACGTCGATGCCCAACACGGTGGCGCCATAGTCCATAATTCGAACGCAGATCTCGGGCCCGTTGAGGGTGTAACGATGAACGGGGGTACCGCACGGCGCGGTGCCGAAAAGCTCGGAAGTGATCATTTGGTTCCTAACATCGAGGTATTTCCGACAAACTGTAGCGCGAACAGGCGAGATTATCACTACACCCCACTAAAGCAGGGGGTATTTTTCTCAAAAAAGTGATGATTGGAGCTGTGCGGGCGTTCATTTTTGACGCACACGAGTCTGATACAATTTGTTCGTTACTGTTTGAATGATATGCGCGCAAAGAACGGCGAGGATTCATCGTGATTAAGGCAGAGCGACAGGATAAGGTTCGTCAGCTGCTCGAAGAGCAGGGCACGGTCTCGGTCAAGGAGATTTCGGATGCACTGGGCGTCTCGGATATGACGATCCGTCGCGATCTTGAGGAGCTTGCGAGCCTGGGCGAGATCGAGCGCGTGCACGGCGGAGCCCGCAGTGCACAGGGCCGTCCCCACGCTATGTTGCGCCATGAGTATTCGCACAGCGAAAAGCGCACTAAGCATGCCGAGGAAAAGCTGCAGATTGCGCGCCGTGCTGTGGAGCTTATCGAGGAGGGCTCGACCATCTTTTTGGGCACGGGCACTACGGTGGAACAGATGGCCTCGATGCTGCCGGCGTGCCGCCTGCGCATTGTGACCAACTCGCTTTCGGTGTTTAACCTGCTCGAGGCGCGCGAGGACTGTGACCTGTGCCTGGTAGGTGGCATGTACCGTCGCCGCACCGCCGCTTTTGTGGGACCAACGGCCGAGGATACCCTGCGTGCACTGGGCATCGACGCGGCGTTTATCGGCGCCAACGGCATTCTGGATGGCGACGTATCTACGTCCAACATGGATGAGGGTCGTATCCAGCAGCTTGCCTTTAGCAAGGCCGATTCACGCTATCTGATCGCCGACTCCAGCAAGATCGGCAAACGTGACTTCTACACCTTCTGCCGCCTGGACAGCCTGGATGCCGTGGTGTGCGAGCCGGGCATCTCCGCCGAGGATCGTGTCGCCATCGAGGAGCACACGCAGGTCATCTGCTAACTAGCGCAGCAGACGATACTTCTGCCCCTGCCGGCGCAGGGGTTATCGCTTCACAATGACGCGTAAATAATTTTGGGCAACAAGGATGAGACTATTCTGGGATATGACTAGGCTCCGTATTTCGTCTTTATGTCCCTTGAGAATAAATCGTAGTCTTCATAGAGCCCCTCTCTGCTTTCATCCTCGGCGTGGTTTACACGTTCAAGGAGCTTGTCCTTTGGAGTCTCTTTTGTTATTGCGGCCTCGCTATCGGGTATTGCAGATTGCAAGAATAATTCCAGAGCATGGACGTCTTTGAGTATGTAGCCCGTCGAACGACCTGCTCCCGTTTTTTCGATTGCGCTGCAACTAACAAGCTGGCTGAGGGTTCGTTTAATGGTTACCTCGCTGATATCGGGGCAGTTGGACTGGATGTCGGATTTCTTGATGACGCCGGGTCTCTGCTGAAATAGAGCAGCTATACGTGCTTGCTTCGACATGGGGTGAGTGCCAGATTCGATCTGGGTGTGCTGCTCGAGCTGTCGGTAGGCCGCCAGGATAGTTCCGAGCATAAAACGGATAAAGGGCACTTCGGTGTTTTGATTTTCATTCCATCCAGCGGAGCTTGCGGCGAGGGCGTTGTAGTAAAGCGCTTTATTGTCTTCAATGAGACGTTCGATGCTGATGTAACGCGCAACGTCGTATCCAGTCTTTTCGAGTAGCAGTGTTGTAAGGAGTCGGCTCATCCTGCCATTGCCATCGTTGAAGGGATGAATACTGACAAAATCGAATATAAAGCGGAGCGATATAAGGAGGGGATCGCAAACTTGGCGAGATAAGGCATCGTTGAGGGACCGACAGGCTTCTTCGATAAGTCCCGGGGTTGCTAGAGCCGAGGGAGGCCTAAAGCGCACAAATCGATTACCTTGATCGTCGATGGAGATGATTTCGTTATCGCTATCTTTCCAATGGCCCCCATACGAGATTGCTGTGTGTGCCATGAGGTCACGATGCAACTGCAAAATGACCGATGGCGTTACGGGAATGAAATCGTGCTGCTCGTGAATAAGCGACAGCGCATCTCGGTATCCAGCGATTTCTTCCTCTGCGCGGGAGCTTGGCTTGGCGGAATACGCCATGATTGCTTTGAGTCTTTTTTGGGTGGTAACAATTCCTTCAAGTCCGTTGGAAGATTGGGTGCTTTGGATCTTAGCTTCCTCCATAAGAGACGATAGAAGCTCGGGTCTGACTTGACCCAGAACAAGCTGACGGCCTTTATGCTCGCGTATCGAGAGGAGAAGGTTGGTGATTGGAGTTGCCTCGAGTTCCGCTGGGACTGTGGCGTAATCAAACTGGCGCATGCTGCTCCGTTCAGTATCACGAACATATTTTCGGTATCATAATAACATGAAATGATATCGAAAATATGTTCGTGATACTGAAAGCAAGGAAAGAGCCGTGCTTCATAGCTGCTTGGAAAGCGCGGATTTGACTATCTAATTGTCTCAATCAGTAACGGTTGGGACCGAAAAACTCGGCCAAACGTTACAGATTGAGATTGTTTGGATTGGTTCGAACGTTTGTCTCAATCTGTAACAGGTAGACGTGAAAAACAGGCTACGTGTTACAGATTGAGATCTTCAAGTTCGGGGCGTTCGTTTGTCTCGATCTGTAACAGTTGGGACCGAAAATCCCTGCTAGATGTTACAGATCGAGACGAATGATCCGCTCGAGCCCACCAAAAACAAAAAGGCCGCATGCGAACCCGTGGAGGGATTCGCATGCGGCCGACAGGGGGTATGCGGCTTAAATTAGGCCATGAGCAGGCCGGTCTCCGCGACGTTCTTGTACCAGTACGCGCTCGCCTTGGGATAGCGGGCCTGAGTCTCGAAGTCGATGTAGAACAGGCCGTAGCGCTTGTTATAGCCGTTGGTCCAGGAGAACTGGTCCTGCAGCGACCACACAAAGTAGCCGTCGACGTTCACGCCGCCGTCGATCGCCTTGAGGATCCACGCGAGATGCTGGCGCATGTAGTCGATACGAGGGGCGTCGTCGATAAAGCCGTCTTCGAAGTCGTCCTTATAGCCCATGCCGTTTTCGGTGATGTAGATCTTCTTGTAGTTGGGATAATCGTTCTTAATGCGGAGCAGCAGGTCGTAGAGGCCCTCGGGATAGATGATCCAGTCCCAATCGGTGGTGGGTACGCCTTCGCGCACGCATGACTCGCCCACGCCCTTGAGGAACCAGCGCGAGGATCCCTTGTCGCCGGTGCCATTGTGGTTGATGTCGTTTTCGCCCTCGGCGGCACGCAGGAACTGGCACTTGTAGGTGTTGACGCCCAGGCAATCGTTGTAGGGGAGCGCGGCGGTCAGCGCGGCGATGTCCTCGTCGCGGACGTCGAGCTCGCCGCCGGCGATACGGGCCAGCTTGGTCGCAGCCTCCATGGTGTCGGCTGCATAGTGGCCGCGGAAGGTGGCGTCGAGTACCCAGCGGTTGTTGATGACGTCGGCCATGCGAGCTGCCTCGCAGTCGGCGGCGTTGTTGGGGTCGAGGGGATACTTGGGCTCCAGGTTCTGGACAATGCCGATCTCGCCCTCAAAGCCGCCCTCATGGAAGGCGACGACAGCCTTGGCGTGGGCCACCATCATGTTGTGCATGAGCTGGAAGGCCTTGTCCAGGCGGTACTTCTCGCCGTGCGGCCAGTTGCCGACGATAAAGCTGCCCTCGGCGGTTGCGGGAATCTCGTTAAACGTGAACCAGTGCTTGACCTCGGTGAACTCAGCAAAGCAGAACTTGGCGTACTCGACAAAGGCGTCAATCGTCGTGCGCGTCAGGAAGCCCTCGCCACCGTCCTGGTAAAAGGCCTCGGGCGTATCGAAGTGATCGAGCGTGACATAGGGGATAACGCCAGCTTTGTTGCAGGTGGCAAAAAGCTCGTGATAGAAAGCGACACCCTCGGGGTTAATCTCGCCGGTGCCACTGGGGAAGATGCGGCTCCAAGCGATGGAGACGCGAATACCGTTGATGCCAAAACGCTGGCACAGGTCGATATCGACTGGATACTTGTTGTAGAAATCGCTTGCGGGGTCGGGGGAGAAGCGACCCTGGGCAGCCAGGAAATCGTCCCAGGGCACTTTGCCCTTGCCGTGCGTGCGGGTCTCGCCCTCAACCTGGTAAGCGGCGGTGGCGCCGCCAAACACAAAGCCGTCGGGGAACTGCATGGGGTTGGTCATGAGGCATCCTTTCTGTGGGATACGAATAGGGAGAGGTGCCCGAATTGGGGATCCGGGCACCAACAGAGGGAGGAACTAGTCGAGGTTCTCGCGGAGCCACTTGATGGCGCCAGCGGGGTCGCGGGTAAGGTCGATATATTCCTTGCCGCGCGGGGCGAGCAGCTTAATGCCCAGACGATCGGTGTCGGCCTTCATGTCGTTGTAGTAGCTACGAACCTGCGGGGCGAGCACGATGACGTCGTACTGATCCATGATGGCAGTGTGCTGGCCATAGGCGCCTGCGGAGGAAGCGATGTTCTCTCCGGTCTGTGCGGCACCTTCCTTGATGGCGTTGGCGAGCATGGCAGAGGTGCCGGCGCCGGCGCACAGGACGAGGACCTTCAGGCCGTCGACATCCTTCTTGGCGGATGCATCGGCAGCGGGCTCGGGCTGATCGGCGACAGGCTTGCTGTCGGCGGCGGCAACAGTCATCTCGACGGAAGCGGTAGCCTGCTCGACAGCGGGCGCAGGGGCGTTGGCGGCGATGGCGGCGGCACCATCGGACTCGAGACCCAGCTCGGCGGCGCGCTCGGCCTCCTGGTCGCAGAGCAGCTTATCGTATGCCTTCAAGAACGGCAGGTAGATGATGGCGTCCAGCAAGATGATAATCGCGACAAATACCAGGGCGATAAGCTGGAAGTTCGTGGTGATGAAGATGCCGATGGGGGCAGGGGTAGCCCAAGGCACCACGAAGGAGAAGCCGTTCATGCCCACGTTATCGATAAAGAACTTGGCAACGCTTACGTTGACGCAGCCGGCGGCAACAAAGGGGACGAGCATGTAGGGGTTAAGGATCATCGGCGCGCCAAAGAGCAGCGGTTCGTTGACGGCGAAGGCAACAGGAACAATCGAGGCCTTACCGACGGCTTTGAGCTGCTTGGACTTCATAAAGAGAATCAGCAGAAGCGGCACGATGAACGTGGCGCCGGTGCCGCCGAACTCACCCACGAGCGACATGTTAAAGGTGAGGGAGTGGGCGGGGTGACCACCGGCCAGCAGAACCTGCAGGTTCTCGGCCTGGTTGGCAAGACGGATGGGGTCGATGCCCGGCTGGACGATCGAGGGGCCGTGGACGCCGATGAACCAGAAGAACGCGGTGGCTGCCTGGATAAGGATAAGGCCAGGATAGGTTTCTGCAGCGGTAAAGAGCGGGGAGAGCAGTTTGATGAGCAGTTCGGAGAACGGAACGCCCATGAGGTTGCGCACGACGACATCGATGATGCCGCAGATGATGACGGCGCCACCAAAGGGGATGATGTCGCGGAAGTTCTGAGCGATGGCGCCCGGGACCTCCTTGGGCAGCTTAATGGTCAGATCGCGCGAGACGCAGAACTTGTAGACCCACACGGTAATGAACGCGGCGATATAGGCCGAGAACAGACCGCGCGTGCCCATGCTGGTGCAATCGAAGACCGAAAGTTCGGAGCCGTTGAACTTGGTGGTGAACTGCGTGACTGCGAGCAGCAGCATGCTGCACTGGGCGGCCACCATGGTGGAACCGTCGTTGAGCACTTTGCCGGCGGGCATGCGACGGTTCATGGAAGCCGTAAAGTTCTTGGCAGTGGTGCCGGCGACCATGATGCCCATGACGCCCATGGTGAAGTTGTACAGCTTATTGCACCAGTCGATGAGCGGCTGGGGCAGCGTGATGCCAACTACGCCAGGAAGGGTGGCAATCAGCAGGAAGATCGAAGAGGTGAGGACGATGGGCATGCACCCAAGGAATCCGTCCTTAATGGCCTGGAGGTAGATGTTCCTTGAGATCTTCTCAAAGAACGGTTGATGCTTTTCGAGCATCTTTACGATGGCGTCCATAGAGCTCCTTTGCTGCTCGATGCGCGATGCATGTGGATGGAACTGGTCGTCGATGGATGGTCAGGACTGCCCGGAAACCTTCCTGCTTAAGGAAGGCATTGCGAAATGACAACGTTGTCATTTCGTTAATGACAACGTAAGACATTTTTGGAAGAGCAACAAGGATTTACGGGTGAACGGTCGGTATTGTCCGGTAAACGGCAAATTTGAAAACCGAGCAGGTAGTGTATGCTAGAACGCAAAGAACGATCGATAGGGAACCGACTGGAGAAGCAGTGGCAACGATGGACAAGAAAAGCGTCTCAATGAACGATGTGGCGGTTGCCGCGGGTGTTTCCCTCAAGACGGTGTCGCGTGTGATCAACGAGCCCGATAGCGTGCGAGAGTCGACGCGCGATAGGGTCCATGCTGCCATGGAAGCGCTTGGGTTCCGGGCGAACTTTGCCGCGCGTTCACTCAAGTTGGGCCGTTACGGGTGCATCGGCGTGGTGCTGTTCCACTTGTCGGGCGGTGCCGTGGACATGATTGACGGTATCGCCGATGCCGCCGAAGAACGCGGCTTTGCGCTCACGATGATTAAGAAGCGCGCAGGGGAGAAGATGACCCTTGCCGATGCGGCGCGCAGGATGTCGCAGCTGCCTGTTGATGGCATGATCTTCAACCTGCGTCAGATGGTCGATGACTTTGATACCTTTGAGGCACCGAAGGACCTCAAGACTGTGATTATCACACCGATGGAACATCCTACCTGCTCCACCGTCAGTGACGACCAAGAGGGCGGCGCGCGCATGGCGTGCGAGTACTTCTTGGATCATGGTCACAAGAACGTGTACTTCGTCTCTGGTAAGAAAGAGTCGCTGTCGAGCCAGTGCCGTATGAAAGGTTGGCGAGCGGCACTCGAGGCACGTGGCATTGAGCCGCCCGAGCCTCTGCAAGGCGATTGGAATGCGGATAGTGGCTATGCCGCGGGCCTTGTGCTTGCCGATAAACCCGATTGCACGGCGGTCCTCGCTGCTAACGACTGCATGGCAAACGGCGTGATGATGGCTCTACGTGACAAAGGGCTCAATGTGCCCGACGACGTGTCCGTGATCGGCTTCGACGATGAGCTCTACAAGACGATTCCCAACTCGATTCTGACGTCGGTGAAGTTTCGCCACCGCGAACTGGGCATCCGTGCGCTTAACGAGGTCGTCGCAGGTCTGGAAGCCCCGAGCTCCAGAAGTCGTACGCTCGTCTCGGGCGTGTTGGTCGAGCGTTCCAGCGTAAGGGATCTGCGGGCGTAGACGTGCTCGGCCTGCTCGTCTAAATCTGTAACAGGTGGGACCCGAAAACTCGACTAGGTGTTATAGATTGAGATTTTGTCTACCCAGCCATCATCTTTGTCTCGATCTGTAACAGTTAGGAGTGAAATGACCAGCCAGGTGTTACAGATCTAGATTGATTGGATTGACCCATCTGTTTGTCTCGATCTGTAACATCTAAGCGGTCAAAAGCGGTCTACATGTTACAGATTGAGATTTTTGGCTTGGCCTGTGCGTTCACCTCGATCTGTAACAGCTGGGACCCAAAAACTCGGCTAGATGTTACAGATTAAGATGAACAGGAGGACGGGTGCGGTCTAAACAAAATGGCCCGCGCATCACGCATCGATGCACGGGCCATTTTTTTCTGCGAGCGGCAGGTGGCGTCAGCGTCTTATGCCTCGAGGTTTTCCTCGATCCAGGCGACGGCACCCTTGGGATCCTTAGTGAGGTCGATGTACTGTTTGCCCTTGGGCGACAGCAGCGTGATGCCCAGGCGGTCGGTGTCGGCCTTCATCTCGTTGTAATAGGTGCGAACCTGCGGAGCCAGGACGATGACGTTGTACTGGTCCATGATGGCGTAGTGGCTGCCGTAGGCACCGGCGTTGGCGGTAATGTCGATGCCCAGCTCGTCGGCGCCTTCCTTAAGCGCGTTGGCGAGCAGTGCAGAGGTGCCGGCGCCAGCGCACAGAACCAGAACCCTCAGATCCTTGCCCTTAAGGGCGGACGGAGCTGCGGAGGCCTCAGTGGCAGAAGCGGTCTCGACAACAGGAGCCTCAACGGCGGGGGCGGCAGCGGTCTTGACGGCCTTGGTCTCCTCGGCCTCTTCTTCGGCCAGGGTCTCGGCCTCCTGCTTGCACAGGACGTTGTCGTAGGCCTTGCAGAACGGGTAGTAGATTAAGAAGTCAACGACCAGCAGGACGACAACCAGGACCAGAGAGATCGGCTGGAAGTTGGTGTCGATGAAGGTGCCGATCGGTCCGGGGAGTGCCCACGGCATGGCATAGATAAAGCCGTTCATGCCCAAAAAGTCGATGAAGAACTTACCAATGAGGACGTTGGCCACGGGGGCAAACAGGAACGGGATCAGGAAGTACGGGTTGAGGATGATGGGCGCGGCGAACAGCAGCGGTTCGTTGACGGCGAACATCACGGGTACGACAGAGGCTTTGCCGACGGCCTTGAGCTGCTTGGAGCGCATAAAGAGCAGGAAGATGATCGGGACAATGAACGTGGCGCCGGTGCCGCCGAGTTCGCCGATGTAGTTACCGAAGTTCTCGGTCAGGGCGAGGGCGGGGTGACCGCCGGCCTGCAGCGTGGCGAGGTTGGTGGTGATGTTGCCAAACAGCGCGGCGTTGAGGGCAGGCTTAACGACCGAGGGGCCGTGGATGCCCATGAACCAGAACAGCGGGATCATGAACCAGATGAGGGCGAGGCCGGCGTAGGAATCGGCAGCGGCGAACAGCGGGCTCACCAGCGTGGAGATGACGTTGGCAAACGGGACGGCCAAGCAGGTGCGGCAGATAACGTCGATGACGGCGACAAACAGGATGGAGAAGCTGAAGGCGAAGATGTCGCGGAAGTTCTGGGCGATGGCGCCGGGGACTTCTTTGGGCAGCTTGATGGTGATGTCTCGCTTAATGCAGAAGGCATAGATGTTGACCGTGGCAAATGCGGCGACAAAGGAGCTCAGTAGGCCCTTGGTGCCCATGTTGTCGGTAAAGAACACCGAGACATCGGCACCGTCGATCTTGGCACTCGTCTGGGTAACGGCCAAGATGAGCATAGCGCACATGGCGGCGACCATGGTGCTCGTGGCGTTGATGGCCTTGCCGGCAGGCATGCGGCGGTTCTTGGAGCCGGTCAGCGCGCTTGCGGTGGTGCCGGCGACCATGATGCCCACGACGCCCATCGTGAAGTTGTAAACCTTGTTGCAGAAGTTCACGACGTCGACGTTCCACCAGTCGGGCAGCGTAAAGCCGCCGACCGTGGCGACAACGCCCGGCAGGGTCGAAATAAGCAGGAAGACAGAAGAAGACAGGATGATGGGCATTGCTGCCAAAAAGCCGTCTTTAATGGCCTGAAGGTAGATGTTCTTAGAGACCTTGTCGAAGTACGGCTGACCTTTCTCCAAGAACTTAACGATCGATTCCATAGTTCACGCTCCTCTTTGCATGAAATCTTAATGGCATGGACGTTGAAAACCTATATGGTCTCCCGCTTGCTAAAAGCCCGGGTGCAGGCGGGGTCGGTCCCAGGGGGAGAGAGGGGAGCGGCTGGGTTTGTATCGCATAGGGCCGCTCCCTTCTCGGGGGAAAGCGAGGCGATGCGCTACTGCGCGTCCGCCATAGTGTCGGCGAGCTCCTTGTACCAGAGTGCCGACTGCTTGATGTAGCGTTTTTGCGTGTCGAAGTCGATGTAGAACAGGCCGTAGCGCTTGTTATAGCCATTGGCCCACGAGAACTGGTCCTGCAGGCTCCAGATAAAGTAGCCCTGGACGTCGACGCCCTCGGCGCGCGCCTGGAGCACCTTCTCCATGTGCTGGTCGACAAAGTCGATGCGCTCGGGATCGGCGACGATGCCGTTTGCGTCGGGCTCGGGGTCCTTGTGGCCCAGGCCGTTTTCGGTGATATAGATGACGGGGAGGTTGGGATAGGTGGCGCTGATGTGCTTGAGCGTGTCGTAGAGGCCTTGCGGGTAGATGAGCCAATCCCAGTCGGTGGTGGGGATACCCGGCATATCGACCTGCTGCCCGACGCCCTTAAACTTAAAGCACGAGGTGCCCTTGTCTCCGGTGCCGTTAAAGCTGTTGGTGGACTTGCCATCGTAGGCGGCGATAAACGCCGACTGATAGTAGTTGAGGCCGAACATATCGTTGCGGGGCGCCGCCTTGGCGAGCTCCTCCATGTCGCTGTCCTCAACCGTAAGCGTGGCGTTGTTGGCACGCAGAATCTCGTTGATGAGTGAGAGGGTGCGCGCGGAGTAGTGACCCAGGAAGGCGCCGTCCATGATGAAGTCGGTGTAGAAGGCGTTGTACAGGTCGGCGGCGTGCTGGTCGGCGGGCGAGTCTGTGGCAGGATATGCCGGCGTCAGGACGTTGACCATGCCAATGCGTCCGCCCAGGTGCTCGGTCTCGTCAAGATCCTTATACAGGTTGACGGCGCGGGCGTGGGCAACGAGCTCGTTGTGCTGGCTCTGGATGCCGCTCGTCACATCAAAGTGATGGTTGGGCGGGAAGTTGCCTTGGATGTATTGGGAGTGCGAGAGGCTGATGAGCTCGTTGATGGTGAACCAATTCTTGACCTCGCGGAACTCGCGGAAGCAGAACTCGGCATAGCGCACATAGGCGTCGACGGTCTTGCGGTTGAGCCAGTCGCCCTGGTTGAACAGGGCGGCGGGGGAGTCAAAGTGATGCAGGGACACATAGGGCTCGACGCCATACTTTTTGCAGCAGGCGAACAGCTCGTGGTAGTGCTTAACGCCCTCGGCGAGGGGCTCGGCATCGTCGCCGTTGGGGAAGATGCGGGTCCAGGCGATGGACACACGGATGGCGTTGAGTCCATGCTCGGCAGAAAGGCGGATATCCTCCTCGTAGCGGTTGTAGAAATCACTGGCCGGGTCGGGCAAAAAGCGACCCTGGGCGACAAGGTAATCGTCCCACATGGTCTTACCCTTGCCTGCCACCTTCGTGGAACCTTCCGTTTGGTACGCGGCGGTTGCGGCGCCCCAAACAAAGCCCTTCGGCAGCTGCTGTACGCGGTTTAGCAAAGACATATGCATACACCCTCTCGTCTCGCTGTTCGATATTGTGCGTTTGCGCTCAGGAGGCTCCTTGGTTAGCGTTCAGCGGTGAAAAAGCCCGATAAACACTATCTTAAAATGATTAGAACCAAAATGAGCACGTGGACATCTGACAATGAGCACGTTAACATCCGGCTGGGATGTATAGAAACAAAACAACTTCAAACAGCCGCGAACGGTTGTATTTGTTCGGTAAGCGGTTTTGATTGACAGAAGTTTTCATGTTGTGGTATATGGCTCGGGTATCATGAGCACGTTATCGATGTATGTACGATGCGCCATGGGCGCGGGGAATAGTTGGGAAGCAGGTTAGCGTGGAAGGCATGGCTCAGCAGACAAGGAATGGTCATTCGGCGAGCGCGGCAGAGGTTGCGGCGCTCGCTGGCGTGAGCCGCCAGACTGTGTCTCGCGTGGTCAACGGTATGCCCAACGTGACGGAAAAGACGCGCAAGCGTGTGCTGGCCGCCATGGAAGAGCTGGGCTTTCGTCCCAATTTTGCTGGAGCGGCGTTGCGCGGCGGGTCGTATCGTTCTATTGGCCTGTGCATGTACAACATCACACGTGTCGGTAACCTGGCGACGCTCGAGGGTATCATGCAAGCGGCGCGCGAGCACGATTTTGCCGTCACTATGATCGAGATGGGCGGCGACAAGCCCTATACACTTGCCGATGCCTCGCGCCGCATGGTCGAGCGACCCGTCGACGGCATGATTCTCAACATGAACCGCATGGCTCCCGATTTTGAGGAGTTTGTTCCCCAGCCGGGAGTGCGAACGGTCATCCTGTCCATGTATGCGCATCCGCGCTGCACGACGATCGACTCCGACCAGTATGGTTCGTGCGAGCTGTTGACCAATTATCTGCTGGAACATGGTCACTCGAATATGCGGTTTGTGGCGGGTCCGGAAAACTCGATTTCCTCGCGTTTTCGTGAGGCCGGTTGGCGCGATACGCTGGGTCGTGCTCATGTCGATGCCGCTCCGATGCTGCGTGGCGATTGGAGTGCGGACAGTGGGTACGCCATGGGCGAGCGGATTGCGGCCGAGGTGCTTGCCGGCGGGTCGCAGGCGCCGACTGCCGTGCTTGCGGCAAATGACCAGATGGCGCTGGGCGTTATCGCCGCGCTCGAGAACGCGGGCCTGTCCGTGCCCGACGACGTGAGCGTGGTTGGTATCGACGACGCACTCGAGGGACTTGTTCCTCACAATCGACTGACGACGCTGCGATTTGATTTGCGCGGTGTCGGTAAGCTTGCGTTTGAGGCGACGATTGGAGAGAGCTCGTCTATCGAGGCGATTCATGTGCCGAGTACGCTGGTCGAACGCTCGACTGTTAGGGACATACGGGGTTAGGTCCTACTCCGTTTGTCTCGATTTGTAACAGGTAGACGGTCAAAAGCGGGCTACGTGTTACAGATTTAGATTCTTCGGAAAGAGCAATCCTGTTCGTCTCAATCTGTAACAGCTAGGACCAAAAAACTCGGCTAGATGTTACAGATCGAGACAAACGGCTCCCGACCAGCCCAAAAACAAAAAGACCGGGGGCGGCGCGCCGTGTGACGTGCCGCCCCCGGCTGAGAAATGGGGACAGGTTGTGTGAGCGGGCAACCCCGCCAGCCACTAGTCCAGACGACGGGTCTGCGCCACGTGCTTGTACCAGTAGGCGCTTGCCTTGGGCGTGCGCTTCTGGGTTTCAAAGTCAACGTAAAAGAAGCCGTAACGCTTGTTGTAGCCATTGGTCCAGGAGAACTGATCCTGCAGGCTCCACAGGAAGTAGCCGCCCACGTTGACGCCCACCTCCATGGCCTTGAGCAGCCAACGCAGGTGCTGCTCGATGTAGTCGATGCGCGGCTGGTCGTCCACAAAACCGTTCTTGTAGGGGTCCTTGTAGCCCATGCCGTTCTCGGTGATGAAGATCTGCTTGTAGTTGGGGTAGCGCTGCTTAATGTAGACGAGCAGATCGAACAGTCCCTCGGGATAGATGATCCAGTCCCAGTCGGTGGTGGGGATGCCGGGCTTGTTCACATGCTCGCCAATGCCCTTGACGCGCCAGCGACCGGTGCCCTTCTCGCCCGTACCGTTGTGGTGCAGGTCGTTCTCGCCATCGTAAGCCTTCAAAAAACGGCACTGATAGTTGTTAACGCCCAGGTAGTCGTTGTAGAGCGCTGCCTCGCGCATAATCTCGAGGTCCTCGTCCAAGATCTCGATGGTGCCGCCCGAGACGGCAGCCAGGCGGTTGGCGCACTCGAGGGTGTCGGGGGCATACTCGCCGCGGAACGTCGCGTCGAGCAAAAACTGGTTTTGCAGCACGTGCTCGTTGTTGGCGGCTTTGATGTCGGCGGGGTCGTTCTCGTTGAGCGGGTACTTAAACTCCAGCGACTGGATGACGCCGATTTTGCCCTTAAAGCCGCCGTTGTGGAAGGCCAGCACGGCCTTGGCGTGGGCGAGCATCATGTTGTGCTCGCACTGGAAGGCCTCGGCCAGATGCGCCTTGACGCCACCGGGGAAGGTGCCCTCGATGTAGGTGTTGGAGGCGTCGGCCCAGATCTCGTTAAAGGTGAACCAGTAGGTCACCTGGTCGGCGTACTCCTTAAAGCAGAAGGTGGCAAAGTCCACAAAGGCGTCGATGGTCTCGCGGTTGAGGAAGTCGCCCTTCTCAAAGAGGGGAAGCGGCGTGTCAAAGTGATGCAGCGTGACGAACGGCTCAACGTGGTGCTTGTGGCACTCGGCGAAGAGATCGTGGTAGAACTGGACGCCCTCGGGGTTGATTTCGCCGGTGCCGTTGGGGAAGATGCGGCTCCAGGCGATGGAGAGGCGAATGCCGTTGATGCCGAACTCCTCGCACAGCTCCAGGTCGACGGGGTACTGGTTGTAGAAGTCCGAAGCGGGGTCGGGGGAGAAGCGCCCCTGGGCCTCCAGAAAGTCGTCCCAGGCAACCTTGCCCTTACCGTGAGTGCGGGTCTCGCCCTCTACCTGGTAGGCAGCGGTGGCGCCGCCAAAGACAAAGTCCTCGGGAAACTGCGCGGGCGGGTTGGTGACGCTAGCAGGATTAACGGACATGATGATCCAATCGTCTAAATCGAAGGGCCAGCCGGTCTTGGATGGTCGGCTGGCCCTGAGCGTTACTTACTTCGAGAGTTGCTCGGAGACGAAGGCGAGAGACTTATCGCCGTTCTGGGAGAGCTCGATGTACTGCTTGCCACGGCAGGCGACGCACTTGTTGCCCACGCGCTCACAGTCCTTCTGCAGGTCGGCCAGGTAGCTTGCGGCCTGCGGGGCCAGGACGACCAGGTCAAAGTCGGGGAGCATGTCCACGTGGTTGCCATAGGCCTCGGCAGCGGTCTCGAGGTTAATGCCGCGCTCCTTGGCGGCCTTGGCCAGCGCGTTGGCGAGCAGGCCCGAGGTTCCGCCGCCCTGGCAGAGCACGAGCACGCGCTTGCCGTTGAGGTCGCTGGCGGTCGTTGTCTCGGCAGCGGGTGCTGCGGAAGCGGCGGGGGAGTCGGCCTTCACGGCCTCGGCAGCAGCGCCGGCGGCAACGCTCTTGGCGTCAGCCTTGCCCTGGAAGGCATCGTTGAGCTTGGCGGCCTTCTCGGCGTTCTTGGCGGCGAGCTCCTCCTGGGAGATCTCGGCCTCCTCGGCGCACTTCTGGGCGTCATAGGCACGGAAGAACGGGTAGTACAGAACGAAGTCGACGACCAGGATAAGGGCGAGCATCACAAAAGCGAGCGGCTGGAAGCCCAGGCCCATGATGGTGCCGATGGGGCCGGGGACGGTCCAAGGCAGGGTGTACATAAAGCCGTTCATGCCCAAGAAGTCGATAAAGATCTTGAGGATCCAGATGTTGGCGATCGGGGCAAAGACAAACGGGACAAAGAAGACGGGGTTGAGCACGATGGGCGCGGCGAACAGCAGCGGCTCGTTGACGGCAAAGCAGACGGGGACGATGGCGGCCTTACCGACGGCGCGCATCTCCTGAGACTTGGCCAGGAAGCAGAACATAAAGACCAGGACGAGCGTGGCGCCGGTGCCGCCCATGCAGACGACGAAGTACTGGGCACCCTGGGTCAGGACAGCGGAAGCGTGCTGGCCGGCCTGGAACGCAGCCAGGTTGTCGGTCATGTTGGCAACGAGGGCGGCGGCGATGGCGGGCTCGACGATCGAGGGGCCGTGGACGCCCACGAACCAGAAGAGGCTCATAGCGCCGTAGATCACAGCGAGGCCGATGTAGCCGTCGGCAGCGGTGAACAGGGGCTGGAACACCTGGATGACGCCCTGGGCAAAGCAGAAGCCAAAAGCAGCGCGGAAGGCTATGTCAAAGACCCAAAAGACGGTGATGCAGACGGAGAAGGGGATGATGTCCTTAAAGGTCTGCGAGATGTTGGGCGGAACCTGCTCGGGCATCTTGACGGTGATGTTGCGCTTAATGAAGAACTTGTAGATGATGCCGGTCACAAATGCAGCGATGAAAGCGGTCAGCAGGCCCTTGGAACCAAGGTAGGTGGTATTGAAGCCGCTGGCGGCGTCCGTGGCGATCGTGTCGCTCGAAAGGAGCAAGAAGCCGATGATGGCCGCGCACATGCACGAGATGAAGTTGATCTGGTTGTTCTTGGGCAGATCGCGGTTCTGAGCGTCGGCGAAGTGCTTGGCCGTGGTGGCGGCACAGGCGATGGCCAGGATGCCCATGGAGTAGTTGTAGCACTTCCACAGGGCGTTGTTGATGTCATCGGGCCAGTAGAAACCCCAGATGTTGGGGACCGAGGCTACCAGGCAAAAGATGGACGAGAAGATGATGATGGGGATGACGGAGATAAAGCCGTCGCGGATCGCCTTGAGGTACTTGTTGCGGGCGATCGCGTTGAAAAAGGGCTGGCCTTTTTCGATGGTGGCGATGAGTTGCTCCATGCAATGCTCCTAAGAGTCGGTGGGTTAGCAACGATGGTAGCTTTTGGCGTTCGGTTGCCAAAATGTTGACGTTGCCATTTTGCGACACAAAAAAAGACGCGAACCGGTGGTTCCTGTGCCTGCGAACCGTCGATTCCTTATGCGTAAACGTTTGAGCCGCCCGGTGGCTCTGTGTTTGCACAATGGCAACGTTAACATTTGGTCGACAAAAGCCGTTCGGGGAAGCAAAAATGTCGGTGAACGGTAGGTTTTGGGTGGTGAGCGTATTGCGGGGGAGGCGTTGGATATACTTGGAGGCGTTCATTTTGTCTGTTGGGATGCCCGCGATGGCATCGTTGACATAGAAAGATCGACCTATGGCCGCTGTTAAAAAATCGGTTTCCGTTAAGGACGTGGCGCGTCTCGCGGGCGTCTCGGAGCAGACGGTCTCGCGTACCGTGCACGATTCGCCCAGCGTGCGCCCCGAGACCAAGGAACGCGTGCGTGCCGCCATGCGCGAGCTGGGGTATCGCCCCAATTTTGCCGGTCGATCGCTGCGCCGCGGCAAGTTTAAGACCGTCGGCGTCGCCATGTTCAACATTACCGGCACCGGCAACCTCGACCGTATGGAGGGCTTTGCCGCTGCGGCCGACAAACATGGCTATGCCATCACCCTCACTAAAGTAGACGGGCATCCGTATACCCTCGAGAGCGCATCGTCGCGCATGAGCGCACTGCCGGTGGATGGCATGGTTGTGATCATGAATCGCATGCCGGCGGACTTTGGCACCTTTGAGCCGCTGCCCGGTATGCAGACGGTGCTCGTTACCATGCTGGAGCACCCGCTCTGTTCAACGGTCGATAACGACCAGTTCGATTGCTCGCGCCAAGTGGTCGAGTACTTGCTGGGGCAGAGGCACAAGACCGTGCACTTTATCTCGTGCCCCGAGCGCTCGCTTTCGGGCATGCGGCGCGAGGAGGGCTGGCGCGAGACATTGCGCGCGCATGGCATTGAGCCACCGCAGCTCGTGCGCGGCGACTGGACGGCGCAGAGCGGATATGCCGCAGGCCAGGCTCTGGCGGATGATCCGACCTGCACGGCCATTTATGCCTCCAACGACGCCATGGCCTACGGCTGCATTCGCGGGCTCGAGTCGCGCGGAAAGCACGTGCCCGAGGACGTGAGTGTGGTGGGTGTTGATGACAGCCTGGGCGATATCGTGCCCGATTGTCGCCTGACCACGGTGCGCTTTGACAACAAGCGCGTCGGCATGTGGGCGGTCGACAAGATTGCCGGCGCCGAGGGCGCTGCACCCGGTGTGGAGCACATGCTGTTTCCGGGCGTACTCGTCGAGGGCGATACGGTGCGCGATGTACGCTAGGGTGCGGACCTGTTTGGGTTGTCGATAATTGTGTTTGATATTGTTCGGATTGGTTTAAAAACCGTTCACGGGCGAAAAAAGACCGTTCACGGCGCGAAATAACGGTTTGCATTGTTCCTTTTTGTTTGAATGTTATTGTTTCTGTCGTACACAGCGCAGCGCGTATGCCCGGACGCGATGCTCTCCATTGGTTCATATGTGAAAGGAACGCAACATGGCAACCAAAGAAGAAATCTCGATGGTTGGATTCGAGATCGTCGCATACGCGGGTGACGCCCAGACCGATCTGCTTGCAGCGCTCGATGCTGCTCGCGAGGGTGACTTTGAGAAGGCCGAGCAGCTGCACAAGGATGCCAGCGATGCACTCATCGGCGCCCACGACACGCAGACCAAGCTGCTTTCGCAGGAGGCTGGCGGTGGCGAGATGGAGATGACCTTCATCATGGCTCACGCTCAGGACACTCTCATGACCACTATGATCCTGGAGAAGCAGGCCCGCTTTACCATCGATGCCTACAAGCGCATCGCCGAGCTCGAGGCCAAGCTCGCCTAACGAGTCCGCACAATCAAGTCCCCTTCCAAAAGCCCTGCCGCTACCCGCGACAGGGCTTTTCCGTCCTCCTCCAAGTTGCGGTGAAATAGGGACTGAATAGGGGCCGGCGGGCACAAAACAATCCCTATTCCACCGCAACTCATCCGGAGATAGTCATTGGGGACAGTCTTGGTGCGCTCCGTTCGTCCTCCCGTTCGATTTTTGCTCGGTGGGTATACTTCCTTTCGCATTAAACGCCGGACTGAGGAGGTATCCAAATGCCGGACAATGGACCGATTCAAAAGAGAGGCGCGCACGAGATGGCTCATGGGCGTCCTGTCCAGATAACCGAGCACACGACGGTAGCCGAGCTGCAGCCCAGCCTGTCCGATGTCGTCTGTGCAAACAAGAAGCTGCAGATTGGCTTTATCGTTGCGCTCGTGGTGCTGGCGTTGCTGTCGGGCTTTGTAGCTCGTCCGCATTTCGCCGATACCAAAACTTGGGACTCCACCATCGAGGTCATCGATCAAAAGAAGGGCAATGTTTTGGCGCTCACGACCTCGTGCGTGGCGCTGTCTGCGGGCATTACCGCGTTGCCGGGTGATACGGGAACGCCGGTTGCCGAGCAGCTCGCACAGCTTTCAGGCAACCTTGGTATCGTGCTTGCCGTGCTATACCTAGAGAAATATTTGCTCACGATTTTGTGGTCGGTTGGCCTGGGCATCTTAATCCCGTTTGCGTTGGTGCTCTTTGCGGTGTCGCTCGGCATTCACGGGCGCTGGAGCACGAGCGCTGTCCTGCGCCGTGTGGCGACACGCGTGCTGGTGGTTGCCGTGATCGGCATGGCGTTGGTGCCTGCGAGCGTATGGGTGTCGCAGAAGGTCGATGAAACGTATCGCGTAAGTATTGAGCAAGCTGAGCAAAAGGCTGCGGACGCAGCCGACACCACGGACAAGTCAGCCGAGACCAGCTCAAAATCGAACAAGAAAAAATCCGAGGCCACGGAGTCCAAAAACGTGCTCGAGCAGTTGACTGACGGGGCCTCGAGCCTGGTCACGTCGGTAACCAGCGGTGCCAAGCAGATGACCGACGAGATCGTGCGGCAGGTGACCGACCTCATCGAAGGCGTCATCGTGATGATCGTGACCTCGTGTGTGATTCCTCTACTGGTGCTCGTGGCGTTCCTATGGCTAGGACACGTGCTGCTGGGGATCGATATCTCCGGTCCCACGAACTATCTGACGGGTCGTTTCTTGAGCGCTCCGTTCAAACATGCCAAGAAGAGCGGGCAGTCTGAGTAGGCGGCAAAGCGATCTTTGGAAGATCAACCGTGAGAAGGGCGGTCGAGACACGTTCTCGGCCGCCCTTTTGTTTGTTGAACATAGGGTCGCTACGTCCGCGCCCGGTCCAAACGGTCAGCAATCATCTGTGAACGGTATTTGTTCAAAAAAGAACAAAGATAAACAAATAGTTGTTGCAGTTACTGTTCGAATGTGTTCAAATAAACATGAACAGTGAAGAACCGCACATTCAGATGCCCGGACCTGAACGCGATTCAACACTTCCAAACAGAAACTACGCACCTGCGTATCTCTCAAGGAGGATGTCATGAGGGTTGTAATCGCTTCCGATGCCGACGGTATGTCGATGAAGGAGTCCATCAAGGAGATGCTCATCGCCGACGGTCACGAGGTCGTCGACTATTCCGAGACCCCTGCCGCGGACTTTGTCGATTCCGCGACCGCCGTTGCCAAGGACCTGCTGGAGCACAAGGATTCCCAGGGCTTTGCATTCGATAAGTACGGCGTCGGCTCCTATATGGCCGCCGTCAAGATCAAGGGCATGGTCGTCGCCAACATTTCCGACGAGCGTTCCGCTTACATGACCCGCGAGCACAACGGCTCGCGCATGGTCACCATGGGCCCGGGCGTTGTGGGCACCGAGGTCGCTAAGAAGATCGCCCGTGAGTTCCTGCGTGCCCAGTACGCCGGCGGCCGTCACCAGATCCGTGTCGACATGCTCAACAAGATGGCCTAACGAGAGCCACCGAGAACTCGAACTTCTACCTCAACTTGTGAATTCAGACGAAAGGACGTTCTGATGAAGAAGACCATCGCAATCGGTTGCGACCATATCGTTACGGACGAGAAGATCTATCTGGCCGACCGCCTGGAGCAGGCTGGCTACAAGGTGCTCGACTGCGGCACCTACAGCCACACCCGTACGCACTATCCCATCTACGGCAAGGCCGTGGGCGAGGCTGTTGCCAGCGGCAAGGCCGACTTTGGTGTGGCCCTGTGCGGCACCGGCATCGGCATCACCAACGCCGTCAACAAGGTCCCCGGCGCCCGCTGCGCCCTGGTCCGCGACATGACCTCTGCCCTGTATGCCCGTCGCGAGCTCAACGCCAACATCGTGGGCTTTGGCGGCAAGATCACCGGCGAGTTCCTGATGGCCGATATCATGCTTGCCTTCCTGGAGGAGCCCTACGAGAAGACCCCCGAGCACGACGCCCTGATCGCCAAGATCGATGCCTGCAATAAGGCCGACGCCGAGGCTCAGGCTGACCCGCACTTCTTTGACGAGTTCCTCGAGAAGTGGGACCGCGGCGAGTATCACGACTAATTAGGTTCCGGCGTTCTGCCGAACGCCGGACCGGTCGACGCTGCGCGGCGCTCAGGCACCCCATCTCGCCGCTCAAACCGTCGCTCGCGTACATGAAGTACGCGTCGCTCCTCTTTCGCGGCGACCTGGGGCACCTGAGCGCCGCTCGCTGACGTTTGAGTGACCTGTGAGATCGCCCCTGTTGTTGCGAAGCGTTCTGGGTCGGTAAGCTGCTCCGATAACACGTTTGCTTGCTTGGCTTGAGTGCTTTAATTTTGGCGGCCCCGGCATTCTGCAGCTTTTTAATTGACGGCTCGCGTTTCTGTGAGGGGGCGCGGGCTGGTTTTCTAAACAGGAGTTCAATATGATTCTGACCGTTACCATGAACCCGTCGATTGATACGCGCTATCAGCTCGACAAGCTGATCATCGACGATGTTAACCGTGTGACGCCCGAAAAGACCGCTGGCGGCAAGGGCCTCAACGTGAGCCGTGTGTTGCTGCAGTTGGGCGACCATGTGCTCGCGACCGGTCTGCTCGGCGGCCACATGGGTGCCTATATGGCCGAGCTTATGGATGCCGATGGCGTCAAGAATGACTTTGTGCCCATCGCCGGTGAGACGCGCATTTGCCTGAATATTCTGCACGAGGGCAATCAGACCGAGCTGTTGGAGAGCGGCCCGCAGATCGCCCCGGCCGAGCTCGAGGCCTTTACGGCCAAGTTTGCCGAGCTTGCAGCGAGGGCGGACGTTGTGACGCTTTCGGGCTCGCTGCCGCGTGGCGTCGATGCCGGCTACTATGCCGAGCTCGTCAAGATCGCCGAGGAGGCGGGCGCCAAGGTGCTGCTTGACACCTCGGGTGCATCGCTGGAGGCCGCGCTGGAGTCTGACGCTAAGCCTGAGCTCGTAAAGCCCAACCTGACCGAGATTAACGGCCTGCTGGGTACGTCCTTTACGACCGATGATGTCGATGCCCTGCGCGAGGCGCTTGCCGCCGATGACCGCTTTGCCGGTATTCCCTGGGTTGTCGTTTCGATGGGCGCTGCCGGTTCGGTGGGCTTCCATGAGGGCCGCGCGTTCCGCGCCAAGACGCCCGCGATTGCGGCTGTGAACGCAACGGGTTCCGGTGACTCGACCATCGCCGGCTTTGCGCATGCCATTGCGGCTGGTGCCGACGACGTCACGGTGCTCAAGACCGCCAATACCTGCGGCAAGCTCAACGCCATGGATCCCAAGACCGGCCACCTGGTCATGGACCGCTGGGACGAGATCTTCAACAACGTTGAAGTTACGGAGCTTTAAAGTTACGGCGTTTTACCAAACGCCGTAACTGGCCGACGCTGCGCGGGCCGCATTTGGACAATCTGACGTTCAACTTCAAGGGCGCGACCAGAAGGTCAGCGCCCTTTCGTTTCACGTCACCTTGTCTCAAATGCGACCCGCTCGCTGTCCGTCCTCTACCTGCGGCGTTGCCTTGCTTCGGGAATGCGGCAGTTAGGGACGTTCCTTTTCTGCCGGCAGTTTGGGACACTCCTTACGGGGCACCCCCCCCTCCACAGCGCCTATGCCAGCTTGTCGATTTGCCCAATCTCCCAGAGCGGAATGTTGACGAGCGTGCCCTCGTCTCTATATGCCGCTAACGATGTTCTCGCGCAGCGCTCGAGCTTGAACTTCTCGCAGGCAATCCTCAGGCTCTTTGCTTTGAGGTTCTCTGCCGCCTTGACCTCGAGCGGAAGCACGGTCCCCGCATGGTCGATGGCAAAGTCAGTCTCTGCATTGCCGGAGGAGGATGACCAATACGCGGGAGTTTTGCCTTGGAGCAAAAGCTCCTGTGCGACGTATTGCTCGGTCAGCGAGCCTTTGAACTCCGTAAAAACAGCGGGCCCGTTCAGAACAATGGCCGGCGAGAGGTCGGAGAGTGCTCCGAGGATGCCGGTGTCGATGCAGAACAGCTTGAAGCCCGAGAGATCCTCGTAGCTTGTGAGCGGTGCTCTTAGGGCGGAAACACGTGGTACCTTATGAACGATTCCATAGTCCATGAGCCACTGGAGGCTTTCCTCAAAATCGCGTGCGCGCGCCCCGGGACGAAGCGCGCCGTAGACGAACTTCTTGTTTTCCTTTGCGAGCTGGCCGGGAAGGGATTTCCAAACCAGCCTCATGCGCTCGACGATGCGGGCTGGCGCATGCTTGCCAAAATCGGATTCATAAGCTTCGATGATTTGCTGCTGAAGCCTGCGGGCCTCGATGAAATCGTGGGAGGCGGCGAAAGCGGAGACAACTTCTGGCATGCCACCGACAACGAGGTATTCCTTGAGCAGGCGCTCGAGCTTTTCGGAAACGTTTGTCAGCAGGTCCATGTCTGCGGCAAGGATGGCATCTGCGAGCGGATCGCCATCGACGGCACGAACGAACTCGACAAACCCCATGGGGCGCATGGTGAGCTGGTCGATCTTGCCGACGGGGAACGACTCGTTTTCGCGTCGGAGCGCGAGCCCCATATAGGAGCCGGCTGCCACGATATGGTATTCCGGCGCCAACTCGTTGAAGTATTTGAGCGAGGTGATGCCACGCGGTGCCTCTTGGATTTCGTCGAAGATGATGAGTGTGTCTGTCGGCGTTATGGTCTGGCCGCGCAGGAGCTCTATCTGGGAGATGATGCGTTTGGGGTCAAGGCTTCCGTCGAACAGCGAGCGTGCGCCCGGTTCGAGCATAAAGTCAAAACGGATGACGTTTTGATACTGCCGCCCTGCGAATTCGTTGAGAAGCCAGGTTTTTCCCGTCTGGCGGGCCCCCTTAAGCAGGAGGGGCTTGCGGTTTGCCCTAGATTTCCAAGCGATGAGTTCGTCCATTAGCTGTCGCTGCATACTGCCTCCTAACGATCATGGTTAGTATAAGATGGTTTTGGTATTTCCATCGAAAAATGTGGGAGTAAACCACGTTTTTCCATCGGAAAATGTGCGAGACAGCCACGTTTTTCCATCGAATAATGTGTGGGTTTAGGTCGGCACCTAGGGACGTTCCTTTTCTGCCGGCAGTTTGGGACACTCCTTGTTTTGGTGCAAATTAGCTGCCCTTTCATCAGAAAACGGTGCCCGTCGGCGATGTTGCCGGCGGGCACCGTTGTCTTGAAGACGAAATGATTCGTTTTCCTTTGTCCTCAAGGGATCATTGCAGCGAGTCGATAAAGCGCTGTTGGGCGGCGCGGCCGGCTTCGTCCCATTTAAAGACGCCGGCGTTGTCGAGCACGTGGCCAAACACCACGCCGACCTCCTCGTGCAGGATATCGATGGCGTTGTCGGCCGTAAGCTCGTCGGCGCGGCGGGCAAAGACGTCCTCGGCCCACGCGGCATGGCTGCGACAAAGATCATCGCCCTCGAGCGCACCGGCAAGATCGTAGCTGGCATCGACCTTGGCTGCCAGCAGATGCTCACGGACAGCGCCAAGCTCGGGAACCAGGCGCGGCGGTAAAATCGCCAGGCCCATGACCTCGATCAGGCCGATGTTCTCCTTCTTAATGTGGTGGTACTCGGCATGCGGGTGGAAAACGCCCAGCGGGTGCTCGTCGGTCGTGATGTTGCAGCGAAGCGCCAGGTAGGCTTCGTAGATTTCGCCACCGGCGTTGCCGCGGGAGTCGACGCGGCGGATGACGGGCGTCACGGTGTTGTGTGCCACGCCGTCGGCTGTGTGCGCGATGACGCCCACGGACTCATCGGTCCACTCGCGCCAGGCGAGGATAATCTTCTCGGCAGCGTCGAGCAGCTGAGCGCGGTCATGCGAGCGCAGGCGCAGCACCGAGAGCGGCCACTGCAGCACGGTACCGCTGACCTGGTCAAAACCGGGCACGCTAAACTGCGAGACTTCGGCGGCATGCATCATGGGGAACTCGTGCGCGCCGCCCTGGAAGTGGTCGTGCGACAAGATCGAGCCGCCCACGATGGGCAGGTCGGCGTTGGAGCCGATGAAGTAGTGCGGGAACAGGTCCACAAAGTCGAGCAGGCAGGTCAGCCCCTTGCGGTCGACGTGCATCGGACGATGCTCGGAGCTCATGGCAATGCAGTGCTCATTAAAGTACGCGTACGGGCTGTACTGGAAGCCCCAGCGCTCGCCGTTGAGCTGAATGGGGATAATGCGCAGGTTCTGGCGAGCGGGGTGGGCGCCGCCGTCGGCTGCGGCGGAGCGTCCGGGGTAGCCCTCGTTTTCGATGCACAGCTGGCAGGCGGGATACTTCTCGCCCATGTTCTTTGCGGCGCCGGCCGCGGCGATATCGCGCGGGTCCTTCTCAGGCTTGGACAGGTTGATGGTGATTTCCAGATCGCCCCAGTTGGTGGGGGTGCTCCATTTTATGTTGCGCGCGATGGCGGCACGACGCACGTAGCCGGCGTCGCAGCACAGACCGTAGAACCAGTCGGTCGCGGCGCGGGGCTCGTTGACGCCCATACGGCCGTTGAATTCCTCGTTTACAACCGAAGGCCTCGGCATCAGCACACCCATGATGCGCATAGCGATGCGGTCGCGGCCTGACGCCGTGTCCTCGGCAGCGCCGTTGGCAACGGCGGCCTCGGAAAGTACGGCGAGCGTGCCCTCAAGGTCAAAGTCGGGGAGTGTGTCAGGGTGCAGAAGCGAAATCTTCTCGGTCTGCAGCGCCCAGGCCATGTCGAGCGCCGGGCCCGTGGCGCCGATGCACTCCAAAATGGTGTTGTAGGCCCAAATGCGATCGTCCTGGCCGATCATCGATCGGTGGATAGCGTACTCGATCAAGCCCTGCGCGGCCTCGCGCACATCAGTCATTACAGCCATGCTGCGTAAGCCCCCTTGTCAGAAATTGCGTAGTGGCGGGCAGAGCCCTCGCCCAGCCAGCCGTTCATCTTGGTAATAAAGGTGTCGACAAGCTCGAGCGGTACGAAGGCCTGGATGGTGCCACCAAAGCCGCCACCGTGGATGCGGACGGCGCCGCGGCCGTCGAGCACGTGCTCGGCCAGCGCCAGGGCATACATGGAAGGCTGCTCGGAACCCAGTTTGGCAACAACATTTTGCAGGTACATGGCGGAGCTGGCGCCAGACTCGCGCGTCAGGACCAGGAACTGGTCGATGTCGCCGGCGTTCAGAGCTGCCCAGCGCTTATCGACCAGGCCGTTCTCGTACCAGTAATGAACGGCGCGCAGGCAGGCGCGGTCGCCCAGCTTGGCGCGCAGCTCGGGGAGCTTGGCGTCAAAATCCGCCACGTTTACCTCGCACAGGCGTGCCTTGCCAAACTCGGCGGCGACGTCCTGCATCTCGCGCGGAACGGCGGCGTAGTCATCGGTGGCGGCCACGTGGTCGGCACCGACCTTAACGAGCACGAGCGCATAGCCGTGATCCTCAAAGTTGAGCTCGAGCTTCTGGGTCTTAGGCTGAGCCTGGTCCTCAAAGTCCATGTAGGCAAGGCCGCCCAAGCAAACGGCGGCCTGGTCCATAAGACCGCAGGGCTTGCCGTAATAGTTGTTCTCGGTGCGCTGGCTCATCTGAGCGAGCGCGACGGGCTCAATGGTGGGCGCCCCCCAGAGTGTCTCCATGGCGCGGCCGTACGCCGCCTCGACGGCGGCAGAGCTGGAAAGGCCGCCACCCGAGGGGACGGAGCAGGTGAAGGCGAAGTCGAAGCCCTGGGGCTCAACGCCCAGAGCAGCGATTTCGTGGGCCATGCCGCGGACGAGGCTCGCGGACGTGCCCTTCTCGGACTCTTGAATATCCAGCGTGTCGAGCATGATTTCAAACGTAGGATAGCCCTCGTCGGCGACGCGAATCTTGTTGGAGTCGGTTGCCACGGCGATGCCGTCGACAGCGACATCGAGCGAACCGGCGATAACGTGGCCACCCTCGTGGTCGGTGTGGTTGCCGCTGATCTCGGAACGGCCGGGCGCGTGCACGTAGAGCACCTGGCGGTTGCCGATGGGGCCAAACTCCTCCTCAAACAGCTTGGTGAGCGTGGCGAATGTCTTTTCGTCGGGGGTGGTCATGGGAGTCCTTTCCTTGGCGCGCACGGGTGGGTTTTGCGTCGTTATGAGTACGTTAACAACTTAAAGCGGCATGAACCAAGTGTTCACAATGCCGCACGTTACGGGCTATGTTAACGTACTCATAACACATCGCTTGTTACTTTTTGAGAATCTGGTAATCGGTAGAAATACAGCCGTGAACGGTACTGCCGTATGGACTTATAAAGCAGAAGAGATGCAGATAGAAAAAGTAGAGTACGTTAACATGCGTCCGACGATAGCGGGCCTCGGCGCGGGATGTATTTCTGCCCGGGCCGGCATTCACGCTATTCAAATCTCGCAAGGGTGAAGGTGATCCTGTGGCAAGGCGCCCGTCCAACGATACCAGTTCGCGTCCGGTCTCCATGGCTGACGTCGCCCGCGCTGCCGGCGTTTCGCAGCAGACGGTTTCGCGCGTCGCCAACGGCTTGCCCAACGTTAACGAGCAGACGCGCCAGCGCGTGCAGGTTACTATGCAAGAGCTCGGCTTTCGTCCGAGTTACGCCGGCCGCTCGCTGCGCGACGGCCGTTACCATTCGGTCGGCCTATGCATCAACGATGTCACCAAGTTTGGCAACCTCTCAATGATCGACGGCATCGCCAGCGCTGCTCGCGAGCATAATTGCGCCATCACGCTGGTCGAGATGTCCAAGACTGAGGAATTCTCGCTTGCCGAGGCCACGCGTCGTATGGCCGCATTGCCGGTGGACGGCATCATCATCGGCATGAGCCGCATGGCGCCCGATTTTGAGACGTTTGATCCACTGCCGGGCATTGGAACGGTCATCGTTACCATGTACGCGCATCCGCGCGTGACTACGGTCGATTCCGACCATTACGGCTGCTCGCTCTTGCTTATGGATCACCTGTTTGAGCTGGGGCACGGGCAGATTCGCTATATTGGCGGCCCGTCGTTCTCGGTCGACGAGCAATTTCGTCGCGCCGGTTGGCAAGATGCACTCGAGCGTAAACACATCGAGCCGGTAGAGCCGCTCGAGGGTGACTGGTCTGCCAACAGCGGTTACGAAGCCGGCAGGTATCTGGCCGAGCACGACCGCACTATGACGGCGATCTATGCGGCAAACGACCAGATGGCAAATGGCGCGATTGCCGCGCTGCGCGATAGCGGTCTGCGCGTGCCCGAGGACGTGAGCGTGGTGGGTGTCGACGATTCGCTCGATGATTTTGTCGCGCATAACGAGCTTACGACCGTTCGATTCGACTTGCATCAACGTGGGCGCGAGGTGTTTGAGCATGCGGTTCCCGAGGCGGGTACGGCGGGCAAAACCGTTGCCATTCGTATTCCCGGCCAGCTCATTATTCGACATAGCACGGCGATGCCACGCTCATAGTTTGCGCAGGTAAACGGCGATTTATCGTATTTCAATAACAATCGGTAAGGATGCCGGCAGATAACAGTTGGAATGCTGCCGAGTGTTATGATAGACGGGTTCTTTTGTCTATCTAGGAGGCTTTGCCTGATGGAGATCACCAAGGATATCCGCTACATCGGTGTCGACGATCACGACATTGACCTGTTCGAGGGCCAGTACGACGTGTCCGAGAACGGCATGGCATACAACAGCTATGTTATCTTGGGCGATAAAATCGCTGTCGCCGATTCGGTTGACGCTGGCTTTGTCGACGAATGGCTCGGCAACCTCGAGGCCGCGCTCGACGGCCGTACGCCCGACTACCTGGTCGTCCATCACATGGAGCCCGATCACTCTGCTGGCATCGCCGCCTTTATGGAGCGCTACCCCCAGGCACAGATTGTAGCCAGCATGGGCGCCTTCCGCATGATGGTCAACTACTTTGGCACCGACTACCCCGAGCGTAAGATGGTCGTCAAAGAGGGCGACGTGCTCGACCTGGGTGGCCACAGCCTAACGTTTATCGGCGCCCCCAACGTGCACTGGCCCGAGGTGATCTTCTCCTACGAGTCCACCGACAAGGTGCTCTTTAGTGCCGACGGCTTTGGCAAGTTCGGCGCCAACGACATCGAGGACCCGGAAGGCTGGGCTTGCGAAGCGCGCCGCTACTACTTTGGCATCGTCGGTAAGTTCGGCAAATTCGTGCAGACCGTGCTCAAGAAGGCCGCCGATCTGGATATCCAGATCATCTGTCCGCTCCATGGTCCTGTTCTTACCGAGAATCTGGGCTATTACCTCGACACCTACAACACCTGGTCGAGCTATCAGCCCGAGGACGAGGGCATTACGATTGCCTATGCGAGCGTGTACGGCCATCTGAAGGCCGCCGTTGAGGAGCTTGCATCTGCGCTCGAGGCCCGCGGCCAGAAGGTTTCCGTCTTTGACTTGGCTCGCGACGACATGGCCGAGGCCGTTGAGGATGCGTTCCGCTATGACCGTCTGGTGCTCGCCTCCATCACCTATCAGGGCGAGATCTTCCCGTTCATGAGCACCTTTATCCACACGCTTGCCGAGCACGCCTATCAGAACCGTACGGTGGCGCTCGTTGAGGCCGGCTCCTGGGCGCCCACCGCTGCCAAGGTTATGACCAAGGAGCTCGAGGGCATGAAGGACATCACCCTGGCGCAGAACAAGGTGACCGTGCTGGGCTCGCTCAACGACGCCTCGCGCGCTCAGATCGAGGTTCTCGCCGACGAGCTGTCCAAGTAGCGACACATTCACTTCTGATGCTCAACCACCACAACGGAGACCTTTGTGGTGGTTTTTGTTTAAGCGCCGGCGATGACGAGGGCTGGACGTGAGCTGTCAGTGGCCTCGGCGATCGAGGTGGCGACGGCATGGTCGGGGTCACGGTCCATCACGATGGAGTCGACATCGGCAAGCTCGGCAAAGCGGTACATGCCGCGTCCGTTAACCTTGCTGGCGTCCATGAGGGCGACGCTTTGATGGGCCGCGGCGATCATAGCCGTTTTGGTCTCGGCCATCTGGGGAAAGTCGGTTGTAAAGCCGCAGCTGGGGACAAAGGCGCCGGGGCACATGACGGCCAGATCGGCATGGACCATTTGGAGCGCCTGCATAGTGAGCGGTCCGTACAAATAACGATGGCCTTTGCGCAACGCCCCGCCCAGCATGACGACATCGACTGAGGGCATGCTCTCGTCGATGTAATCGGCAATGGTAATGTCGGCCGTGATGACGGTGATACCGTCGCGCTGATCGAGGAGCCGGACGAACTCGAGCGCCGTGGTGCCCGAGTCGACGAGCAGCGTGTCGCCGTCATTGACGAGCTCGATGGCGCTTTGCGCGATGGCCTGCTTGGCGGCGACGTTGACATTGATGCGGCGATCCTGCGTGGAAACGGTTAGGCGTTTGTGGAGCGATACGGCACCACCATGTGTGCGGCGCAGCTTGCCTGCTTCGGCGAGCGCGTCAAGGTCGGCGCGGGCGGTGACGGAGGACACGCCAAAGGTCTGGGCGATTTCTGCTACCTGCACCGAGGCATTATGATCGAGCATCTCCATGATGGCGGAACGACGCTCGTCGGCGAAAGCTCGGGTTGTTGCGTGGGCCATATCTGCTCCATCATCGTCTGAAATTTGCAGGAATTGTGTTGACTCTATTTTCGTTCATTTTCTTTTTGAGTAAGAAAACACCTTTCGATTACTTATCTTTTCTATAAAAGAAAGACGCTGAACGCCCAAAATTCAATATCGAACATGTTCACTCGGCTCAAATTTCTTCCGTTTGCTTTTCAAAAATGACTGTATTGACCTGCATGGGCTCAATATCTCGCACGTGCAAAGCTGCTGAATTTCATACAATGAGCGCAGCAAAACGCAAGGTAAAACGCCTTGTGAACAACTACGCCCGATGTCCAGATGCGGGCGAGGGAGAGGAGCAAACGCTCATGGCACTTGTTACCACCGAAAAGATGCTCAAGGACGCTCAGGCCGGCCACTACGCTGTTGGCGCGTTCAACGTCGAGAACCTCGAGTTTGTTATGGCCGTTCTGGCCGCTGCCGAGGAGACCAAGTCCCCCGTCATCATGCAGACCACCCCGGGCACCATCAAGACCGCTGGTCTGGACTACTTCTACGGCATGGTCAAGGCTGCCGCCGAGCGCGCTTCCGTGCCCGTCGCTCTGCACCTCGATCACGGCGATGGCTATGACCGCTGCATGCAGGCTTTCCGCACGGGCTACACCTCTGTCATGATCGACGGCTCGCACGAGTCCTTCGAGGACAACATCGCCCTGACCAAGTCCGTCGCCGACGCTGGCCGCGCTATGGGCGTGCCCGTCGAGGCCGAGCTCGGTAAGGTTGGCGGCAAGGAGGACGACGGTCCTGCGGTTGAGGGCGAGAGCCCCTACACCGATCCTGCCGAGGCCAAGGAGTTCGTCGAGCGCACTGGCTGCACCTCCCTCGCTATTGGCGTTGGTACCAGCCATGGTGTGTACACGAGCGATCCGCACATCGAGCAGTCCGTGGTCAAGGCCATCCGCGACGCCGTCGACGTGCCGCTGGTTCTGCACGGCACCTCCGGTGTGCCCGATGAGCAGGTCGCCGAGGCCGTGAAGAACGGCATCTGCAAGGTTAACTACGCCACCGAGCTGCGTCAGGCCTACACCAAGGGCTTCATGGCCTACATGGCCGAGAACCCCGCCTGCTTCGATCCCAAGAAGCCGGCCAAGGAGGGCATGCGCGAGATCACCGAGCTGGTTAAGATCCGCATGACTAACCTCAACTCCGTGGGCAAAGCAGAGTAACAGCAAGGGTACTCTGATCCCACCGGACGGTTTGGGCGGGTCCCGTACTTAGTTTCCAAAACGTCCTCGCGCATGAAGGCCCCCGTTGTCTCGCTTCTTCGAAGCGTTGACAACGGGGGCCTTCGCGCTGCGGAATGATTTTGGAAACTAAGTACGGGACCCGCCCAAACCGTCCTGCTCAATCGCCCTTGTGGCGTTAGTGTCGGAAAAATAAGACGTTGCTTTTTGCCCCCTGCGGAAAGATTGGGGAACTAAGCCCTTGTCCCTCCCAAGTTGACCTTCTCGAGGTCGTCGCCCTTGTGGCGTTAGGACTGCGAATTTGGGATGGGAGGGTTACTTGGTTGTTAGGGTTAACAGGTCGTTGGGGGTTTTGAGGTTGTAGGTGGCATTTGGGATGTCTTGGTGTGATCCCCATGCCGCTTTGGCAAAACTGACCCCTGCCGAAGTTGCGCATTGTTCGTCGTAGACGGTGTCGCCAACGTAGACGACGCTGCTAGGATTCGCGCCCGTACGCCGGAGATATTCGAGCATGGGTGCGGGTGCGGGTTTATGTTCGGTTGTGTCTTCGACAAGGATGATGTGCTCAAAATACTTATCGAAACCAAGGGGTGCAATTTCTTCTGCGTATTCGTCGCGCGCACGTGAGGAGACGATGCCAAGTTTGCAGCCGCTATCGGCGAGTGTTGCGATGACTTCAAGCAAACCTGGAAACACGCTGATGGTGCTTTTAAAGCTGGCGGCAACTTGGCACCAGCGATCCAACGTTGCCTGCGAGTAGATTCCAAGTTTCTCAAGGGCATCCTTGCCGGGTATGCCGAGGGCAAATTCAAGCTCGTGTCGGGGGAGCGTTTTGCCGGTCTCTTCTTGGACAATCTGGACAAGCGATGATAGAACGCTTTCTTCTGTATCTGCCAATGTCCCATCAACGTCAAATACGATATGGTCAAAGTGCTTCATATGATTGCTCCTCTCTGTTGTTTGCCTGCAAGTTTGATGCGGTGACAGAAGAAAGGCTAGCGGGATTTCTGCCTGGTGCTATCGAGATTCTGCCTCGCTGCTCGATAGCTCGAAGGAGTGCATCCCATTTGTTCTTTAAATACCTGGCCAAGATGGCTTGCTGTCGCAAAGCCGCATTGGCGCGCGACTGTCTGGACCGTTCGCGTGGTGTGTGTCAAAAGTTCGCAAGCACGGTTTACGCGGTATGCGCGCAGATATGCCGCCGGGGTCGTTCCTGCGCAAGCTTCGATAATGCGGTAACACTCTCTTTCGCTTACGCCGGCTGTAGATGCCATCTGGGGCACATCTATAGCGGCTGCATAGTTTGCGCGGATATAGTCCAGGATTGCCTTGAACTGTACGTCGCGGTTGGTCATCCAAGAGGCGTTGTCGGAGGAAAAGAGCGGTTCGGCCTTGGCGTAAATCTGAATCCAGAGCTCTGACAAGCTATTCCGAAGCGCCATCTCGTTCTGCGGCCGTTGAAGGTCGTGGTTAAAGGAACTCTTTAGCAAATCGATAAAGGGCATATCGTCGGGGTTGGTGGGCGACCATTTGAGCACATCGACGCCTCGACATTGCAGCAAAGGATTGATATAGCGCTTTTGAAGGCGTCCCGCGGGATCGCCGAGCATCGACGGCTGAAAGATATGCAACATTTGAATGGCTGGTGCCGAATTGGGTGATTGCAGCGTGCTGTGCAAAACGCCGCCGTTGATAAAGCCGGCGGACCCTTCCTCAAAGCGCACGTGCTCATGAGCCGCGCGCGTTCGATAGTCAATCGCTCCCTGCTCCATGTAGAAAAGCTCAACTTCGGAATGCCAGTGCCAGGGGACGGAATTGCCCGGATAGCGAGCGAATTCTGCACGTTCGGCAATATAGGGCCAGTCTTCGGCGGTCTCGGGAAACGCTTCCTCGCGTCCTCCGCGGTGCAATTCTATGTGATCCATGTTTCGCATGGCACCAGTATAAAGCGCGATGGGCTTAGATTGCTCTTGCCTGTTCGGGGAACGCCTTGTCTAGGGATGCTTGGAGCTTTTCGAACGATGCTCGCAAGTTGTGACTCTGGTTGGTTGAGCGTTTGGCTTTTGTGATGGGGGAGTCGAGGAGGCCGTCTCTCTGTGTCGGGGGGAAGGAGAAAAGGTCTGCATGTTTTGGGGATGGCTGCCGTGCTACGGCATTGGAAGGATGCATGCTTATACGGCCTCCTCGATGTCCACCAAAAGATTGCGCTCGGGGTATGCTGCTAGGTCCCGTGCGTTGGCAGTATTATGCCGCGGCTGTTGCAAAGAATCGCTAAAGAAAAGCTTAATGAGGTTTGACGTTGCGATGAAACCGCAGGTCAAAGCTATCGAGTAACACTCTTGAAAGGTTTTGGACTTAAGGGCTTTCTAAGGTTTGTGACGTGGATGTGGCGCGGACGTGCGGAGCGTGTGAATGCTCGCTGTTAGCGCTGCGGCTCTGCGGCGCGCACCTGCTCGATGACCTTTTCCATTGTGGCGTCGATGCGGTCTTTTTTGAGCTCGCATTCCCAGATGGTTATGGGTGTCCAGCCCATTTGAGTGAGTGCTGCCACGGCAGCGCGGTCGCGCTCGACGTTGCGACGGAACTTTGCCTCCCAAAACTCAACATTGCGCTTGGGCTGGCTCGGATTGCACTTAGGGCAGCGGTGCCAAAAGCAGCCGTTGACGAAGATGGCGATCTTGCGTCCGGGAAAGGCGATGTCGGGTTTTCCGGGCACCTTCCATTCCAGGCGATAACCCGTAAGGCCCGCTGCGCGCAGGCGCTGTCGTACGAGCAGCTCGGGCTTGGTGTTGGCGCGTTTGTTGCCCTTCATGGACTTTTTGATGGCGGCGCGACGGCGCACCAGTTCGCGCTCGTCGGCGGAAAGGTCCGAGGTGTCGATGCCGTCCAACAGACCGGGCTTTGGACGCTTTTTGCTGCGGCGCTTAGGTGCGCGCTTGGGCTTGGTGGCGGGCTCGTCGGCTGTGGTGGACTCGGTGTCGTTGGCGGCGTTAGCCTCAAGCCGATCTTCCTTCAGCTCAATCAGGGCATCGATAAGCCCCTTGTCGGCGGGCATCCATTCCACCGTGGCAAGCGAGGCGCGCGGAATCCAGCGGATATCGAGCTGTCGGTCATGTTTCTGAGGCTCATCGGATTCATCGGCGAGCGAGCAGTAGTAGCACTCCATGGAGAGATGAAAATCGGGGTAGTCATACTCAACGGTATAGAAATCGCGCAGGTTGGTAACTTTTACCTGCAGCTCTTCCATAAGCTCGCGGCGCACGGCGTCTTCGGGTGTCTCGCCGCGCATGAGCTTGCCGCCCGGGAATTCCCAAAGTCCTTGCATGTCGCCGTAGCCGCGCTGCACGGCAAGCAGCTCATCGGATCCTTCTTTGCGAATGATCCCAGCGGCAACATGAACAGTCTTCAACAGGAGTCCTCTCTCAATATCATCACGTGGCAGGCTAGCTACCCCTACCTTACACAACGGTAAGGCAAGCGTAAGCCATATCGATGGTAGCCGACTCGTCTTCTTGCGACTATAGATGCCGTAGACTAATCGCAAGAAAGGACTCGGTATGCAAACCACGCACATGGCGACCCCGGTACTGGAGGTCGCGCATCTCGAAAAGGTATATGGAGCGCTGGGCAACGTGACCCGCGCGCTCAACGACGTCAGCTTTACCGTCAACCGCGGCGAATTTGTTGGCATCATGGGCGCTTCGGGCTCGGGTAAGTCGACGTTGCTCAACTGCGTGTCGACCATTGATAGCGCCACGAGCGGCACGATCCGCATCAACGGCCAGGACGTAACACGCATGAAGCAGGCTAAGCTTTCGCAGTTCCGCCGCGAAGAGCTCGGCTTTATCTTCCAGGACTCCAACCTGCTCGATACGCTCACGGCACGCGAGAACATCGCCCTGCCGCTCACCATTGCCCGCACAAACTCGGCAGAGATCTCGACCCGCGTGCAGGATGTGGCCGCGCGTCTGTCTATCAGTCAGGTGCTCGACAAGTATCCCTACCAGATGTCCGGCGGTCAGCAGCAGCGCGTTGCCGCGGCCCGCGCGCTCGTCACCGACCCCACCATGATCATGGCCGACGAGCCCACCGGCGCCCTCGATTCCAAGAGTGCCCGCCTGCTGCTCGAGAGCCTGGAGGCCCTCAATCGCCGCCTGCGCGCCACGGTGCTCATGGTCACGCACGACAGCTTTGCCGCCAGCTACACGAGCCGCGTGCTGTTTATCCGCGACGGCAAGATCTTCACCGAGCTGCGCCGCGGCGACACCGACCGCCGAGAGTTCTTCGACCGCATTATGGAGGTCGTTGCCATGATGGGCGGTGAGGGCTCCGATGCTCTGTAAACTCGCTTGGGGTAACGTCCGCCGCGCCGGCCGCGACTACCTCGTCTACCTTTTGACGCTCGCCCTGGGCGTCACGGTCTTCTATGCCTTTAACACCATCTCGATGCAGGTCGATATCGCCGGAATCGATGAAGAGGGCTTGGCACAGGTTATGGGCAGCATACTCGGCGACCTGACGTACTTTTTGGCCGGTGTCATGGCCTTTTTGATGGTGTACGCCAATAACTTCATCATGAAACGCCGCAAGAAGAAGTTTGGCCTGTACCAGGTGCTCGGCATGGGGCGCGGGCGCGTCGCCACGATCATGGCGCTCGAGACCGTGATAGTATCGGTCGTGGCCTTTGTCGCCGGCATTGTGCTGGGTGTGGGACTCTCCCAGCTCATGACGTTCTTTACGGCCTCGCTCTTTAAGACACAGATCGCCAATTTCCACTTCTTTTTCTCGGTGCATGCGCTCAATCTGACCCTTGCCTGCATGCTCGTAATGTTTGTGCTCACGCTACTGCTGAACCTTCGCGCCGTGCGTCGTACCAAACTCATCGAGCTTATGGGTGCCGAGCGTCGCAACGAGAGCATCAAGACACGCAACCCCTGGATCGCGATTGCCATCTTTGCCGTGGGCGTGGTGCTTGTGGGCGTGGCCTATTACCGTCTGCTACGTGATGGGTTCCCGCTAACCGCGACGGACAGCAAGCTGCAAGAGGCCATGAACCAGTTTGGTATTACGACCGCTATGGTTACCGTGGGCACCTTTGCCCTGTTCTGGGGACTCTCGGGCATGCTCATCAAGCTGCTGCAGAGCCTGCGCGGCGTGTATTGGCGCGGCCTCAACATGTTTACCGTGCGCCAGCTTGCGGCCAAGGTCAACACGGTGTGCTTTTCGATGGGCGTCATCGCGATGCTCCTGTTTTTGGCCATCACCTCGGTGACGTGCGGTATGTCAATTGCCAACGTGATGAATGAGAATCTGGAGCGCTATACGCCGGCCGATATGTCGCAGACGTATATCTATTACACGCCCGAAACGCTCGACTACTACAAGGAGTATGTCAATCCGTCTGAGGCCGATCGCATGGTGCTGGCCGATACAACGGTCGATTTGTACGCTGCATGGCACGGCAGGGGCAAGTCGGCGGACAACAACGACGAGACCGGCAAGAAGGTCAGTATCGCCGATGTTGCCGGTGAGCATGTGCAGATCGATTCGTATCTGAGTTACCCGCTTGGCGGCTCGGATCCTTCGGTGACTCCAAGTGAGATGTGCAAGATTATGGGCGAAAAGCTTCCTAAGGCGTTCGGGGGTAGCAATGCCGATACGATGGGTCTGTTTGTGACGCCGGCGAGCCAGTACAACAAACTGCGTCAGATGATGGGCGAGGAGCCGGTGCACATCGGTCACGACCAGTATCTGCTCACATGTGATATGGGTGGCGAGCTGGTCGACCTGTACACCAAGTATATGGCTGGCGGCCATGCCCTTACCTTGGGCGGGCATACGCTCAAGCCCGCAACCGATAAGTCGGACGAAGATACGGCGGCCATCGCCAACTCGGCGATGGGCAGTAATCCGGGTACCGTCGTCGTTGCCGATGAGCTGTTGTCCCAGCTTAATCTGCAGCCGTATTCCAGTAGCCTGCTCGTTAACTACAAACAGGGGATGGATACGACCGAGGCAGACGAGAGCATTAAATACACTGTGCTCGACAATCTGCTCGTTGACGGCAAGGAGCCGGGGTCGTGGGGAATCTTCATCACACGCTCCGAGATGTACACGCAAGCAGCGCAAATGAACGGTCTTATTAGCTACCTAGCCATCTACATCGGCTTTGTATTGGTCGTTGCATGCGCGGCGATTCTGTCGATCCAGCAACTCTCCAACGTGGCCGACGGCAGCCGCAGCTATCGTGTGCTGGCACAGATTGGCTGTGACGACCGCCAGATCCGCCATTCGGTGATGGCGCAGCAAGCGGTATTCTTCCTGTTCCCGCTGGCAGTGGGGCTGGCTCACTCCTTTGTGGCGCTCAAGGTGATCATCGAGCTGGTGAGCACGTTCGGCAACATGAGCATAGGCGGCACCGTGGGCCTCACCTGTGCAATCTTCCTGGCAGCATACGGTGGCTACTTCCTGGTGACCTACCTCATGAGCGCCGGAATGGTGCAAGCTGCCATAGCCACCCGCTACAGCGAATAACAAGCGGGCAAAACGGTCGCAAAACCAGAGGCGTATAACCGCCGCGAAGGGACCAGGGGCCCTTTCGCGGCAGTTTTTGCCAATCTGGTGCGTCTCAGATACAAGTGAGTAGACTTTTTTGAACCTGCCGAGCACATCGCGACAAATGATCTATAAAAATGCAGGTCAGAGCTGTGGCGTTTTGGGGCGTGCTTGGCCTCCTGCAAAAAGCCTACTCACTTGGTTTTCAGCTAGAAGACCGCCACGAGGTAAGGCAACTCCCCCGGGTAGTCGTTGAGGACGTTCTTAAACGGCTAGTCAAACAAGAACGTCCCCAACGACTACTTTGCGGGTAGCTAAAAGAGCCCCATTCTAAATTAGCTGCGCCGCCAACACCGCAGGTAGAGCAAAAGTCAGACACTATGACCCAATCCAGGGGCACGGAAACGACAGGAGCCCCCGCTCGTGACCGCGGGTCGGGGCTGCGACAATGTTGTTGAAGTGCCAGAGGCGCAGCCGCGCCGCAACGAGGTTGGGAGGCTCCCGTGCCTAGATATTCTACCGCCTTCGGAATGGACGTACACCTCAGGTCCACCACCGTCTGCGCGCTCGACGCGGAGACGGGCGAGGCCGTGGCGAGGAGGTTCCGCGGCAACCCCTGGGGCGAGGTCGCGGAGTGGATGTCGGGCT
>DBFADZ010000007.1:0-5660 GCA_048195375.1 Collinsella sp.
AGCCCGACATCCACTCCGCGACCTCGCCCCAGGGGTTGCCGCGGAACCTCCTCGCCACGGCCTCGCCCGTCTCCGCGTCGAGCGCGCAGACGGTGGTGGACCTGAGGTGTACGTCCATTCCGAAGGCGGTAGAATATCTAGACACGGGAGCCTCCCAACCTCGTTGCGGCGCGGCTGCGCCTCTGGCACTTCAACAACATTGTCGCAGCCCCGACCCGCGGTCACGAGCGGGGGCTCCTGTCGTTTCCGTGCCCTCGGATTGGGTCATAGTGTCTGACTTTTGCTCCACCTGCGGCGCTGCCATTGTTGGTGTTATGGGGCGGTGCAATGGGGTCAGGTTAGTTTGCACCAAATATGTCCGACAAGAGGTTTGACGGATGTTTGGTTGGTGCCTGTTGATGGTCTGGGTATCGGGGAGGGCGGGCTCCGTTATAATCGCCTAGAACATTAAATGGAAACGGGACGGGAGCCATATATGCGCCAGGGTTTCGACAACGCGAAGTATATCGAGCTGCAGGCTGCTCACATTAAGGAGCGCATCTCACAGTTTGGTGGCAAGCTCTATTTGGAGTTTGGCGGCAAGCTGTTCGATGACTATCATGCGAGCCGCGTGCTGCCGGGTTTTGAACCGGACAGCAAGTTCCGCATGCTCAAGAGCATCGCCGACGATGTCGAGGTTATCATCGCGATCAACGCGAACCACATCGAGAAAAACAAGGCTCGTGGTGACCTTGGCATTACCTATGACGAGGATGTGCTGCGCCTGGTTGACCTGTTCCGCGGCAACGGCTTTGCCGTCGCGGCTGTGGTCATCACCCAGTACGCCGGCCAGCCTGCTGCCGATGTGTTCCGCAACCGCTTGAACGCGCTCGGTATTCCCGCCAAGCTGCACTATCCCATCGAGGGGTATCCGCACGATGTCGATCTGATCGTGTCCGACGATGGCTACGGCAAGAACGAGTTTGTCGAGACCACGCGTCCGCTCGTTGTCGTGACGGCACCCGGCCCCGGCTCGGGCAAGCTCGCTACTTGCCTCTCGCAGCTGTATCACGAGCATAAGCACGGTACCGCCGCCGGCTATGCCAAGTTCGAGACCTTCCCGGTCTGGAATCTTCCTCTGACGCATCCGGTCAATATTGCCTACGAGGCCGCCACGGCTGACCTCGACGACGCCAATATCATCGATTCGTTCCACCTTGAGGCCTACAACAAGACCACGGTCAACTACAACCGCGACGTCGAGGCCTTCCCGGTAGTCCGTGCCCTGATGGAAAAGATCCTGGGCAAGAGCCCCTACCAGAGCCCTACGGACATGGGCGTCAATATGGTCGGCTTTGCCATCACCGATGACGATGCCTGCCGCGACGCTTCCAAGATGGAGATTGTCCGCCGCTACTTTACCGCGGTCGAAAATGTGCGCCGTACCGGCGTGGGCGATGAGCAAGTCGACCGTCTCAAGATTATTATGAAGAAAGCCGGCATCGATAAGAACTACTCACCGGCGCGCTCGGCGGCCCTCACCAGGGAGCAACTGACGGGTGGTCCCGTGGGTGCCATGGTCATGCCCGATGGCTCCGTGGTGACCGGTAAGACCTCCACGCGCCTGGGCGCCGCAAGTTCGCTCATTATGAACGCCCTCAAGCACGTCTCGGGCGTCGACCTTGAGCTCGAGGTTATCAGCGATGAGGCGATCGAGCCCATCAGCAAGCTCAAGACGCATTTCCTGGGCAGCAAAAACCCGCGCCTCCACACCGACGAGACGCTTATGGCGCTGTCGATCACCTCGGCCACGAGTGAGACGGCCGCTCGCGTCCTTTCGGGCCTGGAGCAGCTGCGCGGTTGCGATGCCTTCTTTAGCGTGATTATCTCGCCGACGGACGAGACGGTACTGCGCAAACTGGGTATCAACGTGTGCTGCGAGCCCAAGTTTGAGCGCCGCGGTTTCTTCCATCGCTAAGTTTGAAGCACCGCGGTAATTGCATTGCATTTTGGCCGTATCGGGTTAGCGCCCGGTACGGCTTTTTGATCAATAAAGCGCCTATTTCGGCGAAAAATAGCTGTTTACCTGCCTAGAAACAATTTGAGCGGTATACAATAACCGTAACTGTTTCATCCTTAGCGGGATGCCGCATGATGGATATTACCTGCCATCGTGAGGTGTGTCGGTCGCGCACGGCGCGTTAGATGCTCGTGCTCGGTTTGAGGAGGCTGCTATGGCGGGCAAGGGTCGTGCGAGTGTCAACGATATGAAGCGTGTCGAGGTGCTGGTGTTGATGGAGATCGACCAGCAAACCGAAGACAATGGCGGGCCGTATGGTTTCTCGCGCAAAACGCTTGCCGAGCGCGTGGGGGTTTCGCCGTATCGTGTCCGCGCCGCAATCGATCGCTTGGATTCCGAAGGCATGATTGATGTCGTCTCGCGTTATAGCGACGACGGCGGTCAGCTTGCAAATGGCATTTGCCTCACCGAACGTGGCGAGTGGTATCTTGAGGGCGTCCGTACCGGCATGCTCGTTCAAGAAATGCTTGAGGACGAGGTTGCTGATCGATAGCAGCATGTAACCCTTGCCACAGCGACGCCGCCTGGGAAACCGGGCGGCGTTTTGTTTCAAGATTGAGAAATGCAATCGCACGCGAGAAAAATTGCGAACGGTCCGCGGCGCGAGTATTACAATGAAGACCCGTAAGATGTGGATAAACAACTTCTACGGGAAGCGCAGGTAACTCAATATGACCAAGCATGTGTTCGTAACCGGTGGCGTGGTTTCGTCCCTGGGCAAGGGTATCACCGCGGCCTCGCTGGGCCGTCTGCTCAAGTCGCGTGGCTACAAAGTAACGATGCAGAAGGCCGACCCGTATCTGAACGTCGACCCCGGTACCATGAGCCCCTTCCAGCATGGTGAGGTCTTCGTTACCGAGGATGGTTACGAGTCCGACCTGGACCTGGGTCATTACGAGCGCTTTATTGATGAGAACCTGACCCGCGATTCCAACTTTACGACCGGCGCGATCTATAAGAGCTTGATCGCCCGCGAGCGTCGCGGCGACTTTTTGGGCGGCACCGTGCAGGTGATTCCGCACGTCACCAACGCCATTAAGGACAAGTTCCGCCGCATCGAGGAGCAGACCGGCTCCGATGTGGTCATCACCGAGCTGGGCGGCACGATCGGCGACATCGAGTCGCAGCCGTTTGTCGAGGCCATCCGCCAGTACCGCAAGGAGGCTGGCCCCGAGAACGTCTGCTACATCCACGTGTCGCTCGTTCCCTATATCGCCGCCGCCCACGAGGTCAAGACCAAGCCCACGCAGCATTCCGTCAAGGAGCTCCGCAGCTTTGGCATCCAGCCCGATATCATCGTGCTGCGCTCCGACCACCATATCGATGACGCTATCCGCGGAAAGATCGCAAGCTTCTGCGACGTCGACACCGATTGCGTCTTTACCAACGAGGACTGCGCGAGCATTTACGATGTTCCGCAGCTGCTTGCCGAGCAGGACTTTGACCTGCGCATTTGCGAGCGCCTGGGTCTGGACCCGCGTGAGCGCGACATGAGCGAGTGGAACGAGTTCCTGCGCAAACAGAATCACGCCAACCATCACGCCGACAAGGTGAAGATCGCCGTCGTGGGTAAGTACACGCAGCTGCCCGATGCGTACCTGTCGGTTATCGAGGCCCTGCACCATGCGGGCGTCTTCTACGATCGCCATGTGGACGTCCAGCTGGTCGACGGCGAGAGCCTCGACGAGCAGAATGTCTCCGAGGTTCTGGGCGACGCCTCGGGCATCCTGGTTCCCGGCGGCTTTGGCAAGCGCGCCCTGGAGGGCAAAATCCTCGCGGCCGAGTTTGCCCGTGAGCACAAGATTCCGTATCTGGGCATTTGCCTGGGTATGCAGGTCGCCGTGTGCGAGTTCGCCCGCAATGTCGTTGGCCTTGCCGGTGCCAGCTCCTCCGAGTTTGATCCGGACGGTCCGTATAGCGTCATCGATCTGATGAGCTCGCAGGAGGACGTGACCGAGAAGGGCGGCACCATGCGCCTGGGTGCCTATCCGTGCAAGCTCGCCGCCGATACCCTCGCTCGCGAGGCATATGGCGAGGAACTCGTCTACGAGCGTCACCGTCACCGTTTTGAGTTCAACAATGCCTTCCGCGACCAGCTCGAGGACGCCGGTTTGGTTATCTCAGGTCTGTCGCCCGACGAGCGCCTGGTCGAGATGGTCGAGCTGCCGCGCGACGTGCATCCGTGGTATGTGGCAACCCAGGCTCATCCCGAGTTCAAGAGCCGCCCGACCAACCCGCAGCCGCTGTTCCGCGAGTTCGTGCGCGCTTCGATCGGCCAGCACGAGGGTGTCGACCGTCTGCAGGTGACGCCCATGAACCTTGCTACGGACTAAGGGTGCCGGAGAATAAGGAACATACCGAAGTTACTCCCTCGTCGCTCGCCGTGGCGGCGGGGGAGTATCTCGATTACCTCGCGGTCGAGCGGGGTTTGGCGCGCAACACGATTGCGGCCTATCGTCGTGACCTGACGACGTACTGCGCCTATCTGGAGCGGGCGGGTATTGTGTCTTTTGAAGAGGTGACCCGTCAGGTCGTGGAGGGCTTTGTCGCCGACCGTCGCGATGGGGGCTATTCCGATGCCTCGGTGGAGCGTGCGCTTGCGGCCGTGAAGGGCCTGCATGCCTTTTTGGTGCGCGATGGGGCTGTGGCCCAAAATCCAACGGCGGCGTTGCGCCTTCCTAAAAAGGCCGAGCGTTTGCCGGAGTATCTATCGGTGGAGGATGTCTCGGCGCTGCTCGATCAAGATTTCCCCGAGGGCGAGATGGGCTTGCGCGACCATGCCATCTTGGAAGTGCTCTACGGATGCGGTTTGCGTGTGAGTGAGCTGGTTGGGCTCGATGTGGGCGATATCCATATCGACGATGGCTTTGTACTCGTTCGCGGTAAGGGCTCAAAGGAACGCCTGTCCCCACTGGTGGGAAGCGCGGCGCGAGCTCTGACGCTCTATGTAACTGAGGGACGTTCTCGCTTGGCGGCCCATGCCCGCGGAACCGAGACCTCGGCGGTCTTTTTAAATAAGAACGGACGTCGCCTGTCGCGCCAGGCCGTGCATGCGATATGCGAGCGGTATGGGCGTCAGGTGGGGCTGGTGGGGCTCCATCCCCATACCTTGCGCCACTCCTTTGCCACCCATATGCTTGCGGGCGGCGCAGACCTCCGTGTGCTACAGGAGATCTTGGGGCATGCCGATATATCGACCACGCAGGTCTACACGCATGTCGATCGTACGCAACTGACCGAGGTCTATCTGGCGGCGCACCCGCTGGCACATCGTTAACACATCGCTGGCCTGCATATTTATAGGTATTTGGGGACGGGCCCCAGATTGCCGCGGCGTGCTTTTGCGCGCGCATGGGCAATCTGGGGCCCGTCCCATTTTTCGCCACTTGTCGTCGCGGTGGTGGGCCGCACGTGCCTTGGGTGGGGGAGTTTGGGGGCGATGTGAACGGCGTGTAAAGGGACGTAAAAATCGCCTCAAGGTCAACTTGAAGGTTGAGGTTCGCGGGCGTGGTTCTACAGGTGGCATCCCGCTGTTGCTGTAAACACAACATATTGTGTTTTCGAACATATGCTTGGGGGTGTTTTGCAATATATGGTGGGT